>JBCNNW010000040.1:0-33400 GCA_039594205.1 Pseudescherichia sp. | reverse complement strand
GCGCCACCTGGGCGGCGTTAAACTGGTTGCGGGTGACGGTGGAGATAAGCAGCCCCATTCCCAGCGTGCTGAGCAAAAACAGGCTGCTGATAAGAAACAGCAGGATCAGCGAGCCACGGTAGGGCACGCCGAGAATAAACACCGAGACCAGCATGCAGAGCAGCATCGCCAGCATGCCGAGGAAGTAGTAGGGGATCAGCTTACAGAGCAGCAGCTCGACGCGGGTCACCTCCGTCGAGAGCAGGGCCTCCATGGTGCCGCGCTCCCATTCGCGGGCAATCACCAGCGAGGTCAGGATGGCGCCGATCACCGTCATAATGATGGTCACCGCGCCGGGGATAATAAAGTGCTGGCTGATAGCGGCCGGGTTAAACCAGTAGCGGGTCTGGACGTCGATCAGCGGCTCAAAGGTTTCGCCCCGATCTTCCGCCCGCTGCATCTGCCATAGCTGCCAGATCCCCTCCGTGTAGCCCTGCACGAAGTTGGCGGTGTTCGGCTCGCTGCCGTCTGTAATCACCTGGATAGGGGCATCCACGCCGGGGCGCGCCATATTAGCGGCGAAATCCACCGGGATCACCACCATGCCGCGTATCCGCCCGGCCTGCATCTTCTGGACCAGCGCCTGTCGGCTGTCGCTGATAGTGGCATCAATATAGGGCGAGCCAGTCATGGCGTGAGCGAAGTCCAGCGCCTCTTCGCTGCGCTGCTCCAGCAGAATACCCACCCGCAGGCGGCTGGAGTCAAGGTTAATGCCGTAGCCAAAGATAAACAGCAGCAGGAGGGGGATCAGCACCGCAATCAACCAGCTGCTGGGGTCGCGGACGATCTGCCGCGTCTCTTTAACGCACAGGGCGCGTACCCGTCGCCATGACACTGCGCTAGCGCTCATCGGCATGCTCCCTGTCCCAGCGGTTAATCAGGCTAATAAACGCCTGCTCCATGGTCGGGTCCGTCTGTTCCGTATCTGCAGCCTGGGCTTTCAGATCGTCCGGCGTGCCGTGGGCGATCAGCTTCCCGCGATAGACCAGCCCGATGCGATCGCAATACTCCGCCTCATCCATAAAGTGGGTGGTCACCATCACGGTAACGCCTCTCTCTACCATGCTGTTGATATGCAGCCAGAACTCGCGGCGGGTAAGGGGATCGACGCCGGAGGTCGGCTCGTCAAGAAACAGGATATCCGGCTCGTGCATCAGCGAGCAGGCCAGCGCCAGCCGCTGCTTGAAGCCCAGCGGCAGGGCGTCAGTGGCGTGGGAGGCGATGCTGGTGAGGCTAAACGCCCCGCTCATGCGAGCGATCTTCTCGCTCTGCGCCCGCCCGCGCAGGCCATAGACCCCGGAGAAGAAGCGCAGGTTCTGCTCCACGGTGAGGTTGCCGTAGAGAGAAAACTTCTGCGCCATATAGCCCAGCCGCTGGCGGGCTTTGCCAGAGCTAACTTTCAGATCCATACCCAGCACCAGCGCCTTACCGGCGGTGGGAACCAGCAGGCCGCACATCATCTTAAAGGTGGTGGATTTGCCTGCACCGTTGGGTCCCAGCAGGCCGAAGATTTCGCCGCGCTTGACGGCAAAATCGACGTTGTCCGTCGCCGCAAAGTCGCCAAATTTTTTAGTTAGCGATTTTGCCTCAATCACCGTCTCCTCCGGCGATCCCTCCACGGTATGCAGGATCGCGCCAAGGGGTGACTCCTGGGTTCCCGCCCCGCCAAGCAGGTCGATAAACGCATCTTCAAAGCGCGGCGTGGTTTCGGCTATCTCAATCTCCGGCATCCCCTCCGCGCGGCGAATATCCTCTGCGCTGGCCTCTTTCTTGAGGATCAGGCGCACCGAGCGACCCCGGATCATGCCATCGCTCACCTGGGGCAGCCTCAGCACCCGCCGCAGCAGCCTGCGGTTGGACTCCTGCGGGCTGTGCAGCAGAAAGCTGCGCCCGGCCATGCTCTGGGTCAGCGTGGTGGGCTGGCCCTGATAGAGCAGCTCTCCTTCGTTGAGCAGCAGCACGTCGCGACACTGCTCGGCTTCATCAAGATAGGAGGTACTCCAGAGGATCAGCATCCCTTCGCCCGCCAGCTCGTGCACCATCTGCCACAGCTCGCGGCGGGAAATCGGATCTACACCGACGCCGGGTTCATCCAGCAGCAGCACTTTCGGTTCGCCCACCAGGGTACAGGCCAGGCCCAGCTTCTGCTTCATCCCGCCGGAGAGCTTGCCCGCCAGCCGGTTGGTAAAGGGACCGAGGGCGGTAAATTCCAGCAGCCGGGCAAACGTTTTCTGTCGCGTATCGCCGATAACGCTGCGCAGATCGGCATACAGGATCAGGTTCTCCATCACCGTCAGGTCTTCGTACAGGCCGAACTTCTGCGGCATATAGCCCAGCGAAGCGTGCAGGGCGCGATCGTCGTGAATGGGATCGAGACCCAGCACGCTGGCACTGCCTGCATCGGGCTTGAGCAGTCCGGCAAGCATGCGCATCAGCGTGGTTTTACCCGCCCCGTCAGGACCCACCAGCCCGGTGACGTACCCGCTCTGGATGGTGCAGGTGAGGGGCGCGACGGCGGGCTTCTCCATGCCGGTAAAGCGTTTTACCAGCCCACTAAGCCGGATCGCGGGGTCACTCATTGCCCGGCCCATCGTTAAACTGAACGGTAACCGGCATCCCCTGGCGCAGGGCGTCATCGGCGTCGGTCACAATGATGCGCAGGCGGTAGACCAGGTCGGTGCGCAGATCCGGCGTTTCCACGGTTTTCGGCGTGAATTCGGCGGTGGGGGAGACGAACCCCACCTTGCCGTGATACGGCCTGTCCGGACGACCGTCGGTATAGAGCAGCAGTTCGCTGCCGGGTTTCGCCCGGCCCAGGTTAGGTTCATCAATGTAAGCCCGCACCCATACCGGGCGGGTGAGTGACAGGGTCAGCACGGTGCTGCCCGCATTGAGCATGCTGCCTGGCTCCACGGCGCGGGTCATCAGCGTGCCGTCGGCGGGGGCGATCAGGGTGGTATCATGCAGATCCAGTTCAGCCTGCGCCAGCTGGGCCTGGGCCTGCTCAAGGCTGGCCTTCGCCTGGGCGATATCCTGCGGGCGGTTGCCGGTGCGGTACTGACTCAGCTTATCCTCGGCAGATTTCAGCGTCGCACGGGCCTGATCCCGGGACGAGCGAGCGTTTTCCAGATCGTTGGCTGAAATGGTGCGGCTTTTCCACAGTCCCTGCTGGCGGGCGTAGAAGTTCTGCGCATAGTCGTAAGCCGCTTTGGCCTGCCGTACCGCCGCCTCGGTCTGGGCAATCTCCTCGTCGCGATAGCCCGCCTGCATCAGGTCATACTGCGCCTCGGCAACGGCAACGCTGGCTTTAGCCTGCATCAGCGCGTTTTCATAGGGGGCCTGGTCCAGCGCTCCCAGTACCTGCCCGGCTTTAATCGTATCTCCCTCATCAACGGCAAGGGACGCGAGGCGACCGGCAACGCGAAAGCTCATGTTGACCGTGCGAATATCCACGTTGCCGTAGAGGGTCAAGCCGCGATCCTGGTGGCTCTGATACCACAGCCAGCCGCCGACGGCAGCGGCCAGCACAATAACCACTGCCAGCAGAGCAACGACGGGTTTTTTCATAGACTTAGGCCTCCTTGCATTTATATGCATGGGGATAACCTTATCGAACTTATGGATTGGGGAAATGCCTTATGGGATATTTTATGCGGCGCGTCACAAAAGCTGTTACACTCCGCCCCTTCATGACACTGTGGTTTTTGTCATCTGTTTCGTTATCTATCTCCCTGAAAACTACACCTGAAACGGTCGGGGCGGTTCGGAGTTGTTATGTCTTTTGAAGCACTGGGTTTACACCCTGAGATCCTGCGTGCCGTTGCCGAGCAGGGCTACCGCGAACCTACCCCTATCCAGCAGCAGGCGATCCCCGCCGTACTGCAGGGGCGCGACCTGATGGCCAGCGCCCAGACCGGTACCGGTAAGACGGCAGGCTTCACCCTGCCGCTGCTACAGCGTCTGATTTCCAGCGAACCTCATGCCAAAGGCCGTCGCCCGGTGCGGGCGCTGATCCTCACCCCAACCCGCGAGCTGGCGGCCCAGGTGGGTGAGAACGTGCGGGAGTACAGTCAGTACCTCAACGTGCGTTCGCTGGTGGTTTTCGGTGGCGTGAGTATTAACCCACAGATGATGAAGCTGCGCGGCGGCGTTGATGTGCTGGTCGCTACCCCTGGCCGTCTGCTGGATCTGGAGCACCAGAACGCCGTTAAGCTCGACGGCATTGAGATCCTGGTGCTGGACGAAGCTGACCGCATGCTGGACATGGGCTTTATCCACGACATTCGCCGCGTGCTGGCTAAGCTGCCAGCCAAACGCCAGAACCTGCTCTTCTCCGCGACCTTCTCGGATGAGATCAAAACCCTGGCGGAGAAGCTGCTGCATAACCCGCTGGAGATCGAAGTGGCGCGTCGCAACACCGCTTCCGAGCAGGTGACCCAGCATGTGCACTTTGTTGATAAGAAACGCAAGCGCGAGCTGCTGTCGCAGATGATCGGCGAGGGCAACTGGCAGCAGGTGCTGGTCTTTACCCGCACCAAGCACGGTGCCAACCACCTGGCAGAGCAGCTGAATAAAGACGGCATCCGCAGCGCAGCGATCCACGGTAATAAGAGCCAGGGGGCACGTACCCGGGCGCTGGCCGATTTTAAATCCGGCGACATCCGCGTGCTGGTGGCGACCGATATTGCTGCTCGTGGCCTGGATATTGAAGAGCTGCCGCACGTGGTGAACTACGAGCTGCCGAACGTGCCGGAAGATTACGTGCACCGCATCGGCCGTACCGGCCGTGCCGCGGCCACTGGCGAAGCGCTGTCGCTGGTCTGCGTCGACGAGCACAAACTGCTGCGCGACATTGAGCGCCTGCTGAAAAAAGAGATCCCACGCATCGCCCTGCCGGGCTATGAGCCGGATGCCTCTATCAAAGCAGAGCCGATCCAGAACGGTCGCCAGCAGCGTAGCGGCGGCGGCGGCGGCGGACGCGGGCAGGGTGGCGGTGGCCGCAGCCAGCACGCTCCGCGCCGTAGCGAAGGCCGCAGCGAAGGCGGCGCACCGAAATCAAGCCAGCCGCGCCGCAGCGGCGATGCGAAACCCGCCGGGGAGCAGGCGCGCCGTCGCCGTCCACGTAAACCCGCAGCATCGCAGTAATCCTGAAGCCCGGCCGTAAAGCCGGGCTTTTCTTTTGCCGCAGACCAGCGATCGTGAGACAATAGTGGCTGTTTATACAGTATTTCAGGTCTCCCGATGGCTCTTTCCGCCGCGCTGAAAGCGCAGATTGCCGCCTGGTATAAGGCGCTACAGCAACAGATCCCCGACTTTATTCCGCGCGCACCGCAGCGGCAGATGATCGCTGACGTCGCCAAAACGCTGGCCGGGGAGGAGGGACGGCATCTGGCCATTGAGGCGCCGACCGGCGTCGGCAAAACGCTCTCCTATCTTATTCCCGGCATCGCCATCGCTCGCGAAGAGCAGAAGACGCTGGTGATTAGCACCGCCAACGTGGCGTTGCAGGATCAGATCTTCAGTAAGGATCTCCCTCTGCTGAAGAAGATCATCCCCGATCTGCGCTTTACCGCCGCCTTTGGCCGCGGGCGCTACGTCTGTCCGCGCAACCTTACCGCACTGGCCAGCAGCGAGGCCACCCAGCAGGATCTGCTGGCCTTTCTTGACGACGAGCTGACGCCCAACAGCAAGGAGGAGCAGCAGCGCTGCGCCAAACTCAAGGCCGACCTCGACAGCTACCGCTGGGACGGCCTGCGCGATCACACCGATCAGAACATTGAAGATAGCCTCTGGCGGCGGCTCAGCACCGACAAGGCCAGCTGTCTGAACCGCAACTGCCACTACTACCGCGAGTGCCCGTTTTTCGTCGCCCGTCGGGAGGTGCAGGAGGTTGAGGTGGTGGTGGCCAACCATGCCTTAGTGATGGCGGCGATGGAGTCCGAGGCGGTGCTGCCGGAGCCGAAAAACCTGCTGTTGGTGCTTGATGAAGGCCATCATCTGCCGGACGTCGCCCGCGACGCGCTGGAGATGAGCGCCGAGATCACCGCCCCCTGGTATCGGCTGCAGCTCGATCTCTTCAGCAAGCTGGTAGCGACCTGCATGGAGCAGTTTCGTCCGAAGACCACGCCGCCGCTGGCGCTGCCGGAGCGGCTCAACGCTCACTGTGAAGAGCTGTATGAGCTTATCGCCTCGCTAAACGCCATCCTTGGGCTATACATGCCCGCGGGTACCGAGGCAGAGCACCGCTTTGCCATGGGTGAGCTACCTGACGAGGTGATGGAGATCTGCCTGCGGCTGGCGAAGCTGACCGAGATGCTGCGCGGGCTGGCGGAGCTGTTTCTAAACGATCTCAGCGAAAAGACCGGTCAGCACGACATTGTCCGTCTGCACCGGGTCATTTTGCAGATGAACCGCGCCCTGGGCATGTTTGAGAGTCAGAGCAAGCTGTGGCGGCTGGCCTCGATGGCCCAGGCGTCGGGCGCGCCGGTGACCAAGTGGGCCACCCGCGAGCTGGTTGAGGGGCAGATGCACCTCTTCTTCCACTGCGTCGGCATCCGCGTCAGCGACCAGCTGGAGAAGCTGCTGTGGCGCAGCGTGCCGCATATCGTTGTCACCTCAGCCACCTTACGCTCCCTGAACAGCTTCTCCCGCCTGCAGGAGATGAGCGGCCTGAAGGAGAAAGCCGGGGATCGCTTCGTGACTCTCGACTCGCCCTTTAACCACATTGAGCAGGGAAGACTCGTGATCCCGCAGATGCGCTACGAGCCGCTGATGGAGCATGAAGAGAAGCATATTGCCGAGATGGCGGCCTACTTCCGCGAACAGGTCGAGAAAAAAGAGCACCCTGGCATGCTGGTGCTGTTTGCCAGCAACCGCGCCATGCAGCTGTTTCTGACCTTTGTGACCGATCTGCGCCTGATGCTGCTGGTGCAGGGGGATCAGCCCCGCTATCGGCTGGTGGAGCTGCACCGCAAGCGCATCGACGAGGGCGGGCGCAGCGTACTGGTGGGGCTGCAGTCGTTTGCCGAGGGGCTGGATCTCAAAGGGGACTACCTGACCCAGGTGCATATCCATAAAATTGCTTTCCCGCCTATCGACAGTCCGGTAGTAATCACCGAGGGCGAGTGGCTGAAGAGTCTTAACCGCTACCCCTTTGAGGTGCAGAGCCTGCCGAGCGCCTCCTTCAACCTTATCCAGCAGGTTGGGCGGCTGATTCGAAGTCACAGCTGCCGGGGCGAAGTGGTGATCTACGATCGGCGGCTGCTTTCCAAAGGCTACGGTAAGCGGCTGCTCGACGCGCTGCCTGTTTTTCCTATTTCCCAACCGGACGTGCCTGACGTTATAGTAAAAAGTAAACCAAAACAGAGTCGTCGTCGGCGGCGCTGACCACGATGTATGACGCAAGGAGTTAGCCATGGATTTCCGCAAGATCATTAAAGAGGTCGGGCGCGGTAAAAATCACGCCCGCGACCTGGATTTTGATACCGCACGGGCGTTATACACCCACATGCTCAACGGCGAGGTGGCGGATCTGGAGATGGGCGGGATCCTGATCGCGCTGCGCATCAAGGGCGAGGGCGAGGCGGAGATGCTGGGCTTCTACGAGGCGATGCAGGCCCGGACCATGCGCCTGACGCCGCCGGTGGCGAAGCCGATGCCCATCGTTATTCCCAGCTACAACGGCGCGCGCAGGCAGGCGAACCTGACTCCGCTGCTGGCGATGCTGCTTCAGCGGCTGGGCTTTCCGGTGCTGGTACACGGCGTGAGCGAAGATCCCGATCGCGTTATTACCGAAACCATTTTTACCCTGCTCGGCATTGAGCCAACCCTGACGGCGGGCCAGGCGCAGGCGAAGCTGGAGGGGCGCAATCCGGTATACGTACCCATTAGCGCGCTTTGCCCGCCGCTGGAGAAACAGCTGGATATGCGCTGGCGCATGGGGGTGCGTAACAGCGCCCATACTCTGGCCAAGCTGGCGACCCCCTTTGCCGAAGATGCCGCCCTGCGACTCTCCAGCGTCTCTCACCCCGAGTACGTCACGCGGGTCGCGAAGTTCTTTGGCGATATTGGCGGACGTGGGCTGCTGATGCATGGTACGGAAGGGGAGGTGTATGCCAATCCCCAGCGCTGTCCGCAGCTTACCTTAATTGATGCCCTGGGCGCGCGCGTGGTGAGCGAGCGGCAGGATGATACCGCGCCGCAGGCCGCGTTGCCGGCCAGCAAAGATCCGCAGGTGACCGCCCGCTGGATTGAGCGCTGCCTGGTGGGCAGCGAACCGGTACCCGAGTCTCTGAAGCGGCAGATTGCCTGCTGTTTTGTGGGCACAGGGGAAGTGGAGACCGTGGAAGAGGGGCTGGCGCGCGTGGCGCAGCATTTTTGATAAACGTCAGACAAAAAAAAGCCCGTCCAGAACCGGACGGGCAACAAGGGTAACAACAAACAGGGTCAATGCAGTAATAATGAGGGGTAATACAACCCGCCGATGATGAGCCAGCGGGGCAGGCACGGTAGGGCGATTACTGATAGATAACCGCAGTACCGCTCATTTTGTTATAGGCGTTGGCAGAGGTGATGCTATAGCCTTTTGCGCCCGCAGCAGCGGCTTTCTCAGCCAGCTGTGCTTCCAGTCCATCCAGCGTGCTCGCGCCCTGCGCGGTAACAACGCCCATTTTATGCATGCTCTGCGCCTGGTCAGCGGTCACCGGCTGTGCAGCGAACGCGCCGAAGGAGAGAGTCGTCAGTGCAAGAGCAGCAACAGCATATTTAATGGTTTTCATGGTTCAATTCTCGCAGTTTGTTCTGTAAGGGAGACGATGTTCCGTCGATGTGATGAGTATCACGTTTTTTCGCGAGAGATTAAATCGAATAGAATTGACGACCTTCATCTAAAATTTTGAACGATCGTTAATATATTGAAAATGAATGATTTTTAACAGAAATTATTCATGGAATGGCTGGTTTATCGCGTTCCCCCGTTTTAGCGGCACGAAATGCCACTTCGGCAGCGCTGTTTTATGCTGCGGATCGCAACCGCTTGCGCTGCCAGAAGAGCGATTATTTAGTTAACGAAGCTGGCTGTCTTTCGAACCTCTACGGTTATATCCTGAAAAGGCGTCGTTTTTCAAATCTTTCTTCTGCTGACATGCCACGCACAGCCTGACCCCCGGGATCGCTTTGCGGCGCGCCTCGGGAATAGTGGCCCCACACTCTTCGCACTCGTGCAGGCTCTCGCCCTTCGGCAATTCGCGGCGTGCGCGGGCCACCGCATCGTCAATGGTGCTGTCGATCTGATCCTGTACCGCACCGTCGTTTGCCCAACCTGAAGCCATAGCGCTCTCCTTAGTGAGGAATATGACTTAAGTTTAGACTATCTGCCGGCTTCCTCATGCAGCCACTGCTGGAGCAGCTTACCCTCATGGGTCATCTCCACGTCCTGGCGCACGCAGAGGTAGTAGTCGCGACCGTCGTCGATGGGCAGGTCAAAGATCTTCACCAGCTCGCCGGTTTGTAGGTAGGGCAGGATCATCGGTTCGCGCATCAGGGCGCAGCCCAGCCCGGCCTGCACGGCGGCCAGGGTCAGCAGCCCATCCTCGAACATTGCCCCGTCCCGACGCACTCGCTTGACCTGCTGCTCGCTAAACCACTGGGTCCAGGTGGCACGCTCTTCATCATGTAGAAGCGGCATCTGCGCCAGCTGCGCCGGGGTCTCAATATAGCCATGCAGGCGGATAAACTCCCGGCTGCATACCGGGATCATGCGCCCGGAGATCAGCTTTTCGCTGCGGTAACCTACCCACTGCCCGTTACCAAAGCGGATCGACATATCTGAGGCGTCGCTCAGGTAGTTGCGATGATTGGCATAGACTACGTTGATCTCCATCTGGGCGTGGGCCTGGATAAAGCGCGGCAGGCGAGGGATAAACCAGCCCATGCCAAAGAGTGGGATCAGACTGATGGTCACCTGACGCGAACGGCCCTGCTCAAACAGCTGGCCGGTGGCCTGGCGCAGCACACTGAAGGCGGCGCGTATTGAGCGATAGTACTCACGCCCCTCGCTGCTCAGCACCAGATGGCGTCCCTGACGATGGGTCAGCGGCAGCTGGAGAAAGCTCTCCAGCACCTTAAGCTGGTGACTGACCGCCGAGGGAGAGACGTTCAACTCCTCCGCAGCGGCAGAGATGCTGCCCAGCCGGGCGATGGCCTCAAACGCCCGTACCGCGCGCAGGGGCGGATCGTCCGGTAGCCCGCTTTCGTCTGACTCTTCTGTTTTTTTCATATGTTGAAGCAAACCCTGTCTGATTCCCAAAATTCTTTTTTATTTTATAATTTAATATCAGTAATTTAGTGAAATACGCTTTTATAATAAGAAAGAATATATCCGTATTTCAAAATTAAATTCAATTGTTGGATGCTTACGCTGAAAAAATTCTCAGCAGGCACGTATTGTGGACACACTTATTCAGCAATTGATCAATGGCATGATGCTGGGCAGCATTTATGGCCTGATTGCCCTTGGCTATACCATGGTGTATGGCATTCTGCGCATCATTAACTTTGCCCACGGCGACATCTTAATGGTCGGCGCGCTCACGACGCTCTCGGGGATCAATCTGCTCTCCGGCTGGTTCCCCGGCATGAATCTGCTGGTGCAGCTGACTCTTGCCCTGCTGGCGGCGATGGTGGTCTGTGCGCTGCTGGCAATGGCAGTAGAGCGCTTTGCCTATCGCCGCCTGCGCAACGCCCCCCGGCTGGCGCCGCTGATCAGTGGGATCGGCATCTCGGTGCTGCTGCAAACCGTTGCCATGCTGATCTGGAGCCGCAATCCGCTGATGTTCCCGCAGATCCTGCCGATGGATCCCATTGAAATCACCGCAGGCAGCGCTGAACATCCTCCGGCGATTATCACCGTGACCGGTATGGTCACCCTGGCCGTTACCTTCCTGGTGATGCTCGGCCTGTGGCTACTGGTAGAGTACAGCCGCCTGGGTCGAGGGATGCGCGCCGTGGCTGAAAATCCTCAGGTTGCCAGCCTGATGGGCGTATCACCCAACCGGATCATTACCCTGACCTTCGCTATCGGCGGCGCGTTTGCCGCCCTGGCAGGGGTGATGATGGCCAGCAACTACGGCAATGCCAGCTTCTCAATGGGCTTCCTGCCGGGTATTAAAGCCTTTACTGCGGCGGTGCTGGGCGGCATCGGCAACATTCGTGGCGCTATGCTCGGCGGGATCCTGCTCGGGCTGATCGAGGCACTGGGCGCAGGCTACCTGGGCGATCTCACCGGTGGCGCGTTCAGCAGTAACTATCAGGATATTCTGGCGTTTATTGTACTGATCCTGGTGCTGGTTTTCCGTCCCGCTGGCCTGCTGGGCGAGCGTGTTGCACAGCGTGCCTGAGGATCCTATGACTATCTTAACTTGCGAACGCCGCACCGCACCGCGTCTCAACCTCGGCATTATTCTGCTGGTGGCCGGGCTGCTGCTCGCCCCGTGGCTGGCCTCTGCCGCCGGCGGCAACTACTGGGTGCGGGTGATCGACTTTACTTTGCTCTATATCATGCTCGCCCTCGGTCTGAATATCGTGGTCGGCTTTACCGGCCTGCTGGATATGGGCTTTATCGCCTTCTACGCCGTCGGGGCTTACCTTGCGGCGCTGCTGGCTTCACCGCATCTGCTTGATGCCTTCCCGGTATTGCAGGGCTACTTCAGCGACGGGCTGCACGTCTCCTACGGGGTGCTGATCCCGCTGGCGGCCTTTATCGCCGGGATCTGCGGCATCCTGCTGGGCGCGCCGACTCTGCGCCTGCGCGGTGACTATCTGGCGATTGTGACCCTCGGCTTTGGGGAGATTATCCGTATCCTGATGCGTAACCTCGATCGCCCGGTCAACATCACCAACGGCGCGAAAGGGATCTCGGGCATCGACTCCCTGAGCCTGTTTGGCCTTGAGTTTCGTGGCGTCTATCACCTGCTGGGGATGAAAATTCCCGCGCTCTATCTCTGGTACTACCTGTTTGCCGCCCTGATTGTGGCGATCGTCTTTATCTGTATCCGTCTGCAACGCTCCAGGGTAGGCCGGGCCTGGCACGCCATCCGTGAGGATGAGGACGTGGCGCGGGCGATGGGCATCAACGTGCGCAACTTTAAGCTGCTGGCCTTCGCAATGGGCGCTTCCTTTGGCGGCGTCGCCGGGGTGATGTTTGCCTCGTTCCAGGGCTTCGTCTCGCCGGAATCCTTTACCCTACAGGAGTCTATCGTCGTGCTGGCGATGGTGGTGCTGGGCGGCATCGGTCACGTGCCGGGGGTGATCCTCGGCGCGGTGATGCTTTCGGCGCTGCCGGAGCTGCTGCGCAGCCAGGCCGTGCCGGTGCAGGAGGCGCTGTTCGGCACCGTGCTGGTGGATCCGGAGATCCTCCGTCAGCTCTTCTACGGTCTGGCGCTGGTGCTGGTGATGATTTTCCGTCCCGGCGGCGTCTGGCCCGCTAAACACGCGGGGGCAAAAGCATGAGCCTGTTAACGATCCGTAACCTTAGCAAGCGCTTCGGCGGCCTGGTGGCGGTCAACGACGTCAGCCTGTCGGTCAAGGCGGGGGAGATCTATGGCCTGATTGGCCCGAACGGCGCGGGCAAAACCACCTGCTTCAACCTGATCACCGGTCTTTATACCGCTGACAGCGGCGAGTTTAGCCTGGCCGACGCGCCTTACTCGCCCAGGGCGATTGAAAAAGTGACCCAGGCGGGCATTGCGCGCACCTTCCAGAACCTGCGCCTGTTTAACGACATGAGCGTGCTGGAAAACGTGATGATCGGCCGTCACGTCCGCACCCGCAACGGTCTGTGGGCCGCCATCACCCGCCATAAGCGGGCGCGGGAGGAGGAGGCGGAGACCGAGCGCCAGGCCTGGTACTGGCTGGAGTACACCGGCATCGCCCAGTTTGCCCACTATCGCGCCTCGGATCTCGCCTACGGTCACCAGCGCCGTCTTGAGATTGCCCGGGCGCTGGCAACCGATCCTAAGCTGCTGGCTCTCGACGAGCCGGCGGCAGGCATGAACGCGGCGGAGAAAGTTGCTCTCGGCGAGCTGCTGCGCCGCATTCGTGACGATGGCAAAACCATTTTAATTATTGAGCATGACGTGAAGCTGATTATGAGCCTCTGCGACCGCATCAGCGTACTGGACTACGGCAAGGTGATTGCCGAAGGCGAACCGGAGGTAGTGCGTCGCCACCCGGACGTGATCCGCGCTTACCTTGGAGGAAACGCCCATGTCTGAGCCAATTTTACAGGTACGCAACCTCTCCGTGCACTACGGCGGTATCCAGGCCGTGCGCGGGATCGAATTTAGCCTCAACGAAGGTGAGCAGGGCACGCTGCTGGGGGCCAACGGCGCAGGCAAAAGCTCCACCGTGCGGGCCATCGCCGGACTACAGCCCTACGGCGGGGAGATCCTCTGGCAGGGCAAATCGATTCAACGCCGCGCCCCGCAGGATCTGCTGCGTGATGGCGTTGTGCTGGTGCCGGAGGGGCGAGGCATCTTCACCCGTATGACGGTAGAAGAGAACCTGCTGATGGGTGCCTGGCGGCGTAAGGGACGACAGGCGGTGAGGCAGGAGATGGCCCAGCTCTACGAACGTTTCCCCCGCCTCGGTGAACGTAAAGATCAGCTGGCCGGGCTGCTCTCGGGCGGCGAACAGCAGCTGCTGGCTCTGGGGCGGGCGCTGCTCAGCCAGCCGCGCCTGCTGATCCTTGACGAGCCGTCGATGGGGCTGGCCCCGATCATGGTTGAGACCATTTTTAACGAGATTGCCGCCCTGCGCGATGCGGGCGTTACGCTGCTGCTGATTGAGCAGAACGCCCGGCTGGCGCTGGAGGTCACTCATCGCGCGTGGGTAATGGACAGCGGCGCTATCGCCCACCATGGCGAATCCGCCGCGCTGCTGGCCGACAACCGGATTCAGGAAATCTATTTAGGCGAAACGCCTGTTTAAAACAACACCAACACCAGGGAAACAATAATGAAAACCAATCAACGTAAAAGCGTACAGCGCAAGGTACTGAGTGCCACGATCGCACTCGCTCTCCTCGGCGGATCGGCGGTACACCAGGCCCAGGCCGATGACACGGTGATTATCGGTCTGGCTGGCCCGCTGACCGGTCCGTCGGCGCGTATCGGTAAGGATCTGGAGAACGGCGCGCAGCTCGCCATTGACGACGTAAATAAAACCCACCCGACGATCGGCGGCAAAGCGGTAACCTTCAAGCTGCAATCTGAGGACGACCAGTCCGACCCGCGTACCGCCGTTGCGGTGGCTCAGCGCCTGGTCGACAGCGAAGTAGCCGGGGTCGTCGGTCACTGGAATACCGGAACCAGTATTCCGGCGGCGCGTATCTATCACGATGCAGGTATTGCCCAGGTTGCCCCGGTCGCCACCGGTCACGCCTACACCCAACAGGGCTTTGACACCAGCTTCCGCGTGATGGGCCACGACGATGACGGCGGCGACTATGCGGCAAAATATGCTGTGCAGACGCTGAAAGCGAAGCGGATCGCGGTGATCGACGACCGCACGGCCTTCGGACAGGGGCTGGCCGACGAGTTTATTAAGTCGCTGGAAGCGCAGGGCATCAAGCCGGTTGACCGCCAGTACGTTGATGAGAAGACCGTAGATTTCAACGCCGTGCTGACCGCCATTCGCAGCAAAAATGCCGACCTGGTCTTCTTCGGCGGCGTGGATAGCCAGGCGGCTCCGCTGGCGCGTCGTCTCAAGCAGCTGGGCATGAAAGCCACGCTGATGGGTGCAGGCGGCTTCGTTAGCCAGACCTTCCTGAGCCTGGCGCAGAAAGAGGGTGAAGGCGTCGTGGCCCTGGAGCCGGGTCTGCCGGTAGATCAGATGCAGGGCGGGAAAGCGTTCGAGCAGGCATACCAGTCTAAATACCATACCCATATCGAACTGCACGCGCCGTTCGCCTACGACGCCACCCGGGTGCTGATCGCTGCGATGCAGAAAGCTGACTCCGTTGATGCGAGTGACTATCTGCCTGCGCTGCGCGCTATCAACTATGCGGGCGTGACCGGCAATATTGCCTTTGACGAGCAGGGCAACCTGAAAAATCCATCCTTTACCGTCTACAAAGTGGTGAACGGCAAGTGGGAACCCCAGACCGTGCTGGGCGGTAGCGCGAAGTAATTTGTGAGGCAATGATGAGCTGTGAGCAAAAACAAGAGCTGGGCATTCTTGCCCGCCGTAAAATTGAAGCTGAAATAATTAAACCTGTCTATGAGATCCTGGTGCGTGAGGTGGGTAAAGCCCGCGCCCAGGCGGTGATTGGTGAAGCGATTGAGCAGGCGGCCATTCAGGCCGGGAAGAACTTTGCCGCTGCGGAGCCGAAACAAGCGGATCTGCGCAGCTTTGTCGATCTGCAATATCTCTGGGAGAAGGATAACGCCCTCGACGTGCGGGTGATTGAGGACGACGGCCAGCGCTACGACTATGACGTGACGCGCTGCCGCTACGCCGAGATGTACCATGAGATGGGTCTCGGCGAGATCGGTCATCTGCTCTCCTGCGCCAGGGACGACAAGTTTATTGTGGGCTACGCGCCGGATGTTGAACTGACCCGCACCCAGACCATCATGTCCGGGGCGCCGTGCTGCGATTTCCGCTATCGCGTTAAAGACAAGGAGGCGTGATGGCGTCTCCTCTGGAGGTTGATAGCGCCCGCCTGTGGCAGACCCTTAATGCGTTTGCCACGCTTGGCGCAACGGCGGGGGGCGGCGTGACCCGGCTGGCGTTGAGCGATGAAGATCGGCGCGGGCGCGACCTGCTCGCCACCTGGGCCCGTGAGGCGGGTTTTAGCTGTGAGGTTGATCGGCTGGGTAATATGTTTATTCGCCGGGCGGGCAGCAACCCGGCGCTGGCTCCGGTGCTCACCGGCTCACACGGCGACTCCCAGCCGCTGGGCGGCAACTACGACGGCATCTACGGCGTGCTCGCCGGGCTGGAGGTGCTGCGTACCCTAAACGATCGCGGCATTACCACCGAGCGCGACCTCATTCTGGTGAACTGGACCAACGAAGAGGGGGCGCGTTTCGCTCCGGCGATGCTGGCTTCCGGCGTCTGGACCGGGGTATTCAGCGAAGCCTATGCCCTGGCGCGGGAAGATCGCAACGGCATCAGCGTGGGGCAGGCGCTGGCGGCTATCGGCTATCAGGGCGAGCGTCCTGCGGCGGCTATCCCGCTGCACGCCTGCTATGAGCTGCATATTGAGCAGGGACCGCTGCTGGAGGCGGAGGAGACGGATATCGGCGTGGTTCATGCGGCCATGGGCCAGCGCTGGTATGAGATCAACCTCACCGGCTTTGCTGCCCACGCGGGCACTACGCCGATGGATCTACGTCGCGACGCCCTGTGCGGCTTTGCCGAGCTGGCCCTGGCGGTTGAAGCCATTGGCCGCCGCTTCGCCCCGGACGGGCGCGCCACCGTAGGCAGCGTGCAGGCGACGCCTAACTCGCGTAACGTTGTACCGTCAGCGGTCTTCTGCACCGTGGAGTTTCGCCACCCGGAAACCGCTGCGCTGGTGGCAATGGAGGCGGCGCTAGTGGAGGCGCTAAACGGGCTGTCGGCGCGTAGCATCAACGTCGCCTGGGAGCGCATCTTTGACTACGCCCCGGTGAACTTTGACAAGCACTGCATTACGCGCATCGAGCAGGCTACCCGTGAGCTGGGCTACTCCCAGCGCCGGATGGTCTCCGGAGCCGGTCATGACTCCTGCTACGTTAACCGCGTGGCACCTACCGCGATGATCTTTATCCCTTGCGAAAAGGGCATCAGCCATAACGAAGCGGAGAGAATCACCCCGCAGTGGGCTGAGCGTGGAGCAAACGTGCTGCTCAACACCCTGCTGCTGGCGGCTAACGAAAACGAGTCCTAGGGTAACCAGCGCTCGGCGGTGGCTCCCGCATCGTAGTGCAGCGGTGCGGGGAGGGTGATCAGCTCAATCAGCACACCAAAGGGAGTGCGGCAGAACCAGGTCTGGTTGCCGGCTCCCTCCTCCTGAGCGAAGCAGTCGCTCGGTCCCTCCAGCATCTCAGCTCCGTGAGCGCGCAGCGTTTCACCAGCCTCATTAATATCATCCACATAGAGTGAGAAGTGGTTAATTCCGGGCTGGCAAATATTGGTCTGTTGATTATTCACGCCCGGATCGAGCTGAAAAAGCTCAACGTTAGCGCCGTTGCCCAACCGCAGCATCGCCAGACCCACCACGCGCATATCGACAGGAAAGCCGTTAAGCGGATGCATGCTCTGGCCGTCAACGGCTTTAGCAGGTTCATCCGGTGGAACGATACGGTAGAGCACGCTGGCTCCCAGCGCATTAATAAAGAAGGTTTCGGCAGCTTTCAGATCGGTAACGGTAATGCCAATATGCTCTATACCTTTGAATTTCATCTTCTACTCCTCAGCTTAAGGTGAACGTTAAGGGTAGTAAAAGATGTGCCGATGGGTAAAAAAACGCCCCACAAAAGGCTGGTCAGGCTTTTACGGGGCGATGTTAATAGAGACTCATTTGTAGATGGTTGCCGTGCCGTACATCTGGTTTTCACCGCCAGCAGAGTCAATCACAAACCCTTTTGCGCCTTGCTCGCGGGCTTTTTGCGCCAGCTCGTCCTGAAGATCGTCCAGGCTTAGCGCGCCGTGTGCAGAGACCGTGCCCGCCGGGCGTAGCGTCCCGGTGTCGTCCCGCATTAGCTGCTGTGGTGCGGCAAAGGCGCTGACCGTCATGGCGGAAAACGCCAGGGCGGCAGCCAGTGCCAGATATTTTTTCATATGACATCCTCTTATAGGGGAACCGCAGCTTAAGTTTAGGCGTGGCGAAGAGAGGCTTACGGGCAAAAATTTCGCCAACATGCTGCGCTTTTTTGCATGAATGGCTGTTTACCGCGCTGGCTTCAGGGGGTATCTTACGCCGCTTATTACAGGAGAATGCCATGAATGCCCAGAAGCCGGGGTTACACCCGCGTAACCGTCACCGCAGCCGCTACGATCTCGACGCCCTTTGTATCGACGAACCCAGCCTGCGCGAGTTTATTATCGCGACGCCTGCGGGTGAGCCGACGGTGAATTTCGCCGATCCTGAGGCCGTCAAGGCGTTGAATAAAGCGCTGCTGGCGCACTTCTATGGGGTGAAGCACTGGGATATTCCTGACGGTTTTCTCTGCCCGCCGGTGCCGGGACGCGCGGATTATATCCACCATCTGGCGGATCTGCTGGCCGAAACCAGCATCGAGGGTGCGATCCCGCGCCAGGCGAGCGTGCTGGATATCGGCACCGGTGCCAACTGCATCTATCCGTTGATTGGTCATCATGAATATAGCTGGCGCTTTACCGGCACCGAGGTTAACGACGCAGCCTTTGCCAGCGCCCAGGCGATTGTGACTGGCAATCCAGGCCTGACCCGGGCGATCCGTCTGCGCCGGCAGAAAGATCCGGCCGCCATTCTCAACGGCATGATCCACAAGAACGAGCAGTACGACGCCACGTTGTGCAACCCGCCGTTTCACGACTCGGCGGCAGCGGCGCAGGCGGGCAACGACCGCAAGCGGCGTAACCTTGGGCAGAGCGAGGCGAGCGGGCTTAACTTTGGTGGTCAGCAGCAGGAGCTGTGGTGCGAAGGCGGGGAAGTGGCGTTTATCAGCAAGATGATTGCCGAAAGCCAGGCCTTTGGCCGTCAGGTATTGTGGTTCACCTCGCTGGTGTCACGCGGTGAGAACCTGCCACCGCTCTATCGCGCTCTGACCGCCGCCGGTGCGGTGAAGGTAGTGAAAAAAGAGATGGCCCAGGGGCAGAAGCAGAGCCGCTTCATTGCCTGGACCTTTTTAGATGAGGCCCAGCGTCGCCGCTGGGCACAGACGCGATTTAAAGCGTAGGTTGCGCAGGGGGCAGGGCCTGGCCGCCCCCTGGCTCTGCGGCCCCCGGCTGCGCGGTTGCCGGGTTAGCCAGCATCTGGTAGGTCTGCACCGGCGGGCGCACATCGGCAAGATCAAAGTGCTTTTTCACCATGCTGTCGAGGGCAAAACGCACCGTCCACTGCTTCAGCGGCTGGGTGGTAAAGGTCACCCGCAGCGTGAAGGCGGTGTTGGTCAGCCCCACGATGCCCACGAAGGTCGGCTCGCCAATGATCAGCTTGCGGATCTCCTCCTGCTCCATCAGCTCACCCACCGCCGCCTTCAGCGCGTTATTGGCTTTCTCCGCATCCTCATGGCGGTCGACATCGTAGTTTGCCACTATCGAACCAATTCCGCGTACAAAGTTGGCAAAGGTGGTGATCGACGACCACGGAATGATGTGGTAGGCCCCGGTATCCTGACGAACACCGACGGAGCGGATAGACATGCGCTCTACCGTGCCGGTTAGCGGCCCGATGGTGACCAGATCCCCGGTGTTCATCCCGTTCTCAAACTGGATAAAGATACCGGTGATAATATCTTTTACCAGGGTTTGCGCCCCGAAGGAGATAGCCAGGCCCAGTGCCCCGGCACCGGCCAGCAGCGGGGCAATGTTCACCCCGATCTCGGAGAGCACAATCATCACCGTAATGGTGCTGATCACCACCGCCAGCGCGTTGCGGAACAGGGTGAGCAGGGTACGGGTACGGGCGCTGGGCAGCGGTCGACCATGAATATCCGAGGAGAGCCGATTTTCAATCAGGCTCGCCAGCACGGTCCAGCCCACCGCCGAGAAGAAGAGGATCAGCGCGATACGGATTAGAATATCAACGGTTTTCTCTCCCGCCCCGTAGTGCAGCCAGTGCCAGAAATCGAACAGGCCCCACGCGCTGAGCAGCAGCATGATGGCAACAATCACGGTAAGAAAACGCGCCACCTTTAGCGCCGTCGACAGCCAGCCGTTGACTCGCTTCTGCAACTCCGGATAGTTACGCTGCACCTGGGCAGACAGTGTGATCCGCTTGGCAATCCAGCGCGACAGCATGCCGGAAACAAAGGCCGCAATGCCGATAATCGCCAGGCTACGTACCGTCGCACCCATCATAAATTTCAGGCTATTGCCTGGATCGAACAGCGAAAAGAAGAACAGCACCACGAAATAGGCGCAGGCCAGCCAGTGCCAGATCAGCGCAAAGGCGCGAATAAACAGGCTAAAGAAGGCCAGCGAGCGGTCGGCAAGGTGGGTAAGGTGCTCCTGGATCTGCGTCTTATTGTGAAAAATAAGATAGAGCGCCCAGCTGGTGATGCAGAGCATGATCAGCACGTTCGCCAGCGCGCCAAACTGGACGTTAACCTGGTTAGAGATAATCGGCACGGCGACCAGCAGCCCATAGCCAATCAGGCTGCTCAACGCGCTAAGGCGCAGGTGCCAATACTTCGCCGACGCGTCCTTTATCGGAAAGGGGCGCAAGTCGGGGAAGCGCGGGCAGAAGATCAGCCGCAGAATCGCTTTAAAGAACTCGATCAGCGCAAAGGCGTTGAGAAACAGGCTCTGCTGAAAGGCGATGGTGCGATTGCCGCCGTTGAGGTTATCGCTTAACAGCTGACCAATAAAGAGGGTGAGCGACAGCAGCATCAGGTCGATAATAAATGCCCCGATAATCATCGCGGGCAGCTGCAGCCAGTTGGTCCGGTCGTGATTCTTACGTCGTCCCCATCTGCCCATCCTGCGATAGAGCGGAATGGCGCAGAGGCGTACCAGCCAGTAGAAAGCAAACACCAGCCCGGCGAGGAGCAGGAAGTGACCGGCGGCATTGATGAAGGTTTGAGGGTTAAAGGCCTTATGCGGCGAGCCGGTAATATTGCGGTAGAGCTGAGCGAAGCGCTCCGACAGCGCCTGACCATAGTGGCGGCTGACCTCCTGGACGTTCTCCAGCACCGTCTTCTCTTCGGCAACCTCCTCCGGTGGGGCGATGGTGGGCACCGGCTCCGGCGGCGGCGTGGCGGCGACCTTTCGCAGCTGGCCGATCAGCTCCTCCCGGGAGCTGGTGTTCTCCAGCACGTCCGCCAGCGCGCCGTAGGCGGCTTTCTTCTGCTCCAGATCCGGTTCGGCGGCCGGTGCAGCCTCGCTGCTGGCAGGGGCTGCGGACGTGGAGGTGACACCGGGAATAGTCGCCGCATGGAGCGGCATGATAAACAGGCTAAGCAGCAGCAGTAACCACGGCACGGTCTCTCTCCTGAGAAAATAGTGCAAAGGGATAAGTATAGATGCTGCCAGCGCTGCGTCTGGAAATGGGAGAAATCCGGCGGAAGAAAAAACGCTCCCCGGATGGAGAGCGTGGATGAATCAGGAGACGTGCTGGAGGAACTCCTGCAGACGTGGGCTGGGCGGGTTCTCGATCAGCGTCTGCGGATTGCCATCTTCGGCAATGCGGCCCTTGTCGATAAAGATCAGACGGGAGGCGACCTTCTCGGCAAAGCCGATCTCGTGGGTCACAATGACCATCGTCATCCCCTCTTCGGCCAGGTCCTGCATGACTTTCAGTACCTCATGACGCAGTTCGGGATCGAGGGCGGAGGTTGGCTCATCAAACAGCATCATCTTCGGCTTCACCGCCAGCGCACGGGCAATTGCCACGCGCTGCTGCTGGCCACCGGAGAGTTCAGACGGATAGTGGTGCGCACGCTCGGCCAGGCCGACCTTCGCCAACAGCGCATTCGCCAGCGTCTCCGCCTCGCTTTTACTTGCCCCACGCACGCGCAGCGGGCCAAACATCACGTTTTCCAGCGCCGTCAGGTGCGGGAAGAGATAGAACTGCTGGAACACCATGCCCGCTTCCTGACGGATCAGGCGCTCATCCACCTTCGGATCGTTGACCTTCAGGCCGTCGACGATCAGATCGCCGCTGGTGATCTCTTCCAGCTTGTTGATGCAGCGCAGCAGCGTCGACTTACCGGAGCCGGAAGGGCCGATGATGACCACCACTTCGCCCTGGGTGATGTTCAGGTCGATGTTGTGCAGCACCTGGGTTTTACCGAAGTGCTTGGAGACGTTTTTAAATTCAATCACAGGATTTTCATCCTTCTTTCAAGACGACGCAAAATAAAGCTCAGAACCAGGGTAATGATGAGATAGAACACCGCCACGGCGCTCCAGATCTCCAGTGCACGGAAGTTACCGGCAATAATCTCCTGGCCCTGGCGAGTCAGTTCGGCCACGCCGATAACAATAAACAGCGAGGTATCTTTGATACTGATGATCCACTGGTTACCCAGCGGCGGCAGCATACGGCGCAGCGCCAGGGGCAGGATCACCCGGCGAATCGTTTCGCGTCTGGACAGCCCCAGCGCCAGACCCGCTTCGCTGAAGCCTTTATGAATCGAGAGCACCGCACCGCGGGTAATTTCGGCGATGTAGGCCCCGGAGTTGATCATGATGGTAACGACGGCGGCGCTGAACGGGTCGATGCGCAGATCGTTAAAGGCCATCGGCAGGGCGAAGTAGATGAACATCACCTGCACGACGATAGGCGTGCCGCGAATGATCTCGATAAATACCAGTGCGATGTGGTTTGCTATCCAGCCGCCGAAGCTGCGGGCGAAACCGGCTGCAAGGCCGATGATTAAACCGCCCGCCAGACCGAGGACCGAGATCCACAGGGTCATTTTGACGCCTTCAAACAAAATGGGAATGGCAGGCCAGATGGCACTCCAGTCAAACTGCATGATGAATTCCTGTATACCGTGGTGAAAAACTAAAAATGTAAATAATGTTATCGCCTGCAGGCGACTTAGGCGTCGGGCCTACATTTTGCACCGCACTCGGCGTAAGCCGGGCAAACATCGTGCCGCCCGGCGTTGCAGCATCCGCATTGTCACGCCCGGTGGCGCTATGCTTACCGGGCCTACACCCTGCACTGCACTCAACGTAGTACCCGGTAAGCTTGCGCCACTGGGCAAAATATCAGTGCAGCTTTTTATTATTTAGGCTCAGTACCGAACCATTTTTTATAGATTTCGTTATAGGTGCCGTTCTCTTTCAGGGTTTTCAGCGCGCCGTTCACTTTCTCACGCAGGTCGCTACCTTTCGGGAACGCAATACCGTACTGCTGTGCTTCCAGAGAGTCGCCAACCGCTTTGAACTGGCCTTTGCCGGCAGTCTGAATGAAGTAGAGAATGTTCGGCGTATCGTGCAGTACCGCGTCAGCGCGGTTAGTGCCCAGCTCCATATAGGCGTTGTCGATATTAGGGAACTGGCGCAGATCTTTGGTTTTGATGTTGGCTTTCGCATAGTCAACGGAGCCGGTACCGCTCTTCACCGCAACCACTTTACCGTCGAGATCTTTTACGCTTTTAACGTCGTTGTTGTTAGCTTTAACCATCACCAGCAGGCCGCTTTTGTAGTAGCCGTCAGAGAAGTCGACCGCTTTTTTACGCTCGTCGGTAATGGTGATCCCCGCCAGCGCCAGATCAACGTTTTTGGTTTGCAGCGCCGGGATAATTCCACTGAAATCCATTGGCTTAAGGGTGTAATCCAGCTTCAGCTCTTTCGCGACAGCAGCCCACAGATCAACGTCAAAACCAACGTATTTATCGCCCTGTTTGAATTCGAACGGAACAAACGCGGTATCGGTAGCCACGACCAGTTTATCGGCGGCGTGGGAAGAGACCGCAAAAGCCAGGGTAAGTGCAGCAAGGGAAACTTTAAACACAGACTTCATAACATTTCCTTTTATATCCACGGGGCGATCCCCTGAGAGAACGTACGCAGTATGAAAAAATCGTGCCAGGTTTACAACCCATTGTTTTGTAAAGACGATATATTCTAACGCTCTACAAAAAACATGCGCATTTAGCGGTCATGCACCATTTTGGGGATCCATTATGGTGCACTGCTGACATGTTGCACAACGTGCTGTTATTAAGCGCAGAAAGCGGCGATAAAACAACCCTTGATTAACGATTGTGTGAGGTAATTATTACAAGTGATTTACTTTGTAGAGGGGGCGGAGCGCGGCAGAACAGAGGGGTTGCACCAGATATGTGCAAAACCCTCTCCCGGAGGGGAGAGGATCATAAATAGAACGTATGCTTTATTCGATATTGGATTCGATGAACCACAGGAATTTATCCAGGTCGCGGGAGGCCGCGGTCAGGATGTCAGCGGTATCTTCGTCCTTCACTTCGTCGATGGACTTACGCACGTCGTTAGCAACGATGGCATAGCGATCGGCCAGCTCTTTCAGGTGGTCCTGAACGCTGTGGATATCCAACGGGTAGCTTTTCAGCGGGGTCTTGCTGTTAACAACCTGGGTAGTACCCAGTGCAACGCCACCTAACTGAACCGCACGCTCGGCGATAGTATCCAGATGATCGGTCAGCGTAGTACGGAAGCCGTCCAGCATCTCGTGCACGCCAATAAAGTTCGCGCCGCGCATGTTCCAGTGGGCCTGTTTGGTGATCAAAGAGAGATCAATGAACTGGGTCACCTGGCGATTCAACAGCTCAATAGTCGCTTTTTTATCGTTATCCGCTACATCGTTGCGAGTATAAAGCAGATCGGATGATTTCGTTTTTACCAGTTTAGCGGTACTCATAATCTCATATCCTCTTGATGTGTGTTCCCAGGTAATTACTGGAACTAAGTATAGCATCGGTTTTTGACTTTGCTGGTTTGGCTATTCCTATCGGTGTGATAGCGATAATTGTGCTACAAAAGGCGATCTCATAACTTTCAGTAACTTAGCTGTAACTTAAGAGATGATTCTTAATTTTTATACGAGATTGAGAATGTGAATGAATATTAATAAATATAACAAGAGAGACAGAGAAAACTATTCTGCACGGTACGCTACCGTGCAGATAAATATTTAACCAATATCCACTTCTTTTATTGTGCTCTCACGACGCAGCGTCAGCGTCGATCCAACAGAAGCAGCGATGATAGCTGACAGCGCCAGCCACTGCACCAGGGTCAGCGTTTCACTCAGGAAGATCATGCCCGATATCGCCGCCAGCGCAGGCTCCATGCTCATCAGCGTACCGAAGGTGCGGGTTGGCAGGCGCGTCAGGGCTATCATCTCCAGCGAGTAGGGGAGAGCGGTAGAGAGAATGGCCACGCCCAGCCCCAGCGGCAGAATTGACCAGTGCCAGAGCGCGTCACCCGCCTGGATGGCGCCGAGGGGCACAAATACCACGGCAGCAATCAGTGAACCCAGCGCCACGGTAGCCGGGCCATGCTCCTCTCCGGCGCGCTGGCCGCAGAGAATATAGATTGCCCAGCAAGCGCCCGCTCCCAGCGCGAAGGCTGCCCCGGTAAGATCGACATGAGAGACCTCCTGCCCCAGCGGCAGAAGGAACCATAGCCCCAGCACGGCGAGTACAACCCAGATAAAGTCTACCGGACGCCGGGAGGAGAAGAGCGCCACCGCCAGCGGGCCGGTAAATTCCAGCGCTACCGCAATGCCCAGCGGCGCCGTTTGAATAGAGAGGTAGAAGAGATAGTTCATGGCCCCCAGCGCCAGGCCGTAAAACAGCAGTGGCTTACGCTGTTCCGGTGTAAAGCGTAGCCGCCAGGGCCGGAAGATAACGACGAGGATGAGGGTTCCCAGCGTGAGACGCAGGGCAGTGACGCCGGGCGCGCCGACCAGCGGAAAGAGTGATTTTGCCAGCGATGCGCCGCTCTGAATCGACGCCATCGCAATAAGCAGTATTAATATCGGTAACCAGACGGGCAGCTTACGGGGTAAAGCAGGCATCCTTTCTCCTGTCAATTTATGTCAAACAGCGTAAAGAGGGCAGTGTAATGGAAATAGATGTCAACGGTTGAGTCTCCGTTGAAAATAAATGTCAGGAAAGCGGTAGAATGGCGACAAGTTGCTGGATTATTCGCCGTCTCTTTAGGAATAATCTGGATGAATATGTCGACTTTATGACGCCATAATGGCAGCGTAACCGGAAAAAAGGCTTTTTTTTGAAAGAGATACGGGTATAAGGAAACGTTCTGTTACATCAAAAGGCCTGTTAGACAGCGCGATGCGCAAAGAGTTTCTCAATAATTTTTGTTATATTTAATACTTAGGACTTACTTGAAGCACATTTGAGGTGGTTATGAAAAAAATTGCATGTCTTTCAGCACTGGCAGTTGTTCTGGCTGTATCCGCAGGTTCCGCTGTAGCGGCAACCTCTACTGTTTCCGGCGGTTATGCTCAGAGCGACATGCAGGGCGTGGCGAACAAAGCTAACGGTTTCAACCTGAAATATCGCTACGAAAACGACACTCCGCTGGGTTACATCGGTTCCTTTACCTACACTGAAAAAGATCGTACCGAAAGCGGCGTGTACAACAAAGCACAGTACTACGGCGTAACCGGTGGTCCGGCATTCCGTCTGAACGACTGGGCAAGCATCTACGGTGTAGTAGGTGTTGGCTACGGTAAATTCCAGCAGTCTCAGGATGTTGTTAACCATTCTGACAGCAGCGACTACGGCTTCTCCTACGGTGCGGGTATGCAGTTCAACCCAATCGAAGATGTTGCTATCGACGTTTCCTACGAGCAGAGCCGCATCCGTAGCGTTGACGTTGGCACCTGGATTGCAGGCGTGGGTTACCGCTTCTAATCACCCCGGTGATAGTCTAGACACAAAAACGGCCCTCAGGGGCCGTTTTTTTATGGGCGTAGTTTATTGGCAAGCGGAGCACCACCTGGCATGACGGCAAATGGCGGGTAACACTGCACTTACCCAGCCTAAAATTGTACTGACGTTGACGTTACACATGCTGTATACTTAATGCTCGTCTATGACAAGAAGGAGCGTATCATGCCAACCGCAAGCAGTATGGCTATCAAACGTGAAACATTGAACCTGCGTATTAAGCCAGCTGAACGCGACCTTATTGATAGGGCAGCTAAGGCTAAAGGTAAAAACCGAACTGATTTTGTACTGGAGGCAGCACGCGCTGCTGCTGAAGAAACATTAATCGAACAGCGTATTATTCTGGCCGATCCTGAGGCGTATCAGCTTTTTCTTACTCGTCTTGATCAGGCTCCAGCCCCTAACGCAGCGTTGCGCAAAACCATGCAAACAGCTGCGCCATGGGAGCAAAAAAAATGATTTCAGCCCCTGAGCCTCTTCATGCCCGGCATCTTTTAACATCATTTTGCTGTGGTGTGGATTCAATGGATGGCTGGCTTACACAACGGGCGCTTAAAAATCAGATGACAGGCGCATCTCGTACCTTTGTTTGCTGTGCGGATCTCCGGGTAATGGCCTATTATTCACTGGCCTCTAGTGCCGTGACAACAAACGATGCGCCGGGTCGCTTTCGCCGCAATATGCCCGATCCTATTCCTGTCGTCGTATTAGGCCGTCTTGCAGTAGATAAATCTCTACATGGTAAAGGTGTGGGACGTGCACTCGTGCGCGATGCTGGATTACGTGTGATTCAGGTTGCTGAGACGATTGGCATCCGCGGAATGCTGGTTCATGCTCTGTCTGAGGATGTACGAGAATTTTATTTGAAGGTCGGTTTTGAACCCTCTCCCGGCGATCCGATGTTACTTATGATTACCCTGGCTGATTTAGAGGCGAGCCTTTAGATTCGCTCGTAGGCCCGGCAAGCGTAGCGCCGCCAGGCGTGGGTATCTCTTACCGTGAGCGGGTCTCAAACAGGTCCGTGCCCAGATGGTTGTAATCCACCTTTTGCAGCTTGAAGTTGGTCACCCAGGTTGGTCCGGCTTTATCGTTAGAGACAAAACGATAGCGGGGCGCGATCTCTTTGGCCGTGATGCCGGTCCACTGCGAAAAGAAGCTGAGGAAGTCGTTGGCCGAGCGACGGGCTTTGATCAGCCGGTGGCGGGTGTCGTCGCTGGAGAGCACCATAAACGGCACCTGGAAGTTCTGCTGGAACTTGTCGTCATGGGCCAGATACTGCACCGCTTTGCCACGCTCTTTGAACGCAAGCCCGTGATCCGAGAAGTAGACCATTGAGAAGGTGCTGCCGCTATTGCGCAACTGGTCATACAGCTTGCTGAGCAGGGTGTCGGTTTGCGTAATGGAGAAGAGGTAGCACGAGGTCTCCTTCGACTGCACAAAGTCCGTGTACTTGCCGCCGGTGCGATCGCAGGCCTGGGGGTGAGAGCCCATCAGGTGCAGGACAATCAGCTGCGGCTGGCTGCGGGCGGTGCTTAACACCTGCTCGGTCATCTTCAGCAGCGCCTCGTCACGGGTATTCTTATCGGCCTCGAAGTCGCCGCTTTTTAAGAACTGCACCTCGTCTGCGCGTTTCGCGATGCTGGCAATAGCCGTATCGTATTCGCCAATCTGCCCCTGGTTAGAGAACCACCAGGTCTGGAAGCCCGCCCGATTAGCCAGCGTAACAAAGTTATCCTGATACTGCGGTTTGTTGTCCATGACCCGATTCAGGGTCAGACCCAGCGATTTCTGCGTCGAGCCGCTGGCGGCGATGTAGTCGGTAAAAAAGCTGCCGTTAACGCTGCTGGCAAAAGGGGTATTCTGCCAGTGGCCGCCAAATGCGCCCACTGCATCGCGGCGCACGCTCTCGCCGATCACCACCACGTAGGTGTGATACTTCGGCTTAACGCCCATCACATTCCAGCTGTCTTTCATCCCGGCCAGCTGCGCCATTCGGCTCTGCTCGTCCAGCACCTCCTGGTTGTTAACCACCACGTCCTTAACAAAGCGAAACACCGGGTAGCCGGTATCTTTCAGATTAAAGACGCCGCCATACACCAGGTTCTGCACCGGGGCGACAAAGACGGTAGCCAGACAGAAGGCGACGCCAAGATGATCCCATTTTCCCCAGGTGGCGCGTTCGCTCTGCTTACGCCGGATAGCAATTACCCCAAGGCCAAAAATAAACAGGCCAATCACGTAGTTGTACCACGGGAAAATGGTCAGGATCTCCGTGGACTCCTCCATGTTAGTAGAGTGCAGCGCCAGCAGGGTATTGAAGTTAGGCGCGCCGTAGGCCTGGCCAAACGGATAGTAGGAGGCGGCGAGCAGGGATAAGATGCCCACCAGCCCCTTTTGCGCACGCGGCGCGTGACGCCACATAAGCAGCAGCAGGCAGGCGAACGCGGTGGTGTAGAGCAGGCTGAACGGGTAGCCAAGGGCATAGTTGATCAGCAACGACTGCAGAAAGTAAAACCCCGGCCACGGGCTAAATGCCTGGCTACGGGCAGCGAGCGTCTCTTTTATTGTTAAATTCATTTAGCTGTATCGCGAAAACGCCATGTGCTCACCCTGGCGTAGAGGGTCAAAACCTGCTGGAGAGGGCGTAGGGAAAAAGAAGAGTTCCGTATCCGCGAGCCGCATTTGTGCAGGGCTGCGAGAAGATAGAGCGAGAGCAGACGAAGATCAACTGCTTACCGGGCAATCTTTTGCGAGGATGGTTGCAAAATCAGCAAATAGTAAGGTTTTCTACGGCAGAGAGACAGTATGACAACAGAATGTGACAGAAAAATGAAGCGGCGTACCGCGACGCCGCATTAATGTGGTTTTTTATCGTCCTGCTGCGGTTTGCCGTTAAACATATCGCACAGCATATTGATCAACAGTAACCGGACCTGGAACGGGGAGTGGGTGAACACGCTAAGGCACCTCTTGAGTTCATTCATATCAACCTCCTCCTGCTTGATGGTGTAACGTTCAATCCATGAAGGTTGTCTGCATTACATACAGATATAGCACAGGCTATATTGTATAGCTATGGCTATTAGCCAAATTTTTTGTGCTGGTCTACTTATGGTTTACACTGAGCGCAACCGTATATGATGCATCTATTGCGTTACCCCATGAGGAAGTCTAATGAGCCGTCGCGCAGGCAAGACAACAACAAAAAAAGTGACGCAGCTGGTGAATGTCGAAGAGCATGTCGAAGGGTTTCGCCAGGTGCGGGAAGCGCACCGACGGGAGTTGATTGATGACTATGTCGAGCTGATCTCCGATCTTATCCGCGAGGTCGGTGAGGCCCGTCAGGTGGATATGGCCGCCCGCCTGGGCGTCTCCCAGCCGACGGTAGCCAAGATGCTTAAGCGTCTGGCCACGATGGGGCTGATCGAGCAGATCCCCTGGCGCGGGGTATTTCTGACCCCGGAGGGGGAGAAGCTGGCTCAGGAGAGCCGCGAACGCCACCAGATCGTTGAGAGCTTTCTGCTGGTGCTGGGCGTCAGCCCGGAGACCGCCCGCCGCGACGCGGAAGGCATGGAGCACCACGTTAGTGAGGAGACGCTGGAGCGCTTTCGTCTCTTTACGCTTCAGCAGGAGCACCCTGCGGAATGACCCTACCGTTCGTGCACGCCCTGGCACGCGATCGTTTTCTCCAGCTGCTCATTCTGATCGGTATTGCCCTGAGCTTTTTCGTCCCCTTTAACCCGGCTGCATGGCCCAGGGCGATCGACTGGCACACTATCCTGACCCTTAGTGGACTGATGATGCTCACCAAAGGGGTGGAGCAGAGCGGCTACTTTGACGTGCTCGGCCGCAGAATGGTCCGGCGCTTTGCCACCGAGCGGCGGCTGGCAATGTTCATGGCGCTGGCGGCAGCGCTACTCTCTACCTTCCTGACCAACGACGTAGCGCTGTTTATCGTGGTGCCGCTTACTCTGACGCTCAGAAGGCTGTGCGAGATCCCAGTCAACCGGCTGATTATCTTTGAAGCGCTGGCGGTGAACGCCGGCTCGCTGCTGACCCCCATCGGCAATCCGCAAAATATTCTGCTGTGGGGACGCTCCGGCCTCTCGTTCGCGGCCTTTACCGGACAGATGGCGCTGCTGGCGCTGGTGATGATGGCGACCCTGCTACTGCTCTGCTGGATCTTTTTTCCCACTAAAGCCCTGAACTACCACAGCGGCAGCCAGGCGCCGTCATGGCAGCCGCGCCTGCTCTGGAGCTGCATGGCGCTGTATGTGGTGTTCCTCATCTCGCTGGAGCTAAAGCATGAGGGCTGGGGGACGCTGATCGTCGCTGCAGGCTTTGCTGTACTTGCCCGTAAAGTGCTGACGAGCGTGGACTGGACGCTGCTGCTGGTGTTTATGGCAATGTTTATCGACGTTCACCTGCTGGTGCAGCTGCCTGCGCTACAGGGATCGCTCAACGGCGTAGAGCATCTCTCTCAGCCCGCCCTGTGGCTTACGGCGATTGGCCTGTCGCAGGTCATCAGCAACGTGCCGGCGACCATTCTGCTGTTGAATTACGTCCCGCCCACTCAGCTGCTGGCCTGGGCAGTGAACGTCGGCGGATTCGGCCTGCTGCCCGGCTCGCTGGCGAACCTGATTGCCCTGCGCATGGCCAACAATCGTCGCATCTGGTGGCGCTTCCATCTCTACTCCATTCCGCTGCTGATCTGGGCCGCGCTGGTGGGGTATGAGTTACTTATTATCAGTTAATGCGAATTTGTCAGTTTTTCCTGGCAAATGTATAGCAACCTCCTAACTTTAGATAACGGCGCACGTGTCGCGCCGTTCATCGACAGGACAGTTGCAACGCTATGGCTGATAACGAAAAGAATCCTGACGCGGCTCAGGAAGAGAATAATACCGATCGGAAAGATCAAAACGATACTCAAAAAGATACCCAAAACAAGGAGCGCAAGCGCCCCGGCAAGAAGCCACTCATTATTCTGGGTGTAGTGGTGGTGGTAATGGTGATCGTGGCGCTGGTGTGGTGGTTTATGACCCGCAACCAGGAGACCACCGACGACGCCTTTACCGAAGGCGATGCCGTGACGGTTGCGCCCAAGGTCGCGGGCTACGTGACCGAGCTACGGGTCAAGGATAACCAGCGGGTGAAGAAGGGCGATCTGCTGGTGGTGATTGATCCACGAGACGCTACCGCCCAGCGCGATCAGGCTCAGGCCCAGCTTGGGCTGGCTACCGCCCAGCTGCACCAGGCCCAGGCCCAGCTGGCGCTCTCGAAGGTGCAGTATCCCGCCCAGCGCGACGAAGCGCAGGCGCAGGTGCTGAAGGCGAAGGCTGATTTAGCCAATGCTGAAGCCGCCTATCGTCGCCAGCGCGGCGTCGACCCGCGGGCCACCACGCAGCAAAATATCGACAGCGCCAATGCTCAGCTGCGCAGCGCCCAGGCCCAGCTTGCCAGCGCTAATGCTCAGCTGGAGGTAGCAAGCCAGATAAACTTGCAGATCCGCCAGCAGGAGACCAACGTCGAAGCGCGGGAGCAGCAGGTCGAGCAGGCCCGCGCCCAGCTGGAGAACGCGAACCTAAATCTCTCTTACACCGAAGTGCGCGCCCCCTTTGATGGCTTCGTCACTAAACGTAACGTGCAGAATGGCACCCTGGTGCAGGCGGGCACGGCGCTCTTCTCGCTGGTCTCTACCGATATCTGGGTGGTGGCAAACTTTAAAGAGTCGCAGCTGGAGCGGATGCGCCCCGGTAATAAAGTCACCATCGGTGTGGATGCCTACCCCGACCTGGAGCTGGAGGGGCATATAGACAGCATCCAGCAGGGGAGTGGCTCGCGTTTCTCCGCCTTCCCGTCGGAAAACGCCACCGGCAACTTCGTGAAGATCGTCCAGCGCGTGCCGGTGAAGATCGTCATCGATAAGGGCCTCGACGCTAACCAGCCGCCGCTGCCGCTGGGGCTGTCGGTAGAGCCGAAGGTGACCCTGGAATGACCGATCATAGCCATGAGAGCTGGCGTCCCGCCAGTAACCCATGGGCGGTGGCGATTGTCGTCACCCTCGCGGTGTTTATGGAGATCCTTGATACCACCATCATCAACGTGGCGCTGCCCCACGTCGCCGGATCGCTGTCGGCCAGCTACAGCGAATCCACCTGGGTGCTCACCAGCTACCTGGTGGCGAACGGCATCGTGCTGCCAATCTCGGCCTTCCTGAGCCGCGTCTTTGGCCGCAAGCGCTTCTTCCTTATCTGTATTGTGATGTTTACCGTCTGCTCGTTCCTGTGCGGTATCGCTACCGAACTGTGGGAGATCATTCTGTTCCGCATCCTGCAGGGCTTCTTCGGCGGGGGCCTACAGCCGACCCAGCAGTCGGTGCTGCTGGACTACTTTAAGCCGGAGGATCGCGGCAAGGCCTTTGGTCTGTCGTCGATTGCCATTATCGTTGCCCCGGTGCTCGGCCCGACCCTCGGGGGCTGGATCACCGACAACTACTCCTGGCGCTGGGTCTTCTTTATCAACATCCCGGTGGGGATCGTCACCGTGCTGGCGATCTACCAGCTGCTGGAGGATCCACCCTGGGAGCGCAAATCGGAAGAGAAGCTGACCATCGACTGGACCGGTATCGGCCTGATTGCGCTGGGTCTGGGCTGCTTGCAGGTGATGCTGGACCGTGGCGAAGATGACGACTGGTTCGCCTCAAACTTTATCCGCACCTTTGCCGTGCTGACCCTGATTGTCATCATCGGGGCCATCTACTG
>JBCNNW010000004.1:0-121337 GCA_039594205.1 Pseudescherichia sp. | reverse complement strand
TCCGCAGCTCTCGTTTGAGATAACACCGAAACGCCTGCCTCGTGCAGGCGTTTTGCTTTTTGCGACCCCGTCGACACTCCCAACGGTACCGGGTACCAATTCCTCCCCCCTTCACTGATAATAAATTAAAACGCTATTTTAATTTTGGTGAGGAAATGGAAACAGTCTCTGCAGTACCGGTTTTTGCCCGTAGGAACGTCGCTTATGCCGGGGCTACGCTCTGCTGTCTGCTCTGGGGCAGCTCCTATCCTGCCATTAAGAGCGGCTATGAACTTTTTGCTATCGCCACCGACGATATCCCCTCGAAAATCGTCTTTGCCGGCTATCGCTTTCTGTTTGCCGGAGTGCTTCTGCTGCTGTTTGCCATGGCGCAGCGCAAACCTATCGCCCGGCTCAGCCCGCAGCAGTACGGTCAATTAGCTATTCTGGGCCTGACGCAGACCTCAATTCAGTACATCTTCTTCTATATCGGCCTCGCCTTTACCACCGGGGTGAAAGGCTCGATCATGAACGCCACGGGCACCTTTTTCAGCGTGCTGCTGGCCCATCTGATCTATAAAAATGACAGGCTTAGCTACAACAAGAGCATCGGCTGCGTGCTGGGCTTTGCCGGAGTGATGCTGGTGAACGTCAACCACTCGCTGCTGGATTTCAGCTTTAGCATGATGGGGGACGGCTTTGTGGTGCTGGCGGCGTTTATACTGTCCGCCTCAATGCTGTATGGCAAACGCATCTCGCAAACCGTCGATCCTACGGTGATGACCGGCTGGCAGCTGACGTTTGGCGGCGGGGCGCTGGTGGTGGGGGGCTATCTGACCGGCGGCACACTGGTAGTACATAGCATGACTGCGGTGGCGCTCCTCGGCTATCTTACCCTGCTCTCATCTATTGCCTTCGCTCTCTGGAGCATCTTGCTCAAGTACAACCGCGTCAGCCTGATTGCGCCGTTTAACTTTGTGGTTCCGGTGGCAGGCACGGCGCTGTCGGCCATCTTCCTTGGGGAGAACATCTTTGAGATGAAATACGCCATTGCGCTGGTGCTGGTCTGCTCGGGGATCTGGTGGGTTAATAAACCCAAAGCATGAGTCGGGAAAACGCCGGATGGCGCTTCGCTTATCCGGCCTACAAAAGAGATCGCCCCATCAAGCATCCGTGCTACTGGGCATAATATTATCGTGCGCGGATAAAGCTGCCGTTGGCCTGGCGGGTAAACAGCACCTCGCCATCGCCGGTTTCAATCGTCAGGCCAGTGACCACGCCGCTGGCGTTCTGGCGGATCTTCACCACCTGCCCGGTTTGCAGGGTGCTGAGCGGCTTGCCGTTACCCTCGACCTGTGCCATCGCATAAACGTCGGTAGCTGGCAGGTTGTGATCGCGGAAGAGCTGCGCCAGGGTTTGACCAGACGCGATGCGATAGGTTCGCCACTGCTGATCGATCCCCCCTGACTCCTGGAAGGGCTGCACCACGTTATTCTGCGCTGGCGTCGGCTGCGTCTCTTCCGGCTGCTCCTGCTCCTGAATTGGCTCCGGGGCCACTGGTGCAACCAGCTGGGGATCGCTCACCGTAGGCGCGAGCTGCGGCTGGGCATTGGTAGCCGGTTGGGAAGGGGCGATATCCAACTGCGCGTCGCGCCTGACCGGTGCATCATCGCCGTTGTCGCCAGCAGGCAGCAAAAAGCCAATGATAATCAGCAGCGCCGCAATAATGATGCCGCGTCGGTGCGCAGGGGGCAGCGGATCCATAATGCGAAAGTTATCCGGCGCGTACCAGATTTTCGCCAGAGTCGGTTTCAGTGCAAATCGCCCGGGCATGGCTTTCCTCCTGCTCCGCGTCGTTATTTTCCTGTATCACTGAGTATAGATTGCTAACTGCCTGACTCGCGTAGTAAAGCGCTCTTTCGTGACCTGGGATCGGGAATAATCTTACCCCTCTCTATTGTTTCTTTTTCGCTGCGATTTGTCACCCTCCCTGCGACAAAGTTTTACCCGGTGCGGCGTGGCTGCTATGCTGCCCGCTACTTTTAATACGATGAAAGGAAAACCCATGACAACCCCGACGTTTGACACTATCGAAGCACAGGCAAGCTACGGTATCGGCCTGCAGGTAGGCCAGCAGCTGAGCGAGTCTGGCCTCCAGGGCCTGCTGCCGGAAGCGCTGGTTGCCGGTATTGCCGACGCGCTGGCAGGTAAACAGCCTGCTGTGCCGGTGGATGTTGTTCATCGTGCGCTGCGTGAAATTCACGAGCGTGCCGATGCGGTGCGTCGCGAACGCTTTGCCGCGATGGCCGAAGAGGGCGTGAAGTATCTGGATGAGAACCGCGAGCGTGAAGGCGTGAACAGCACCGAATCTGGCCTGCAGTTCCGCGTCATCAAGCAGGGCGAGGGCGCTATCCCGGCACGTACCGACCGCGTGCGCGTACACTATACCGGTAAGCTGACGGACGGTTCGGTCTTTGACAGCTCTGTGGCGCGCGGCGAACCGGCTGAGTTCCCGGTTAACGGCGTGATCCCAGGCTGGATCGAGGCGCTGACCCTGATGCCGGTTGGCTCGAAGTGGGAGCTGACTATCCCGCAGAACCTGGCCTACGGCGAGCGCGGTGCAGGTGCATCGATTCCGCCGTTCAGCACCCTGGTGTTTGAAGTCGAGCTGCTGGAAATTCTGTAACGCCGCTAAACGATTCCTCTCCCCAAACGGGGGGAGGAAGCGACAAATCCGCATATCCTCCACGCTTTACATAAATGTCGATACTTAATCTTGCAAATGCTTTTTTTGCGTGTATTTTTGTGAGCCAAATCCAGGTAGCGGTGTGATATCACACTCATTTTTAACATAAGTGTAACATTGCTTTTAAATCGCAGTATTCATCCCTCCGATTCTTACCTAATATCGATGAGTCCATATGTAGACGCCCTACGGCGTCACGCAATGAAAGGCCAGAAGAGCCTCAACAACACAGACAGGTACAGGAAATAAACACATGGTAGATCAGATCAAAGTCGCTACCGACGAGCAGGCTCCGGCCGAGCAGTCGCTACGGCGTCATCTTACAAACCGTCATATTCAGCTTATTGCCATTGGGGGTGCCATCGGTACCGGGCTGTTTATGGGATCGGGTAAAACAATCAGCCTTGCCGGCCCGTCGATCATCTTTGTCTATATGATCATCGGCTTTATGCTCTTTTTCGTAATGCGCGCCATGGGCGAGCTGCTGCTGTCGAACCTTGAGTACAAGTCGTTTAGCGACTTTGCCGCCGATCTGCTCGGGCCATGGGCGGGCTACTTTACCGGCTGGACCTACTGGTTCTGCTGGGTAGTGACCGGGATGGCGGACGTGGTGGCCATTACCGCCTATGCCCAGTTCTGGTTCCCAGGACTATCGGACTGGGTGGCCTCGCTGGCGGTGATCGGGCTGCTGCTGAGCCTTAACCTGGCGACGGTGAAGCTATTCGGCGAGATGGAGTTCTGGTTTGCGATGATCAAAATCGTCGCCATCGTGTCGCTGATTATCGTCGGCGTGGTGATGGTACTGATGAACTTCCAGTCGCCAACCGGCGTCGAGGCCTCCTTTACCCACCTGTGGGATGACGGCGGCTGGTTCCCGAAAGGGCTGAGCGGTTTCTTTGCCGGTTTCCAGATCGCGGTCTTTGCTTTTGTCGGTATCGAGCTGGTAGGCACCACGGCGGCGGAGACTAAAGATCCAGAGAAATCGTTGCCGCGTGCAATTAACTCTATCCCTATCCGTATCATTATGTTCTACGTCTTCGCGCTGATTGTGATCATGTCCGTGACGCCGTGGAGCTCTGTGGTACCGAACAAAAGCCCGTTCGTGGAGCTGTTTGTGCTGGTTGGCCTGCCGGCGGCGGCGAGCATCATCAACTTTGTGGTGCTGACCTCGGCGGCCTCTTCGGCGAACAGCGGCGTCTTCTCCACCAGCCGAATGCTGTTTGGCCTGGCCCAGGATGGCGTGGCACCGAAGAGCTTCGGCAAGCTGTCGAAGCGCGCCGTACCGGCTACCGGGCTGACCTTCTCCTGCATCTGCCTGCTGGGCGGCGTGGTGATCCTCTACGTTAACCCGAGCGTGATTGCGGCTTTCACTATGATCACCACGGTATCGGCGATCCTGTTTATGTTCGTCTGGACCATTATCCTCTGCTCGTATCTGGTCTACCGTAAACGCCGTCCGGAGCTGCATGCGAAGTCGATCTACAAGATGCCGCTGGGCAAGGTGATGTGCTGGATATGCATGGCGTTCTTCGCTTTTGTGCTGGTGCTGCTGACCCTGGAAGAGGATACCCGCCAGGCGCTGATCGTCACGCCGCTGTGGTTCGTGGTGCTGGGCGCGTTCTGGCTGCTGGTCGGCAAGAAGCGCGTAGAGAGTTTCCGTAAATAAGAGCGTCTGTAGGCCCGGCAGGCTTAGCGCCGCCGGGCAATACAGGGTTTACTCTCCGGCTAATGCCCGCGGGAAAAGTACGTTGTTCTCCAGGCTGATGTGCTCCATCAGGTCGTCAATCAATTCGTTAATTCCGTTATACATCGCTTTCCACGTCGTGCAGGCCTCCGGTGGCGGCGTTACGTTATGGGTGGTGTGCTTGATCACCTCCAGCAGCTCGCCTGCTTCATCGTGCTCGCTCTCCATCACGCTGACCGGCCCCGCCGCATAGCTGCCCTGGCCCTGTTTTATCATCGGAAAGAGGATCCGCTCCTCTTTCATCATGTGGTTAGTAAGCTCTTCATGCAGCATGGTCAGGTATTTGGTCAGCCCGCGCGGCACGTTGGGTTTATCGGCATGGACGCGCTCAACCTTGCTAGCCTGCAGGATCAGCTCCGGCAGCTGCTCGCGGTGCCTGTCGTGATAGCGGACGATGATATGATCGATAATCTCCGCCAGCGGAGCCACGCGCCAATCCTTGTCTGACGGCTGTTCCGCCAGCTTCGCCAGCGCCGCCTCGATCTCTTCAACGTTTAGCGCTTTACGCTGTGCCGCCCGGGCCAGGGTCTGCTTACCGCCACAGCAGTAGTCCATATCGTACTGACGGAACAGGGCCGAGGCCCGGGGGATAGAGAGCGCCAGCTCACCTAAAGATTGGTCGCGAAAGGCCATAGCAGTTACCTCGATGTGTAAATAATAAGATGCATTTTAAATGCATCTTTAAAAAGGCGCTATAACCCTTTAGCAGCAGGGGTAAAAATGAGACGTACTTCACAATTTTGTTCAAGAAGCCGCCACGGCTGCCGATAGATACAGGCCAGACAATATCCTGCATCCAAAAAGGCAATATATGTTTAAACGTATGAAAGTCATTACTCTGTTGATTTCAGTCCTGCTGGCGCTTGGCGTCATGCAGCTGATCTCAGCCAGCGTGTTCATTACCGCGCTCAATAACGATAAAAATAATTTCAATGTCTCCCAACTCTCCAGCCAGAACGTGGCCGAGTTTACCGACGCCTGGATCAGTCTGAACCAGGCCCGCGTGACCCTCAACCGGGGCATGCTGCGCCTGCAAAGCAGTGAGGCAAGCCAGATTAACGGCGGTCAGCTCAGCGAACTGGTTACCATTGCGAAAAACCTGCTGGCAGAGGCTAAGGATCACTACGACAAATACTATGCGCTGCCGGAAACGCCGGGGATGGACGAGCACATGGCCGACCGCCTGGAGGAGGAGTACCGCAACTACTCCACCACCCTGGCCCAGATGAACACTCTGCTGGCGCAGGGCGATCTGGCTGGAATGTTCAAACAGAACGCCGAGCAGAAACAGAAAGCGATGCAGGCGGTCTACCGTGAATGGCGTCAGGCGCAGGCAGATCTGGCCAGCAAAGGCGTGAAAGATAACGAGAGCGACTACAAACGTATTCTGTGGATCCTCTCTGCAATCATGCTGGTCGTGATCGCCGTGATTGTTACCAGCTGGATTGCGATGCGCCGTGTGCTGCTCCAGCCGCTGGATGAGGTGCTCGGCCACATCCGCGCTATCGCCGCAGGCGATCTGACCCGTTCAATTGCCGCTGAAGGTAAAAATGAGATGGCGCTGCTGGCAAATAACGTGAAGGAGATGCAGACCGCGCTGGCGAATACGGTCGGCGTAGTGCGTGACGGGGCCGACGTGATCTATACCGGGGCGAGCGAAATCTCCACCGGCAGCAACGATCTCTCCTCCCGCACCGAGCAGCAGGCGGCTTCTCTTGAAGAGACAGCGGCCAGCATGGAGCAGTTGACTGCGACCGTGAAGCAGAATGCCGACAACGCCCGTCAGGCCTCCCGTCTGGCACTGGATGCCTCTTCCACCGCGAAGAAAGGCGGCAGCGTAGTGGAGAGCGTCGTGCGGACGATGGACGAAATCGCCACCAGCTCCAGCAAAATTGCTCAGATCACCAACGTGATAGACGGTATCGCCTTCCAGACCAACATTCTGGCACTGAACGCAGCGGTAGAGGCGGCCCGTGCCGGTGAGCAGGGCCGTGGCTTTGCCGTGGTAGCCGGCGAGGTGCGTACCCTTGCCCAGCGCAGCGCCCAGGCAGCGAAAGAGATTAAAGGCCTGATTGATGACTCTGGCGAGCGCGTCGACGCAGGCTCTGCGCTGGTGAATCAGGCCGGGGAGACCATGGCAGAGATTGTTAGCGCCGTCACCCGCGTGACCGACATCATGGGTGAAATTGCCTCTGCTTCTGATGAGCAGAGCCGTGGTATCGATCAGGTCGGCCAGGCGGTAGCAGAGATGGACCGCGTAACCCAGCAGAACGCCTCGCTGGTGCAGGAGTCTGCCGCCGCCGCCGCCGCGCTGGAGGAGCAGTCTGCCCGCCTGAGCGAGGCAGTAGCGGTGTTTAAGATCGCTCGTGAAGGCAGCCGCTAATATTCTGATAACGTGCCGGGCGGCACTGCGTTTGCCCGGCCTACTGAACCGGTTTTCCCCTTACGGCCAGCGTAACACCCACGACCAGCAGCAGAATACCGGATGCGTTCAGCACGGGCGGCAGGCTCTGGCGCAGCAGGAAGGTATAGAGCAGTCCTGCTAACGTTTCGAAGACAATCAGCGGGCCTAAAATCACCGTCGGCAGCTTCTGGCTGGCGATATTCCAGCACAGCGCACCCACCCACGAGCAGAGCACGGCAATCGCCACCATTAATCCAATGAATACCCAAGGGCGCGGTCCAAACGGCAGCGCAAATTCGGGTTGCTGACCGCTCAGCCAGCCACAGACGACGACGTAGCCCAACAGGGAGACCGGCAGGGTCACCAGCGCCTGGGCCGTGGCCCACATCATCGGGTTTTTATCCGGATTCTCCCGCAGCCAGCGGGCATTGCGCAGCGCATACCACGCCCAGCAAACCACTGAGATAGCGGCAAGCAGAATGCCGGAGACGTAGCGCCATCCGTCTACGTTTGCCACACCGTGCTGTAGTTCGGCGACGTTTACGCACGCCAGGCCAATAGCGATACAGACCAGCGCGGGCACCATCTTCGACCAGGCCAGCTTGCCATCGCGGTGGCTGTAGAGCAGGTTGGCAAAAACCGGGATCACTACCGGCAGCGTGCCGATAATCATGGTGGAGACAGGCGCGCCGGTACGCTGAATGGCGCTTGCCAGGCAGGCGTAATAGACCAGGTTGCCCATCATGGTCAGTGCCAGCGCGGTGAGCCAGTCCCGGCGGGTTAGCTTTTGCAGGCGTTTACGCCCGAGCCACGCCAGCGGCACGGCGATCAGCCCCAGCGCCAGATAGCGCCCCATCGACTGCAACAGCGCCGGGTACTCCGGCACAATCAATGGCCCGACAAAGATCAATCCCCACATTAAACCTGCAAGCAGGGCATACAGCATGCCGCTAATCATTCTCTTATCTACCTCATTTAAACCAGCAGGCAGTGTAGAGAGACAACGCGTTGCCGTATTGTACGAGGTTGCGCACTAGCGCCGGGCCACCTGTTTCTGGTAGCGCACCGGGGTAATGCCGTAGCGGCGGGTAAAGGCGCGGGTAAGATGAGACTGATCTGCCAGTCCGGTTATGGCGGCAACGTCGGCGGCGGGCATCCCCCGGGTAAGAAAATCCTTTGCCCGCCAGAGGCGGATCGCCATCAGCATCTGGTGCGGCGTGACGTGGAAGTGAGCTTTAAACTGGCGCTGAAAGTGGTACGGGCTGAGAGAGACCACCTGCGCCAGCTCGTCGAGGGTCAGGGTATGCATATAGTTGTCATGCAGGTAGTCGCGTACGCGCTCGAAGCGGTGGGCACCTTCTGCCTGCACCGGTACATGGCGAGCCAGCGGGCGGAAGGTGTCGATCAGATCCAGCAGCAATCCCTGCTGGGCCAGCGGATCGTCGCTCTGCCAGAGGTGGTGGATCAGAGAGTAGATCTGTCGGGAGCGGAGCGGATCGTAGCGGGTCGCGTCGACAAACCACCAGTGTTGGATGCCGGTCACCTGCGCCAGCAGATCCGGTTCAAGGTAGATCATGCGGTAGCGCCAGCCGTCGTCAGTTGCCGCCTCGCCGGTGTGCAGCTCATCGGGGTTCATGGTCACCACCGAGCGGGCCGGGGCGACATGCTGCGCCCCGCGATAGCGAAAACGCTCTGCGCCGGTCTCTATCGTCCCGATGCCAAAGGCCTCGTGGGTATGAGGTTCAAAGGCGTAGCGGGAGATATGCGCATGATAAAGCTCCACGCCGGGAAGCTGCGCCAGATGGCGAAAGCGGGCGCTGTCTCTCTCATCGCTGAACTGTTCCGGTACGCCTTGCACTGGCTCTCTCCTCGCGGGTCATCGCTGCATTATCAGGAATGACCCGCTGGGATGCTACAAAAATTAACGGTGCTTTAACATCAGACAACATCACGAATGCTGTCGCGAATCGGCGTAGTCGGTCGACCAATCAGCGCGCTCAGCGTGCGGCTGTCGTCAAACAGGCCACCCTGTGACGCACCCACGTCAGAATCCGCCAGCAGATTAGCAAACGCCTCCGGCAGGCCTGCGCCTTTCAGCGTCTCTGCAAAATCGGCTTCGCTGAGGTTCTGATAAACCACCGGTTTGCCGCTCTGCTTGCTCAGCTCCGCCGCCAGCTCGCTGAGGGTCCAGGCTTCGTCGCCCGCCAGCTCGTAGATCTTGCCCGCATGGCCGTCGCTGCCCATCACCCTGGCCGCTGCCGCCGCATAGTCACTCCGGGTGGCGGAGGCGATTTTGCCCTCGCCGGCAGAGCCGATGAATACGCCGTGTGCTAACGCCGCCGGGGCGCTGGCCAGATAGTTTTCGCTGTACCAGCCGTTACGCAGCAGGGCGTAGGGGATGCCGGAGGCCGCCAGATACTGCTCGGTCTCCACGTGCTCAACGTGCAGGCCCAGCGGGGAGCGATCGGCGTGCAGCAGGCTGGTATAGGCGATGAATTTCACGCCCGCCGCCTTCGCTGCATCGATGACGTTGCGGTGCTGAATCGCGCGCTGGCCCACTTCACTGGAGGAGATCAGCAGCAGTTTCTCCACGCCCTCCAGGGCGGCGGTGATTGCCGCCTGGTCGCCATATTCCGCCTGGCGCACAATAACGCCCTGTTGAGCCAGGGTTTCGGCTTTCGCTGGGTTACGTACAATGGCCACCAGCTGGCTGGCGGGAACGGTTTTCAACAGTTCGGTAAGGGTGAGCTGGCCCAGATGGCCAGTTGCGCCGGTAATCGCGATCATGGAATTTTCCTTCTTGTCGGTAGTGAGTTATGGCACACTAGCACTCTAACTAACTTTTAGTAAGTACGTACAAAAAGGTAAGTATGAAAATGGCGACTACGCCTCAGACGCTGAGTGAACGGCTGCGGGAAGGAAACCTGTTTGCCGAGCAGTGCCCCTCCAGGGATGTGCTTAAACACCTGACCAGCCGCTGGGGCGTTCTGGTGATGGTGGCCCTGCGCGACGGTACACATCGCTTTAGCGATCTGCGCCGCAAAATGGGCGGCGTCAGCGAGAAGATGCTGGCACAAACCCTGCAGTGGCTGGAGCAGGACGGCTTTATCAACCGGGTGGCTTATCCGGTCGTGCCGCCACACGTTGAGTACAGCCTGACGCCGCTGGGTGAAGAGGTGAGCGAGAAGGTGGCCGCGCTCGCCGACTGGATCGAGCTGAACCTGCCGGAGGTGCTGGCAAGGCGTGACGAGCGGGCGGCTTAGGGGAAGGAAAACGCCCGGCGGCACTCACGCTTGCCGGGCCTACGGGTTACTTCGCGTTTAGATTAACTTTGTAAATGGCGAAGCCAATGTCGTCGCTGCCGACCTGAGTCATCGGGTACTGGGCCTTCTCTTTGATAAACGCTGCTGCTTTAGCGGAGGGGGAGGTCTCAAAGCGAATATCCAGCGGCGTATCGCTGTTGATCGGTGCAAGACGCCAGTTGTTGTCTGCCGCCGGGTGGATCGCCTTTGTGCGGGCTGATTCGGCGCTTATCCATGCCGCCAGCACCGAGCGGTTCTCATCCGGCGAGGCGAAGGCGATGTGGCTGTCACCCGTCCCGGCAAACTTGCCGCCGTAGGCGCGATAGTTGTTGGTCGCCACCAGGAAAGTGGCAGTGGGATCGATAGGTTTGCCGTTGAAGGTCAGATTTTTGATGCGCTCTGCCTGCGGATTCAGGCTCTGGCACTCACCGTCATAGCGCGCGGGCTGGGTCACGTCGACCTGGTAATTAACGCCGTCAATCACGTCGAAGTTATAGGTGCGGAAGGTCTCCCAGTTAATCAGCGACTGCGGCTTGCTGCTGTGCGGATCGATCTGGTTAAACTGCCCGGCAGAGCACTCCAGCCACTCCTTTACCTCTTTTCCACTGGCCTTGACGACCACCAGCGTGTTCGGGTAGAGATAGAGATCGGCGGCACTACGGAAGGTCAGCTGGCCCTTCTCGACCTCAACAAAGCTGGCCGGGTCGTTCTTGCGACCGCCTGCTTTAAAGGGTGCCGCAGCGGAGAGCACCGGCAGCGAGGCCAGATCCGGATCGCCCTGAATATAGTGCTCTACGTAGGCCTTCTGCGCCATGTTGACTACCTGCACGGTGGGATCGTCCTGCACCAGAGAGAGATAGCTGTACATGTTATCGGCAGATTGCCCGATGGGCTTGCTGACGAACTCGCGGGTGGCGTCATGGGATGCTTTGAGGACGGATACCAGCTTGCTGTCCTCTGCCGCCAGCGACTTCTTCGCCGCCGCGTCATAGATAGGGCGGGCCTCGGCGCGCGAGTGGGTTACCTTCCACGTGCCGCTATCGTTATTCAATACCAAATCGACCACGCCAAGATGATCCCCCCACATGCCTGGCATCACCGCCGGTACGCCGTTCAGGGTGCCGTTAGCGATATCTGCGCCTTTAATATTGGCAAAGTCTTTGCCGGGGAAGACCGCATGGGCGTGACCGAAGAGGATCGCATCAACGCCGGGGACTTCGCTGAGGTAATAGACCGAGTTCTCTGCCAGGGCCTTGTACGGCTCTGCCGACAGGCCGGAGTGAGCAATTACTACCACGACGTCCGCCCCTTTGCTACGCATCTCGGGGACATACTTGCGCGCGGTTTCGGTAATATCATTTACCGTCACTTTGCCGCTGAGGTTGGCTTTATCCCAGGTCATGATCTGCGGCGGCACAAAGCCGATATAGCCAATGCGCAGGGTCTGCGTTTTGCCCTCTTTGTCCTTAACCGTGGTCTCTTTAATCAGGTAGGGAGTAAACAGGGGCTGCTGGGTTTTTACGTCAATAATATTGGCGTTCACGTAGGGGAATTTCGCTCCCGCCAGCGCACGGTGCAGGTAATCCAGCCCGTAGTTAAACTCATGGTTGCCGAGGTTACCTACCGCATAGTCGAGGCTGTTCATCGCTTTATAAACGGGATGCACCTCGTTCGGACTTAACCCTTTTGCCGCCATATAGTCCCCCAGCGGGCTGCCCTGAATCACGTCGCCGTTATCCACCAGCACGCTATTGGTGGCCTGCTGGCGGGCGGCGTTAATCAGCGTAGCGGTGCGCACCAGGCCGAACTTCTCCGTTGGCGTGTCCTTGTAGTAGTCAAAGTCCATCATGTTGCTATGCAGATCGGTCGTTTCCAGCAGGCGGAGATCCACGGTGGCGGCCTGGGCCCCGACCGCCGTCAGCATGGCCAGGAACGTTGCACTAAACTTAATCATCAGAGCGTCCTTTTAGATCTAGTCCACAAAAGAAAATGTATTTACATCTGGTTGCTTACAGATTTGTGAATCTTGCCATAAAAGTGAGCAATAAAACCGCAGGCGTGGTCACAGATGGCAGTTCTGGTCGTGATAGGGTATAAGTAAAACAACGAGTTAAAACCACTGATACAGAGAGGTGGAACATGTTAGACGCAATTTGTCAGCTCGCGCGGGAAGCGGGTGAAGCTATCATGCAGGTTTACGACGGCAATAGCCCGATAGACGTGAACCATAAAACCGACGATTCACCGGTGACCGCGGCGGATCTTGCGGCTCACAAAGTGATAGTCGAAGGTTTGCAAGCACTTACTCCGGATATTCCGGTGCTCTCCGAAGAGGACCCTCCGGCCTGGGACGTTCGCCAGCACTGGCAGCGTTACTGGCTGGTGGACCCGCTGGACGGCACCAAAGAGTTCATTAAGCGCAACGGTGAGTTCACCGTTAATATTGCACTGATCGAAGAGGGTAAGCCGGTGCTGGGCGTGGTCTATGCCCCGGTTCTAAAAGTGATGTACAGCGCGGCGGAGGGTAAAGCCTGGAAGGAGGAGAACAACATCCGTAATCCGATCCAGGTGCGGGAAGCACGTCCGCCACGGGTGGTCATTAGCCGCTCGCATGCCGCGAACGATACCGAACTGAAAGAGTATCTGGAGCAGATGGGTGAACACCAGACTACGGCGATCGGCTCATCGCTCAAGTTCTGTCTGGTGGCAGAGGGCGAGGCGCAGCTCTATCCGCGCTTTGGGCCAACCAGCGTCTGGGATACCGCCGCAGGCCACGCGGTAGCCGTTGCTGCCGGGGCGCACGTCCATGACTGGCAGGGAAAAACGCTGGACTATACGCCGCGTGAATCCTTCCTCAACCCCGGTTTCCGCGTCTCTATCTTTTAATCTTTAGCTCTCCAGCAGCTTACGCAGCAGGGCAATCACCTGCTGCGACTCCTGCTGGGTCAGGGCGCCATCTTTGGCGTAATGTACCCGGCCGTCTCTGTCCAGTACCACAACGGCGGAGCCTTTCTCCTCCAGCTGCCAGGCTTTACGCGTAACGCCATCGCTGTCGACGATAAACTGTGACCAGGGATAGAGCTGTTTGTTGCTCTCAATGCTGCTGCGTACAAACATTGCCGAACCGGGAATGGCATCATCGGTGTTGATGATTGTAGTGGTCTGATACCTGTCGTGCGGCAGATTGGCCGATTTGATCGCTTCAATCAGCGCTTCATTCTTCTCTTTCGCCGAGGTGCGACCAGCAATGTGCATTACCACCCGCACTTTTCCGTTAAGCTGCGCGCTATTCCAGTTTTTATAGCTAAACTTATTGTTATCGAAGACCAGCTCTCCCCGATCGGCTACCCCAACCGGGGGCACGCGCTGATTCTCTTCAAAACGGTGAGCCGAGGCCACCAGCGGCAGCAGCAGGCAGGTTACAGCCAGTGTATTGCGTAACGTCATCATGTTTCCCTTATTCAGTGCAGGTGATCCGACCACTTGGTCTCTGCTTTTAATGATAAGTGCAATTAATCTTCTTTTCTCGCAAATGGGGTGCCAGTTTGCGGGCGGACGCACACATTTGCGCAAAAACCCTGCCTTATACTGCTCTGCTCACTACCCGGAATAGAAAATTCTGATTAATTGTAATCAAACGGTAAATAAACTTATGCATACTGGGTATCAATGAGTTTGTGGTCTATAGTCACTGGGCAACAAAATTTGCGTTCATTAAAGTCGAGCCAATTGTGGCGTCGCTTGGGCGTAAGATTCAGCAGGAGAGAAAGAAGAATGAAAATTTTCCAACGTTACAATCCGCTCCAGGTAGCGAAGTACGTGAAGATCCTGTTCCGTGGACGGTTGTATATCAAGGACGTAGGTGCTTTTGAGTTCGACAAGGGTAAAATCCTGGTCCCGAAAGTGAAAGACAAGCAGCACTATTCTGTAATGTCTGAAGTCAATCGCCAGGTTATGCGACTGCAAACCGATATGGCCTAAGCAACGTACTATGTAAACGTACTATGTAAACGTGCTATGCAGTAGTTTATTAACATAATAAGACGGCCCCTGAAGGGGCCGTTGATGTTTCTGAGGAAGAGGCTTTACGCCGCGCTTTGGTTTTCAGCATCCGGCAGTTTCGGCGACAGCGTGGTAGGCTTGCTGTCAAGACGGGTCACCAGCAGCTGATCGATACGATAGTTATCGATATCCACCACCTCAAACTTATAGCCCGAGAACTTCACTGAATCGGTGCGTTTCGGAATTTTTCGCAGCATAAACATCATAAAGCCGCCGATGGTTTCGTAGTTACCCGACTGTGGGAACTCGTCGATATCCAGCACGCGCATGACGTCGTCAATCGGCGTACCGCCATCGATAAGCCAGGAGTTCTCATCACGAGCAACGATCTGGTCCTCCTGCCCCTGACCGACTAAATCCCCCATCAGGGTGGTCATGACGTCATTGAGGGTGATGATACCCACCACCAGCGCATACTCGTTCATGATCACCGCGAAATCTTCCCCCGCTGCCTTAAAGCTTTCCAGCGCTTCGGAGAGGGTCAGGGTATCCGGCACAATGAGCGTATTGCGGATCTGCACGCCGCTATTCAGCGCCAGGCTCTGGTTGGCCAGCACGCGGTTAAGCAGATCTTTTGAGTCGACGTAGCCTACGATGTGATCGATATCCTGATTACAGACCAGGAACTTGGAGTGGGGATGTTCAGCCACCTTGCTCTTCAGGCTCTGCTCATCTTCGTGCAGATCGAACCAGATCACGTTTTCGCGCGAGGTCATGGAGGACGGCACGGTGCGCGACTCCAGCTCAAACACGTTCTCGATCAGCTCGTGCTCCTGTTTACGCAGCACGCCTGCCAGCGCCCCGGCTTCAAACACCGCATAGATATCGTCAGAGGTGAGGTCATCCTTACGCTCCATCGGCAGCTTAAAGATGCGGAAGATAACGTTGGACAGCCCATTAAAGAACCACACCAGCGGACGGAAGATAAACAGGCAGAAGCGCATCGGGTTGATGATGCGCAAAGCCACGGCTTCAGGCGCAATCATACCGATGCGTTTCGGGGTCAGGTCGGCGAAGAGAATGAACAGGCCGGTAACCAGCGAGAAGGAGAGGATAAAGCTCAGCTGATCCGCCAGCTCGGGCGACACTACGTTAAGCAGCACGTCATAAAACGCGGGCGAGAAGGCCGCATCACCGACGATACCACCGAGAATAGCCACGGCGTTAAGACCAATTTGTACAACGGTAAAGAAGGTGCCGGGGTTTTCCTGCATTTTCAGGATGCGCTGGGCATTGATATTGCCATCGTCGGCAAGCAGCTTAAGTTTGATTTTACGGGAGGCGGCAAGGGAGATCTCCGACAGCGAGAAGAACGCACTTACGGCAATCAGGCAAAGTATCAGTAGAATACTGTTTAACATATCTTATCCAGCCATCGGCCAGATCCTCAAGAAGGGAAAGTTGAAAATCCATTGGGTAAAGCAAGATGAAAGCTGACTCACCGGGAGTGAGCCAGCATTTTCAAGGGGTAGTATAGCGTAAGCCCCGGTAATGCTACCAGAGGACAATTTATGAGCAAACTTTCGCCCGCAAGCTGCTTATACAGCAAGTCATGCTTACTGCGGCGGCAGACAGACCCCAATCCCACCTATCCCGCAGTAGCCGTACGGGTTCTTGTGCAGGTACTGCTGGTGATCGTCCTCGGCGTAGTAGAACGGCCCGGCGGTTTTGATCTCGGTGGTTACCTGGCGATCGTCCCCGGCGGCATGCATCGCCTGCTGGAAGCGGGCCAGACTCGCCTTCGCGGCGGCCTCCTGCTCCGGCGTCAGCGGGTAGATGGCCGAGCGGTACTGGGTGCCATGGTCGTTACCCTGGCGCATGCCCTGGGCCGGATCGTGGTTCTCCCAGAAGACCTGTAGCAGCTGCTCATAGCTAATCACGCTCGGGTCATAGACCACGCGTACCGCTTCGGCATGGCCGGTCTCGCCGGAGCACACTTCGCGATAGGTCGGATTCGGCGTATAGCCGCCCGCGTAGCCTGCCGCGGTGCTGTAGACGCCGGGCAGTACCCAGAACAGGCGCTCCACGCCCCAGAAGCAGCCCATCGCAAACAGCGCGGTTTCCATCCCTTCCGGAACATTGGTCATTGAGTGTTCGTTGACAGCGTGCAGGCTGGCAACTGGCATAGGTGTATTGCGTCCTGGCAATGCATCCGCTTGAGTAACGAGGTGTTTTTTATCAAATAGACTCACGGTGTGGCCTCCCAGGAACAGATCTGTGATCGAGGTTGTAACGCAGCGTTGAATTGAACACAATAAATGCTGCAAATACGGCTAGATTTAAACATTAAGAAATATTGGGCTAGCCAGCCATTTTTCAACCCACTATGGTGGGTATTTGTTAAGCCGGGGAGCGGCATTTCGGTTTCCTTACCTCTGGAAGCCTGATATTCAGGAGAGAACGTGCCACACATCCGACTGATAGGTTTCACTACTCTGCTGCTGGCAAGCGGGACGGCCTTAGCGGCAAACGTTCGTTTGCAGGTAGAGGGGCTAACGGGTGCGCTGCAGAAAAACGTTCGCGCCCAGCTCTCGACCATCGAGAGCGACGAAGTGACGGCGGATCAGCGTTTCCGCGCTCGCGTTGATGATGCCATCCGCGACGGCTTAAAAGCGCTGGGCTACTATGAGCCAACCATCGATTTTGAACTGCGTCCACCGCCGGCGAAGGGCCGCCAGGTGCTGATCGCCCGCGTCTCGCCCGGCACGCCGGTACGCGTTGGGGGAACGGATGTGATCCTGCGCGGCGGGGCGCGCACTGACAGTGACTACCTCGACCTGCTCAAAACCCGTCCGGCCATTGGCACGGTGCTGAACCACAACGACTACGACAGCTTCAAAAAGGGCCTTACCAGCGTCGCACTGCGTAAAGGCTACTTCGACAGCACCTTTAATAAAAGTCAGCTCGGCATCGCCCTCGATCGCCATCAGGCATTCTGGGATATCGACTACGACAGTGGGCAGCGCTACCGCTTCGGCAAGGTGACCTTTGAAGGCTCGCAGATCCGCGACGAGTATCTGCAAAACCTGGTGCCCTTTAAAGAGGGGGACGAGTATCAGACCAAAGATCTGGCGGAGCTGAACCGTCGCCTCTCCGCTACCGGCTGGTTTAACTCGGTGATTGTTGCCCCTGAGTTTGAAAAATCGCGTAAAACCAAGGTGCTGCCGCTACACGGGGTGGTTTCGCCCCGCACGCAGAATACGATCGAGACCGGGGTGGGCTACTCCACCGACGTCGGACCGCGCGTGAAGGCCACCTGGCGCAAGCCATGGATCAACTCCTACGGCCACAGCTTCACCACCTCTACCAGCATCTCCGCGCCGGAGCAGCAGCTCGACTTTAGCTACAAGATGCCGCTGCTGAAGAATCCGCTGGAGCAGTACTACCTGGTGCAGGGCGGCTTTAAGCGTACCGATCTCAACGATACCGAGGCGGACTCTACCACTCTGGCGCTCTCCCGCTACTGGGATCTCTCCAGCGGCTGGCAGCGCGCCATTAACCTGCGCTGGAGCCTGGATCACTTTACTCAGGGCAGCGTGACCAACACCACCATGCTGCTCTATCCTGGCGTGATGATTAGCCGGACCCGCTCGCGCGGTGGCCTGATGCCGACCTGGGGCGACTCCCAGCGCTACTCTATTGACTACTCGAACACCGCCTGGGGTTCCGACGTCGACTTCTCGGTCCTGCAGGCGCAGAACGTCTGGATCCGCACACTCTACGATCGCCACCGCTTTGTGGTGCGCGGCAATCTGGGCTGGATTGAAACCGGCGACTTCGACCGGGTGCCGCCGGATCTGCGCTTCTTCGCCGGGGGCGACCGCAGTATCCGTGGCTACAAGTACAAATCGATCTCGCCAGAGGATAGCGAAGGTAAGCTGAAAGGGGCCTCGAAGCTGGCCACCGGCTCGCTGGAGTATCAGTACAACGTGACCGGCAAGTGGTGGGGGGCGACCTTCATCGACAGCGGCGAGGCGGTGAGCGATATCCGCCGCAGCGACTTTAAAACCGGCGCAGGCGTGGGCGTGCGCTGGGAGTCGCCGGTTGGGCCGATAAAGCTTGATTTTGCCCTGCCTGTCGCCGACGACGACAAGCACGATCTACAGTTCTACATCGGTCTGGGGCCTGAATTATGAGTTTATGGAAGAAGATAAGCCTCGGGGTGGTGGTGTTTATTGTGCTGCTGCTGGGGGCGGTGGCGTTTCTGGTGGGTACCACCAGCGGGCTGCATATTGTGTTCAAGGCCGCGAACCGCTGGGTGCCTGGGCTGGAGATTGGCCAGGTTACCGGCGGCTGGCGCGACCTGACCCTGCGTAATATCCGCTATGACCAGCCCGGCGTGGCGGTTAACGCTGGCGAGATCCACCTTGCGGTAAAGCTTGCCTGCCTGCGGGACAGCAGCCTGTGCGTTAACGATCTGTCGCTAAAAGACATTAACGTGACGGTAGATAGCACTAAGATGCCGCCTGCCGCGCAGGTGGAAGAGGAGGATAGCGGGCCGCTCGATCTCTCTACCCCCTATCCGATTACCCTCAGCCGGGTGGCGCTGAACAACGTCAATATCAAGATCGATAACACCACCGTTTCGGTGATGGATTTCACCACCGGCCTGAACTGGCAGGAGAAAAACCTGACCGTTAAGCCAACCTCGCTACAGGGGCTGCTGATTGCCTTGCCGAAGGTGGCCGACGTGGCCCAGGAGCAGATCGTTGAGCCGAAGATCGAGCAGCCGAAGCCCGAGGAGAAGCCTCTGGGTGAAACGCTCAAGGATCTCTTCTCTAAGCCTGTCCTGCCGGAGATGACCGACGTCCATCTGCCGCTCAACCTCAATATTGAAGAGTTTCGCGGCGAGCAGCTGCGCCTTACCGGCGATACCGACATTCTGGTACGCAGCCTGCTGTTGAAGGTAAGCAGCATCGACGGTAACACCCGGCTCGACACGCTTGATATCGACTCAAACCAGGGCACGGTTAACGCCAGCGGCACGGCGCAGCTCAGCAACAGCTGGCCGGTGGATATTACCCTCAACAGCACGCTGAACGTCGATCCCCTGAAGGGCGAGAAGGTGAAGCTGAAGATCGGCGGCGCGCTGCGTGAGACGCTTGACGTGGGGGTTAACCTCTCCGGTCCGGTGGACATGGTGCTGCGGGCGAAGACGCAGCTGGCGGAGGCGGGGCTGCCCCTGAACCTTGATATCGTTAGCGAGCAGCTCTACTGGCCCTTTACCGGCGAGCGGCAGTATCAGGCGGATGACCTGCGGCTGAAGCTGAGCGGTAAGATGACCGACTACACCCTCTCGTTCCGCACGGCGGTGAAAGGGCAGCAGGTTCCCCCTGCGACCATTACCCTGGATGCGAAAGGCAACGAGCAGCAGATCAATCTCGACAAGCTGACCGTCGCCGCACTGGAGGGCAAAACCGAGCTAAAGGCGCTGCTCGACTGGCAGCAGGCCATCAGCTGGCGTGGCGAGCTAACGCTTAACGGCATCAATACGGCTAAAGAGGTGCCCGACTGGCCGTCGAAGCTCAACGGTCTGATTAAAACGCGCGGCAGCCTCTACGGCGGCAGCTGGCAGATGGAAGTCCCGGAGATGAAAATCACCGGCAACGTCAAGAACAACAGGGTCAATGTTAACGGCTCGCTCAAGGGCAACAGCTATATGCAGTGGACCGTACCGGGTCTGCACCTTGAGCTGGGGCGCAACAGCGCTGACGTCAAAGGCGAGCTGGGTGTGAAGGCGCTGAATCTCGACGCCAACATCGACGCGCCTGGGCTGGATAACGCGCTGCCGGGCCTGGGCGGCACGGCGAAGGGGCTAGTCAAAGTACGGGGCACGGTGGATGCGCCGCAGGTGCAGGCGGATATCACCGCCAATAGCCTGCGCTGGCAGGAGCTTTCCATCGCCCGCGTGCGCGTTGAGGGCGACATAAAATCCACCGACCAGATCGCCGGAAGCCTCACCGCTCGCGTGGAGCGCATCGTTCAGCCGGGCGTTAATCTGAGCCTGGTCACCCTGGACGCCAAAGGCAGTGAAAAGCAGCACGAGCTGAACCTGCGGGCGCAGGGTGAGCCGGTCTCCGGCCAGCTACGCCTAGCGGGCAGCTTTGACCGCGCTAACCAGCGCTGGAAAGGCACCCTGAGCGATACGCGTTTTGCCACCCCGGTCGGGCCGTGGGCGCTGAACCGCGCCATTGCCCTCGACTACCGTGGCGAGGAGCAGAAGGTAAGCATTGGGCCACACTGCTGGACTAACCCTAACGCGGAGCTGTGCCTGCCGCAGACAGTAGACGCAGGTGCAGAGGGACGGGCGGTGGTTAACCTAAACCGCTTCGACCTGGCGATGCTGAAGCCCTTTATGCCGGATACCACTCAGGCCAGCGGATCGTTCAGCGGCCGGGCGGACGTTAGCTGGGATACCACTAAACCGGGGCTGCCGCAGGGTGAAGTGACCCTGGCCGGGCGTAACGTGCGGGTGACGCAGACCGTCAACGATGCGCCGCTGCGGGTGGCGTTCGATACGCTTAACCTCAACGCGAAGCTGCGCGACAACCGGGCCGATCTCGGCTGGATGATGCGCCTGACCAATAACGGCCAGTTTGACGGCCAGGTGCAGGTCACCGATCCGCAGGGGCAGCGCAACCTCGGCGGCACGGTGAACATCCGCAACTTCTCCATCGCGATGATCAACGCCATCTTCTCGCGAGGCGAGAAGGCGGCGGGGACGCTCAACGCGAACCTGCGTCTGGCGGGCAACGTGCAAAGCCCGCAGCTGTTTGGCCAGATGGGGCTGAACGGCGTGGATATCGACGCCAACTTTATGCCATTTGAGATGCAGCCCAGCCAGGTGGCGATGAACTTCAATGGCCAAAGTTCGACGCTGCAAGGGGTGGTTCGTACCCGGCAGGGGGAGATTAACCTGAGCGGTAACGCCGACTGGAGCCAGATCGACAACTGGCGCGCACGGATCGCGGCGAAGGGCAGCCGGATACGGATCACCGTCCCGCCGATGGTACGTCTCGACGCCTCCCCGGACGTGGTATTTGAAGCCACGCCGCAGCTCTTCACCCTCGACGGCAGCATTGACGTGCCCTGGGCACGCATCGTGGTCCACGATGTGCCAGAGAGCGCGGTAGGGGTCTCCAGCGATGAAGTGATGCTTAACAGCCAGCTGCAGCCGGAGGAGCCGCAGAGCGCAGGCATCCCGATCAACAGTAATTTAACCGTTCACGTAGGCAATAACGTGCGTCTGGACGCGTTTGGCTTAAAAGCACGCTTAACGGGCGATCTTAAAGTTGCTCAGGATAAACAAGGACTTGGCTTAAACGGGCAGATTAACATTCCCGAAGGTCGCTTCCACGCGTACGGTCAGGATTTGATTGTGCGCAAAGGTGAGTTATTGTTCTCGGGTCCGCCGGATCAACCTTTGCTTAACATCGAAGCGATCCGTAACCCGGAATCCACTGAAAACGACGTAATTGCTGGCGTGCGTGTGACCGGAACTGCCGACGAACCGAAGGCGGAGATCTTCTCTGACCCGGCGATGTCGCAGCAGGAAGCACTCTCCTATCTGCTTCGCGGCCAGGGGCTGGAGAGCACACAGAGCGACAGCGCAGCGATGACGTCGGCGCTGGTGGGCCTGGGCGTTGCCCAGAGCGGACAGGTTGTGGGTAAAATCGGCGAGACCTTTGGCGTCAGCAATCTGGCATTGGACACGCAGGGCGTAGGCGACTCCTCCCAGGTGGTGGTCAGCGGCTATGTTCTGCCGGGATTGCAGGTGAAGTATGGCGTGGGTATTTTTGACTCTCTGGCGACGCTCACGTTACGCTATCGCCTGATGCCTAAGCTATATCTGGAAGCGGTGTCTGGCGTAGACCAGGCACTTGATCTGCTCTATCAGTTTGAGTTTTAGCAATGCGAATATTTGTTTACGGCAGTTTACGACGCAAGCAAGGTAACAGTCACTGGATGACTAATGCTCAATGGCTGGGCGATCACAGCGTTGAGAATTATCAACTTTACAGTCTGGGGCACTACCCAGGTGCGGTGCCCGGTCCGGGCCATGTGCTGGGTGAAGTTTACCGTATTGACGCCGAAACCCTGGCCGAGCTGGATCAGCTCCGCACCGCGGGCGGGGAGTACAAGCGTCAATTGATTCAGACACCGTACGGCAGTGCATGGATGTACGTGTACCAGCTGTCGGTGGATGAACACACGCGGATAGAGACCGGGAACTGGTTAGACAGGGATCGGGACTAACAGCAGCGCCACCTTCGGGTGGCGCTGTTTTTTCTAACGACCCGCGTTTTAGTTTTCTCTATCGGCGCGTCGCTTTTTTAAAAACAGCGGGACAAACAACATGATATACGGCGCAATCAGCCATAGCAGACACAGCGCTCGCGAGTAACCGTGATAGTTGATGCAGCGCGTATTGCTTGAGATGACGGGCAGGAAAAAGAGTAAAAAAAGAAGAATGGCATAATCGCTTTGGTAGGGGAGCCATAGGTAGAGCAAAAACCAGGCAAGCTGAAATGCCATGATGCAGAGATACTGCCATTTACTGTCTTTGCCGTAACAGTCAAACGCCTTTATGTATCCCATTTTTATGCTTTGAAGAAAGAAATGTAGCATTTAAAACGCTCATAGTGACGAAAATAACCACTCCTGGAGCGATAATAAAGCCCGTCGAGTCAGTTTACTAATATGTCTTATTATACAAGGCACAAAAAAGCCCCAACGCGTGGGGCTTGATAACCAAAACAAAGATTACTTCTTCGCAGCGCGTTCGAAAGAGGCCACGATTTCAGCTTTCGCCGCTTCGGCGTTGTCCCAGCCGTCAACCTTAACCCATTTGCCTTTTTCGAGATCTTTGTAGTGCTCGAAGAAGTGGGTGATCTGCGCTTTCAGCAGTTCCGGCAGGTCGTTCACGTCTTTGATGTGATCGTACTCTTTGCTCAGCTTGGTATGTGGAACCGCGACCAGTTTGGCATCTTCGCCAGACTCGTCGGTCATCTTCAGCACGCCAACTGGACGGCAGCGGATCACAGCGCCCGGCTGCAGCGGGTACGGGGTCGGAACCAGCACGTCAACCGGGTCACCGTCCAGGGAGAGGGTGTGGTTGATGTAGCCGTAGTTGCACGGATAGAACATCGCGGTAGACATGAAGCGGTCAACGAACAGCGCGCCGCTCTCTTTATCAACTTCGTACTTGATCGGATCGGCGTTTGCCGGGATCTCGATAACTACGTAGATGTCTTCTGGCAGATCTTTACCCGCCGGTACGTTCAGTAAGCTCATGTTTGTTTCCTTTAAAATGTGTGGCAAACAAGTGCCGGGTATTATAGCCAACTCACGCCGAAAGTCTTCGCCTGTTTTCGCTTTCCCCCTGCCAATCGCGCGTTTCTCAGACCATTCACATGACTGAAAAGTACATAACCTCAGCCGCATTTTTCATAGCAAAATGAAAGCGATTACAAACTTGTGATTAACGTTTTATTTACTTTTTTGAAGTGTGATGTAACGCAATTCGTTACATCTTCCATTCGCTATAGTCTCTTCGCGAACATCTTTTAGCCAAACAATAATCACCCCTACGAGGACGTTATTATGTGGAAGCGCTTACTTCTGGTCACAGCAGTCTCAGCAGCCATGTCGTCTATGGCGATGGCAGCCCCGTTAACCGTCGGTTTTTCGCAGGTCGGCTCCGAGTCCGGCTGGCGAGCTGCTGAAACCAACGTCGCAAAAAGCGAGGCCGAAAAACGCGGCATTACGCTGAAAGTCGCCGACGGTCAGCAAAAACAGGAGAACCAGATCAAGGCGGTACGTTCGTTCATCGCCCAGGGCGTGGATGCCATCTTTATCGCCCCGGTAGTGGCGACCGGCTGGGAGCCGGTGCTGAAAGAGGCGAAAGATGCCGAGATCCCGGTGATCCTCCTCGACCGCTCCATTGATGTGAAAGATAAGTCGCTCTACATGACTACCGTTACCGCCAATAACGTGCTGGAAGGCCAGCTGATCGGCGAGTGGCTGATCAAAACCGTCGGCGATAAGAAATGTAACGTTGTCGAACTGCAGGGCACGGTAGGGGCGAGCGTAGCGATTGACCGTAAAAAAGGGTTCGCTGACGCCATCGCTAAAGCGCCAAACATCAAAATTATTCGCTCCCAGTCCGGCGACTTTACCCGCAGCAAAGGGAAAGAGGTCATGGAGAGCTTTATCAAAGCCGAGAATAACGGCAAGAACATCTGCATGGTTTACGCCCATAACGACGATATGGCGATCGGTGCTATTCAGGCCATCAAAGAGGCGGGCCTGAAGCCAGGCAAAGATATTCTGACCGGCTCTATCGATGGTGTGCCGGATATCTTTAAAGCGATGATTGAAGGCGAAGCCAACGCCAGCGTCGAGCTGACGCCGAACATGGCTGGCCCGGCCTTCGACGCGCTGGAGAAATTCAAAAAAGATGGTACCCAGCCTGAGAAAATGACCATGACCAAATCGACGCTCTACCTGCCGGATACGGCGAAAGAAGAGCTCGAGAAGAAGAAAAATATGGGTTACTGAGCCTGAACTTCGTAGGCCATGGTAAGCATGGTTTTGTCGGCCTGATAAGCGCAGCGCCATCAGGCAATGCCGCGCCGGATGGCGACGCAAGCGTCTTATCCGGCCTACGGGGTGCTGCGGCATCAGGTATCAGGTTCGTTTCGGGGAGGCCATCATGACCACCGACCAACACCAGGACATTCTGAGTACCGAGGGGCTAAGCAAGTTTTTCCCCGGCGTAAAGGCGCTTGATAACGTCAACTTTAGCCTGCGCCGGGGCGAAATTATGGCGCTCCTCGGTGAGAACGGGGCCGGGAAATCAACGCTCATCAAGGCGTTGACCGGCGTCTACCATGCCGATCGCGGCGTTATTCGCCTTGAAGGCAAAGAGATCTCGCCTAAAAACACCGCCCATGCCCAGCAGTTGGGCATCGGGACGGTCTATCAGGAGGTTAACCTGCTGCCGAACATGTCGGTGGCAGATAACCTGTTTATCGGTCGCGAGCCGCGGCGCTTTGGTTTCCTGCAGCGTAAAGAGATGGAGCGCCGTGCCACGGCGTTGATGGCCTCCTACGGCTTCTCCCTTGATGTGCGCGAGCCGCTGAACCGTTTTTCGGTGGCGATGCAGCAGATTGTTGCTATCTGTCGCGCTATCGACCTCTCGGCAAAGGTGTTGATCCTCGACGAACCTACCGCCAGCCTCGATACCCAGGAGGTGGAGATGCTCTTCACCCTGATGCGCCAGCTGCGCGCCCAGGGCGTGAGCCTGATCTTCGTTACCCATTTCCTCGATCAGGTGTATGAGGTCAGCGACCGCATTACCGTTCTGCGCAACGGCGGCTTTGTTGGCTGCCGCGAAACCCGCGAGCTGCCGCAGATCGAGCTGGTGAAAATGATGCTGGGGCGCGAGCTGGAGAGCAACGCCCTGCAACGGGCGGGCCGGACGCTGCTCAGCGACAAGCCGGTGGCCGCCTTCACCGATTTTGGCAAGAAAGGCACCATCGCACCCTTTAACTTTGCAGTGCGCCCCGGCGAAATCGTCGGTCTCGCCGGGCTGTTAGGCTCCGGGCGGACCGAAACCGCCGAGGTGATTTTCGGCATCAAGCCCGCCGACAGCGGCAGGGCGCTCATCAAAGGCAAGCCGCAGACCCTGCGCTCGCCGCATCAGGCATCGTGCCTGGGGATCGGCTTCTGTCCGGAGGATCGCAAAACCGACGGCATTATCGCCGCGGCCTCGGTGCGGGAGAATATTATTCTCGCCCTGCAGGCCCAGCGCGGCTGGCTGCGGCCCATTCCCCGTCGGGAGCAGAATGAGATCGCCGAGCGCTTTATTCGTCAGCTGGGTATTCGCACCCCCAGCGCCGAGCAGCCGATTGAGTTTCTCTCCGGCGGCAACCAGCAGAAGGTGCTGCTCTCCCGCTGGCTGCTGACCAAACCTCAGTTCCTGATCCTCGACGAGCCGACGCGCGGCATCGACGTAGGGGCACATGCCGAAATCATCCGGCTTATTGAAACCTTGTGCGCCGACGGCTTAGCGCTGCTGGTGATCTCCTCCGAGCTGGAGGAGTTGGTCGGCTATGCCGATCGGGTGATCATCATGCGCGACCGCAAACAGGTGGCAGAGATCCCGCTCGCGGAGCTGTCGGTTCCGGCGATTATGAATGCCATTGCGGCATAAGGAGTAGAGTGTGATGCCCCGTTCCCTTCCGCAAACCGGCCAGCCGAAGCGGCGCATAAGCTGGCCGACGGGTATGCCGCAGCTGGTGGCGCTGATCCTGGTACTGCTGGTCGACAGCCTGGTTGCGCCGCATTTTTTCCAGATCGTTCTGCAGGATGGACGGCTGTTCGGCAGCCCCATCGACATTCTTAACCGCGCTGCACCGGTAGCGCTGCTGGCCATCGGCATGACGCTGGTAATCGCCACCGGGGGGATCGATCTCTCCGTGGGGGCCATCATGGCGATTGCGGGGGCGACGGCGGCTTCGATGACCGTGGCCGGGCACAGCCTGCCAATTGTGCTGCTGGCGGCGATCGGCAGCGGCGTGCTGGCCGGGTTGTGGAACGGCGTGCTGGTGGCCATCCTCAAGATCCAGCCCTTCGTTGCCACGCTAATACTGATGGTCGCCGGGCGCGGCGTGGCGCAGCTGATTACCTCCGGGCAGATCGTCACCTTCAACGCCCCCAGTCTCTCGTGGCTCGGCAGCGGCTCGCTGCTGCTCTTCCCGACGCCGGTGATTATCGCTCTGGTAACGCTGGTGGTATTTTGGCTCTTTACCCGCAAGACGGCGCTGGGCATGTTTATCGAAGCGGTGGGGATCAACATCCGCGCCGCCAAAAACGCCGGAGTAAATACCCGGGTAGTGGTGATGCTGACCTACGTCCTGAGCGGCGTCTGCGCCGCCATTGCCGGGATCATCGTCACGGCGGACATTCGCGGGGCGGATGCCAACAACGCCGGGCTATGGCTGGAGCTGGACGCCATCCTCGCGGTGGTGATTGGCGGCGGTTCGCTAATGGGCGGGCGCTTCAACCTGCTGCTGTCGATTGTCGGGGCACTGATTATCCAGGGAATGAACACCGGCATTTTACTCTCGGGCTTCCCGCCGGAGCTGAACCAGGTCGTAAAGGCCGTCGTCGTGATGTGCGTGCTGATTGTGCAGTCGCCGCGCTTTATCGATCTGATTAAGAGGAGCCGTGGTCATGATAAAACGTAACCTGCCGCTGATGATCACGCTCGGCGTGTTCGTGCTCGGCTATCTCTATTGCCTGACCCAGTTTCCCGGCTTCGCCTCGACGCGGGTTATCTGCAACATTTTGACCGATAACGCCTTTCTTGGGATTATCGCCGTCGGCATGACCTTCGTGATCCTCTCCGGCGGCATCGACCTGTCGGTGGGGTCGGTGATCGCCTTTACCGGCGTCTTTCTGGCGAAGGCGATTGGCTTCTGGGGGATCTCGCCCCTGCTGGCCTTCCCGCTGATGCTGGCGATGGGCTGCGCCTTCGGGGCCTTTATGGGTCTGCTGATCGACGCCCTGAAGATCCCGGCGTTTATTATCACCCTCGCCGGGATGTTTTTCCTGCGCGGCGTCAGCTACCTGGTCTCTGAAGAGTCGATTCCGATTAACCATCCGATCTACGACACCCTCTCTAGCCTGGCGTGGAAAATTCCCGGCGGCGGTCGCCTGAGCGCGATGGGGCTGCTGATGCTGGGCGTGGTGGTGACAGGCATCTTCCTCGCCCACCGCACGCGCTTTGGCAATCAGGTCTATGCCATCGGCGGCAGCGCCACCTCGGCTAACCTGATGGGTATCTCTACCCGCAGCACCACCATTCGTATCTATATGCTCTCTACCGGGCTGGCGACGCTGGCGGGCATTGTCTTCTCTGTCTACACCCAGGCAGGCTATGCTCTGGCGGGGGTAGGGGTTGAGCTGGACGCCATCGCCTCGGTGGTGATTGGCGGCACGCTGCTCAGCGGCGGCGTGGGAACAGTACTAGGCACGCTGTTTGGCGTAGCGATCCAGGGGCTGATCCAGACCTATATTAACTTCGACGGCACGCTCAGCTCGTGGTGGACAAAGATCGCCATCGGCATTCTGCTGTTTATCTTTATCGCCCTGCAGCGCGGCCTGACGGTACTGTGGGAGAACCGGCAGAACTCCCCGGTCACGCGGGTGAGCATTCCGGCAACGAAGTCATAACTTTTTGATATGGTTAAAAAATAACTAAAGCTTTCCCGGTAGCGGTCGATAACTGTTCGAATCAGCACTATTCACGCTACGAAGTCTCTCTGCTACCGGGATCACCATCATGCTTAGAACGCTTTCGATTCGCACTGGCCTGCTCTCTCTGCTGGCCGTAATGACGTTACTCCTCCTTCTGGTCAGCGGCATGGGTATTTACGCCCTGACCCAAAGCTCCTCCTCGCTACAGCGCATCAATCACCTTCAGGGTGAGCAGATGGCAAACCTCAACGAGGGCTATACCCTGATCCTGCGTGCGCGCAACGAAGCCGGACAGGCGGTGCGCATGATGGAGGTCGGGCTGCTGGACGATGCAGGCAAGTCGGTGAAAAATATCAATAGCGAGGTCGCGCAGGCCCAGAAAGGGTTGCAGGAGACCATCAACGCGGGCGTCGAGGACGAGAGCGGCAAAGCCCTGCTGGCGGCGGTCGCCAAAAGCTATCAGGCCTACAATACCCAGGGTATCGTTCCCATGCTGAAGGCCCTCAATCAGCAGAGTGCGGATGACTACTACTCCCTGCTGGAGAACCAGTTGGTGCCGGTGTCGCGCCAGTTTGATAACGATATGCAGGCGTTTCTGAACTGGGGCGAAGCGCGCGGCAAGGCCGAAGTGGACGCGGTACAGGCGAGTAAAAAAAGGGTAATGGCGCTGATCGTCATCGCCGCGCTGGTGACCGCCGGCATTATTGCCCTGGCGTGGCTGGCGCTGCGCCATATGCTGCTTAAGCCGCTTGACGTCTCTATTCAGCAGCTGGAGCAGGTGGCGGCGGGTAACCTGACGCCCACCCAGGCTGATATAAGCAGTAAAGAGTTCTCCCGCCTCAACGCCGCCATTGAGAATATGCGTCACTCGCTGGTGAGTTCGGTAACCCGCGTTCGCGATGCCAGCGCGCAGATCGATACCGGCAGCCGGGAGCTGACCGCAGGCAACGTCGATCTGGCCCAGCGCACTGAGTCTACCGCCTCCTCCCTTGAGCAGACGGCCGCCAGCATGGAGCAGATCACCGCCACGGTGAAGCAGAACGCCGCCAACGCCGAGCAGGCGCACCAGCTGGCGAAGACGGTCTCTGACACCGCCGATCGCGGTAGCGAAATGGTCTGCTACGTGATTGAGAAGATGCAGGATATCTCCGGCAGTTCAGCACGTATCGCCGATATTCTAAGCGTGATCGACGGCATTGCCTTCCAGACCAACATTCTGGCGCTTAACGCTTCTGTAGAAGCGGCGCGGGCAGGGGAGCAGGGCCGCGGCTTTGCGGTCGTGGCGGGCGAAGTTCGTAATCTCGCGAGCCGCAGCGCCGACGCGGCGAAAGAGATCCGTACCCTGATCACCGACTCGCAGACGCACGTTGGCGAGGGCAGCAACCTGGCGATGCAGGCCGGTGAGACGATGGATGAGATCGCCAGCGAAGTAACGCGCATGACGAAGCTGATGCGGGAGATCGCTAACGCGTCCCACGAGCAGAGTCGGGGTATTGAGCAGGTGAATATTGCGGTGAACCAGATGGATGAAACCGCCCAGCAGAATGCCGCTCTGGTGCAGCAATCCTCTGCCGCGACCCACTCTCTGGAGCAGCAGTCCCGCGAGCTGGTGGCCGCGATGGCCTCGTTCCGCCTGCAGGCCGCAGGCTAAGGCAATTTACCCTCTCCTGGCGGAGAGGGTAGCGTTACTGTGCGTCAGGCGTCCGGGTATTCGCGCATAAAGCGCTCTACGTCTTCGACCATCGCTTTGGTACCCACGAAGAACGGACGGCGCTGGTGCAGCGACTCCGGAATAATATCCAGAATACGCTCTTTACCGTCGCTCGCCTTGCCGCCCGCCTGCTCGGCCAGGAAGGCCATCGGGTTGCACTCGTACAGCAGGCGCAGCTTGCCTTCCGGGTGGGTTGCAGTGCTTGGATAGAGGTAGATCCCGCCCTTCACCAGGTTACGGTGGAAGTCCGCTACCAGCGAGCCGATATAGCGCGAGGTGTAGGGACGGTGGGTAAGCTTATCCTCTTCCTGACAGAACTTGAGGTACTTCTTCACGCCCTGCGGGAACTTGATGTAGTTGCCTTCGTTAATGGAGTAGGTGTTACCCAGCTCAGGGAACTGCATGCGCTCCTGGCAGAGGGCAAAGACGCCGAGGGAGGGATCGTAGGTGAAGGCGTGCACGCCGCAACCGGTGGTGTAAACCATGATGGTTGAGGAGCCGTAGAGCACGTAGCCCGCAGCCACCTGCTTGTTACCCGGCTGCAGGAAGTCTTCCACGGTGACCGGAGTGCCTACCGGCGTGACGCGGTGGTAGATTGAGAAGATGGTACCCACGGAGACGTTAACGTCAATGTTGGAGGAGCCATCCAGCGGATCCATCAGCACCACGTACTTCGCATGCTCATAGCCATCAAAAACAACGATCTCATCTTCTTCTTCTGAGGCAATACCCGCCACGATATTCCGTGCACGCAGCGCCGCCTTCAGTTTCTCATTCGCGAACAGATCAAGTTTTTGCTGCACCTCGCCCTGCACGTTTTCGGCCCCGCTGGCCCCCAGAATATCGACCAGCCCCGCTTTATTAATATCGCGGTGGATGATTTTGGCGCCCAGCTTTATCGCGGACAGCAGCGAGGTCAGTTCCCCGGTAGCATGAGAAAAATCATGCTGCTTCTCGACGATAAATTCACCTAACGTTTTCATAACACTTTCCCTGCAATTAATGTGGAGTAAAGCGACTGTAGCAATACTAACAAAGATCTAAATTAATGCGCACAGGTGAATCGCGCCAGCAATAGTGAGATTCCGCTTAAATGCATTTCTCTGGACCGGACATGGGGGTAATATGAGCGCCAGTTAAAAGAAGGACAGACGTATGCGCATTCATATTTTAGGAATTTGTGGAACCTTCATGGGCGGGCTGGCGCTGCTGGCGCGTGCTTTAGGTCATGAAGTAACGGGATCGGACGCCAATGTGTATCCGCCGATGAGCACGCTGCTGGAGAAGCAGGGCATCTCTTTAATTCAGGGCTACGACGCCAGCCAGCTCGATCCGGCGCCGGATCTGGTGATTATTGGTAACGCCATGACGCGGGGCAATCCGTGCGTCGAGGCGGTGCTGGAGAAGAGCATTCCCTATATGTCTGGCCCGCAGTGGCTGCACGACTTTGTGCTGCGCGATCGCTGGGTGCTGGCGGTGGCCGGTACCCACGGTAAAACGACCACGGCAGGCATGGCGACCTGGATCCTCGACGCCTGCGGCTATCAGCCAGGCTTTGTGATTGGCGGCGTGCCGGGCAACTTCGACGTCTCCGCGCGCCTGGGCGACAGCCCGTTCTTTGTGATTGAGGCCGACGAGTATGACTGCGCGTTCTTTGATAAGCGCTCCAAGTTTGTGCACTACGCGCCGCGCACGCTGATCCTCAACAACCTTGAGTTCGATCACGCCGACATCTTCGACGACCTGAAGGCGATTCAGAAGCAGTTCCATCACCTGGTGCGCATCGTGCCGGGGCAGGGCAAGATCATCCTGCCGGAGAACGACGTTAACCTTAAGCAGGTGATGGCAATGGGCTGCTGGAGTGAGCAGGAGCTGGTGGGCGAGCAGGGCCACTGGCAGGCGAAAAAGCTCAACACCGACGCCTCACAGTGGGAAGTGCTGCTGGACGGCGAACCCGTCGGCCAGGTGAAGTGGGATCTGGTAGGCGAGCACAACATGCATAACGGCCTGATGGCGATTGCCGCCGCCCGCCACGTCGGCGTCACGCCTGCGGATGCGGCTAACGCCCTCGGCTCGTTCGTCAACGCCCGCCGTCGCCTGGAGCTGCGCGGCACCGCTAACGGCGTCAGCGTCTACGACGACTTCGCCCACCACCCGACCGCGATTCTGGCGACCCTCGCCGCCCTGCGCGGCAAGGTCGGCGGTACGGCACGCATCATTGCGGTGCTGGAGCCACGCTCAAATACCATGAAGATGGGTCTCTGCAAGGACGATCTGGCCCCCTCGCTGGGCCGGGCCGATGAGGTCTTCCTGCTGCAGCCGCAGCATATTCCCTGGCAGGTGTCAGAAGTGGCGGAGGCCTGCGTGCAGCCTGCTCACTGGCATAGCGATGTCGATACGCTGGCAGATATGATTGTGAAAACCGCCCAGCCGGGGGATCACATTCTGGTGATGAGTAACGGCGGCTTCGGGGGTATCCACCAGAAGCTGCTGGACAGGTTAGCGCAGAAATAAGATTTGTAGGCCGGGTAAGCGAAGCGCCACCCGGCGTTTACAAACTACTCTTCGGCTTCCGACAGCTCGCGCAGATACTGGAAGATCAGGCGGGCGGACTTCGGCGGCTTGTTGCCGTCGCGCTCTTTCTGCGCGTTGCGGATCAGCGAACGCAGCTGCTGACGATCGGCGTTTGGCCACAGGTTTAACACCTCCGGCACCGCGTCGTCACCTTCGGCGATCAGGCGATCGCGAATGTGCTCCAGCTTGTGGAAAAACGCTACCTGCTGGTTATGGCGGTTCTTCAGCTTATCCAGCGCCTGGCGGATCGGATCGACGTCGCGCTGGCGCAGCAGTTTGCCAATCAGCTGCATCTGGCGGCGGCGGCCCTCTTTCTTGATACGCTGCGCCAGCTCAATCGCGGCGCGCAGATCGTCATCCAGCGGGATCTTATCAAGGGCGTTCTTGCCCAGGTCTACCATCTCTGCGCCGAGGCGTTTTAACTCTTCCGCATCGCGCTTAATTTCACTTTTACTGACCCAGATGATCTCATCATCTTCATCGTTGATATCATCACCGGGTACGTCATCGAGCCAGTCATCGGGCTGCTTGGTCATCTCAGGCTCCTTAAAAAAGAGGCTAATACTAACACCCTGGGAGCACACTGAGAATGGGTTCTCTGTTAGACTTCTTTAAAACTCCCCTTACATTATGGCATTGGCGATGAAAGTAATCACACAAGTTGCAGAGCAACGCAAAGCACTGGAAGAGGCCGTCTCCACCGCCCTGGGCTTAGCCGCAGGTAAATCAGACGGTGCGGAAGTCGCGGTATCGAAGACCACCGGTATTAGCGTCAGCACCCGCTACGGTGAGGTGGAGAACGTTGAATTCAATAGCGATGGCGCACTGGGCATCACCGTTTATCACCAAAACCGCAAGGGCAGCGCGTCGTCTACCGACCTCAGTCCGGACGCTATCGCCCGCACCGTGCAGGCGGCGCTGGATATTGCCCGCTACACCTCACCGGATCCTTTTGCCGGCGTTGCGGACCGCGACCTGCTGGCGTTTGAGGCCCCGGATCTGGATCTCTTCCACCCGGCAGAGGTTACACCGGATCAGGCCATTGAGCTGGCCGCCCGCGCCGAGCAGGCGTCGCTGAAGGCGGACAAGCGCATCACCAACACCGAAGGCGGCAGCTTCAACAGCCACTACGGGATTAAAGTCTTCGGCAACAGCCACGGCATGCTGCAAAGCTACTGCTCCAGCCGTCACTCGCTCTCCAGCTGCGTGATTGCCGAAGAGAACGGCGACATGGAGCGCGACTACGCCTACACCATGGGCCGGGCGCTGGGCGATCTCAAGTCGCCGGAGTGGGTGGGGGACGAGTGCGCGAGACGCACCCTGGCACGTCTCGCGCCACGCAAGCTCTCTACCATGAAAGCCCCGGTGATCTTCGCTAACGAAGTGGCTACCGGGCTGTTTGGCCATCTCGTCGGGGCGATTGCTGGCGGCGCGGTTTACCGTAAATCCACCTTCCTGCTGGACTCTCTCGGCAAGCAGATCCTGCCGGAGTGGCTGACCATTGAGGAGCATCCGCACCTGCTGAAAGGGCTGGCCTCGACGCCGTTCGACAGCGAAGGGGTTCGTACCGAACGCCGGGACATCATCAAGGATGGCATCCTGACCCAGTGGCTGCTGACCAGCTACTCTGCACGCAAGCTGGGGCTGAAAAGCACCGGTCATGCGGGTGGCATCCATAACTGGCGTATTAACGGGCAGGGCCTTAGTTTTGAGCAGATGCTGAAAGAGATGGGCACCGGGCTGGTGGTAACCGAGCTGATGGGCCAGGGCGTGAGCGGTATTACCGGCGACTACTCCCGCGGCGCGGCAGGTTTCTGGGTAGAGAACGGTGAAATTCAGTATCCGGTGAGCGAAATTACTATCGCTGGCAACCTGAAAGAGATGTGGCGTAATATGGTGACCATCGGTAACGATATTGAAACACGCAGTAATATACAGTGTGGTTCAGTGCTGCTGCCGGAGATGAAGATCGCCGGGCAGTAAGCCGTTTTCAACAATAATAAAAGGACATGAGCAATGCGGAAAAAGTTGTTAGCGATGTTAGCAGTCTCCTCTTTAGTTCTGGCCTCTTCTGCCGCGTTTGCGGCAGATCTGGAAGAGGATATGGAGACCCTCAACGATAATCTGAAAGTAGTGCAGAAAACCAGTGACGCGGCGGAGATGAAGGATGCATTAACTAATATGCGCGCCGCCGCGCTGGATGCCCAGAAAGCGACCCCGCCGAAGATGGAAGGCAAAGCGCCAGACAGCCCAGAGATGAAAGACTACCGTCACGGGTTTGATATTCTGGTCGGCCAGATTGACGGTGCGCTGCAGCTCGCCAATGCCGGTAAGGTGAAAGAGGCGCAGGCGGCGGCGGAAGAGTTTAAAACCACCCGCAATACTTACCACCAGAAGTTCCGCTAATATAACGGCGGGAGTCTCCTCCCGCCGGATCTGTTTATTCCATCCCGCTATCAGGGTTATGTTTAGCCTCGGCGACCTTTACCTCCGCCGGGGAAACACTCTGCTGCAGATCCTGCCGCGTTATTCGCCGCCCGGAGAGGGTATCAATAATCTCTTCGCTGCCGTTTGGGTATTTAGTAATTGAAACAAGACGCCCGCCATACAGCGGAATACCGGTTAATTCCATCGTATAGTCGGTCTTCTTTATCTCCTCTTTTTTTATCTGCTGCTGTTTATCGATCTCATCCTGCGTTTTAGACGTGAGCGTAATCTTCGTGCTGCTGTCCTCGGAAGGATTCATATTATTATCACTATTAATCTCTGCTAATTTGCTGTTATTTAGCAGAGTGGATGGGTTATCGCCGTTAGATAAATGCGAATCACCCTGCGCACTGACGGCGCTTATTTTTTCTATGCTATTCATCATCATCTCCGAACAAAAATATGCTGTGCAGAAGACAGGGGGAAACTGCCCCCAGGGGAGGTGACTACATCTGCGTTGGGTAAACGAGACAGAAAAGTTATCGGCAATAGAGGAAAATGATTTAATAAAAGCCTGCGCCAGTTTAGCGCAGGTGGTGAACAACCTGATTGCTGCTGCCGCGCCAGATCAGCATTGGATCTTTTAGATCCCGGATGAACTTACCGTCGATAAGCACGTTAATGAGATCGACAACGGCCAGCTGGTCGCGGCTTAGCTCATCCAGCTTATAGCCGGTCCAGACCCAGATATCCTTGCCGGGGCATTCGGCACGGATGCGCTGCACCAGCCGCAGAATATCCGGCACGTTTTGCGGATGGAGCGGATCGCCGCCGGAGAGCGAAATGCCCTGGCGTTTGATCCGCGTATCGTTGAGATCGTTAACGATGCGATCTGCCATCTCGGCGGTAAAGGGCTTGCCCGAATTGAGTCGCCAGGTGCTTTTGTTATAGCAGCCGGGACATTGGTGTACGCACCCCGAAACGAATAGCGTGCAGCGCGTACCGGGGCCGTTGACGATGTCGACCGGGTAATATTGGTGATACCGCATTATCCAATCTGCCCGTTACCCAAATGCTTGACGCGGCGCTTTACCTCTTCCTGTTTACCGGCGTTAAACGGCCTTGCGTCCGGGCTGCCTAAATAGCCGCATACCCGGCGGGTTACCGAGACGCGGGCGGCGTCGTGATTGCCGCATTTCGGGCAGGTAAAACCTTTGCTGGTGCACTCGAACTCGCCGGTAAAGCCGCACTCGTAGCACTCATCGATCGGCGTATTGGTGCCGTAGTAGGGCACGTGCTGATAGCTGTAGTCCCAGACATCCTCCAGCGCCTTCAGGTTGTGCTGGATGTTGGGGTACTCGCCGTAACAGATGAAGCCGCCGTTGGCTAACGGTGGGTAGGGCGCTTCGAAATCAATCTTGTCGTAAGGATTGACCTTCTTCTCAACGTCGAGGTGGAAGCTGTTGGTGTAGTAGCCTTTGTCGGTAACGCCCGGCACCACGCCGAACTCGGCGGTATCGAGACGGCAGAAGCGGTCGCAGAGGTTTTCACTCGGCGTGCTGTAGAGGCTGAAGCCGTACCCGGTCTCCTCTTTCCACTGGTCTACCGCCTGGCGCATCCGCTCGACGATGGCGATGCCTTTGGCACGCAGGGCCTCGCTGTCGTACATGTGCGTCTCGCCAAACAGGGCGTTAATGGTTTCGTGAATGCCGATATAACCCAATGAAATCGACGCGCGGCCGTTTTTAAAGATGGAGGCGATCTCATCGTCGGCCTTCAGCCGCACGCCGCAGGCCCCCTCCATGTAGAGAATAGGGGCCACGCGGGCTTTTACCCCTTCGAGGCGGGCGATACGGGTCATCAGCGCCTTGCGGGCCAGGGTCAGGCGCTCGTCGAGCAGCGTCCAGAACGCCGCCTCGTTGCCTTTCGCCTCCAGCGCGATGCGCGGCAGGTTCAGGCTGATGACGCCGAGGTTATTACGTCCGTCGTGGATCTGTTCCCCGCTCTCATCTTCATACACGCCGAGGAAGCTGCGGCAGCCCATCGGGGTTTTAAAGGAGCCGGTGACCTTCACCACCTGATCGTAGTTGAGGATATCCGGATACATGCGCTTGCTCGCACACTCCAGCGCCAGCTGCTTGATATCGTAGTTGGCATCGCCAGGCTTGTGGTTCAGCCCGTCGCGGATGGCGAACACCAGCTTAGGGAACACCGCCGTTTTGCGGTTTTTACCGAGGCCGGCAATGCGGTTGCGCAGAATCGACTGCTGGATCAGACGTGACTCCCAGCTTGTACCCAGTCCGAAGCCAAAGGTGACGAACGGCGTCTGGCCGTTGGCGGTGTGCAGGGTATTAACCTCATACTCCAGCGACTGGAAGGCGTCGTAGCACTCTTTCTCGGTGCGCGAGCGGGCGTAGCCGTCGGCGTCCGGGATCTGCCACTCCGCCGCCGTTTTGCGGTGCTTGTCGAAGCTGGCAGTCACGAACGGAGCCAGTACCTCATCGATACGGTTGATGGTGGTGCCGCCGTAGATGTGGCTCGCCACCTGAGCGATGATCTGCGCGGTGACTGCCGTGGCGGTAGAGATAGACTTCGGCGGCTCGATCTCGGCGTTGCCCATCTTGAAGCCCTGGGTCAGCATCCCCTTCAGGTCGATAAGCATGCAGTTGAACATCGGGAAGAAGGGGGAGTAGTCGAGATCGTGGTAGTGGATATCCCCGCGCTCGTGGGCCAGCACTACGTCACGCGGCAGCAGATGCTGACGGGCGTAGTGTTTGGCGACAATACCCGCCAGCAGGTCGCGCTGGGTCGGGATCACCTTGCTGTCTTTGTTGGCGTTCTCATTGAGCAGGGCGGAGTTGGTCTGCTCTACCAGGCCACGGATCTCCTGATTCAGGCGGCCGCGCTTTTCGCGGGCGATATCGCGGTCGTGGCGATACTCAATATAGGCCCGAGCCAGCTGCTTGTAGGGACCGGCCATCAGCTGGTTTTCCACGGCGGTCTGGATCTCGCTGATATCTACCTGCGATCGCGCCTGCATCTGCTGTCTGACCACCTCTGCGACGGTAGCGCAATAGTCCGCATCATCAACGCCCGCCGCAGCGGCGGCACGCAGAATCGCTTCCTGAATACGCTCTGATTTGAACTGTACCTTACAGCCATCTCGCTTCATCACATGCGGGGTCATGTTCTCTCCATAGTTAACAGGTTATCCACGACGGTGTTGGAATAGTAGACGATCACTACAATATGTAGCGCCGGGGCGGCATTTTAAGTGCTACATATAGTGATTTGCATCAAACAAGTTTGCGATTTTATTGATGCAGAACAAGGTAAAATGGGGAGCGTACAGAGGGCGTGCGCTGAGAGAAATGTAAATTTTTAGGGGTAAATTTTGCGCATTAAACGCGATGTGGATACGAGGTCTTTCACAACATCTGCACGATGCCGTATCCACAGGCGCAGAGAATAAGAAGGATTGCGATCCAGCAGAACTGGTAAAACGCATTGTTTGCCCCTAATCCAGTGCGGGCGAGGGCGGCGTTTTCCGCTTTAATGTGCTTTGCCGATATTCTGCGAAAGCGGCGGATATAGTTAAAGCAGTAAAGCAGGAACAGGGGGATAACCAGTGCGCCGACCGATTTAGAGAAGGTAAGGGTCAGTAGCAGGGCAGCCGCGATAGCGCCCAAAAATACTTTCCCGGCGTTAGCCTCTGCCTGCTTTAACTCACGCCTGATACCTTTAGCGTGTAGCGCTTGCCAGCGCCGCAGCGTGCTCATGCTGAACCCATACTGTTCGCACAGGAGCTTGTCGGACACGCCGTTTTTTGACTGGTGAAGAAAATCGGCGATTTGCTCATCGGTAAAACGTGCTTTAGCCATTAACGTCCCTCTCTGGCTGAGCAAGAGGCGTAAAGCCGGGCGACTTTGTGCCGCCCGGCGCTGCACGGCCAACTAACGGCGCACGGCGATCGCTTCGATCTCGATCTTCACGTCTTTTGGCAGGCGGGCGACTTCTACGCAGGAGCGCGCCGGGAAGGCGGCCTGGTGCTCGTTAAAGAACGCTTCGTAGGTGGCGTTAACGGTGGCGAAATCGTTTAGATCTTTCACGAACACCGTGGTCTTAACAATATCGCCAACCTTCAGGCCCGCAGCTTCAACGATCGCCCTGACGTTCTCCAGCGACTGGCGCGCCTGGGCAGCGATATCCTCCGGCACGCTGCCGGTTTTCGGATCGACCGGGATCTGACCGGAGGTGAGGATCATGCTGCCGAGATCGACCGCCTGAACATAGGGACCAATGGCTGCCGGTGCATTTTCCGTCGCGATAATTTTTGTCATCATTTCTCCTGAAAGCGAATGGTAGTGAGGTTCCGCGCCATTATAGGCAGCGCGGAGAGGATGACCAATCTGAATTAGATGATGTTTCTTAATGCTTAGTTCGCCAGCACTGCCGAATGAGAGAACTCTTTCTCGCAATATTTGCACTTCAGGGCAATGTCGCTGGCGCGCTGCTTCACCGCAAAGCTGGAGTGCACCGGCTCGGCATGGCTGATGCAGTTGCTGTTGGGGCAAACCAGCACAGCCTCAATGCGCGCTGGCAGATTAGGTCGCGATTTGCCTACCACCTCATAGTCATCGATGCGGTTCACCGTCGCCTGTGGGGCATACAGCGCCAGCTGATCGACCTGCTCGTCGGTGAGAAACGTATTTTCGATCTTGATCAGATCTTTGCGGCCCATCTCCCCCGAGGGCAGGTTCAGGCCGATGGTGATCCGCTGGTCGGTTTCAGTCAGCTTAAACAGGGTCAGTAGCTTAAAGCCTACCTGCGCCGGAATATGGTCAATCACCGTGCCGCACCTGATCGCTTCGACCTGCAATTTATTGTCGTGTGTCATCTCGTTTCCCCCTCTGTTAGGCCAAATCGCGGTTAAGCACCAGCGCCAGCAGCGCCTGGCGAGCATAGATGCCGTTGCCCGCCTGCTGGAAATACCAGGCGTGCGGCGTTTTATCCACGTCGGTGGCAATCTCATCGACGCGCGGCAGCGGGTGCAACACCTTCATGTTGCTACGGGCGCTGTGCAGATCGCTGGCGCGTAGAACAAACTGCGCCTTCACGTTGGCATACTCGGACGGGTCCAGACGCTCTTTCTGCACGCGGGTCATGTAGAGGATATCCACCTCGGGGATCACCTCTTCAATGGTGGCGTGCTGGCTCCAGGCAATCCCGCGCTCATCCAGCATATCGAGGATGTACTGCGGCATTGCCAGCGCATCGGGGGCGATAAACAGGAAGCGATTGCCGTTGAACTTCGCCAGCGCCTGCGCCAGCGAGTGGACGGTGCGGCCATACTTAAGGTCGCCCACCATCGCAATATTGAGATTCTCCAGCCGGCCCTGAGTCTCCTGAATGGTAAAGAGATCGAGCAGGGTCTGGGTCGGGTGCTGGTTGGCGCCGTCGCCCGCGTTCAGCACCGGAATGCCGCCGGAGAACTCGGTGGCCAGCCGCGCCGCGCCCTCCTGCGGGTGACGCATCACAATGGCGTCAACGTAGGTACTGATAACGGAGATGGTGTCCGCCAGGGTCTCGCCTTTTTTACCCAGCGAGGTATTGCTGCTGTCGGAGAAGCCAACCACGCTCGCGCCCAGACGGTGCATCGCGGTCTCAAACGACAGGCGGGTACGGGTAGAGGCTTCAAAGAAGCAGCTGGCGATCACCTTATGCTTCAGCAGCTCCGGCTGCGGGTTAGCCTTCAGGCTGGCAGCGGTCTCCAGCACCAGTTCCAGTTCTTCGCGGCTGAGGTCGTTTATGGAAATGATATGTTTCTGATAGAGCGGATTAGCCATGGTTATCTCCTGACGTCTGCGCAAAAAAAAGCCCCTCCAAAGAGGGGCTATAGAAATGGGTGAGCAGCGGGAAGAAAAACGGCAGGCCAGCGCCCTCTTTCAGGCGCGGTGAGACAGTGTGTCGAACGGACTTGACCATGCTTCCTCCCGGCAAATTGTCCGCGATTATACTCAGCTCAAAAGGCGAATCAAGCGATCGATGCGCTATTTGTCAGAAGCAAACGGTTATTTTGCATATAAATGCATTTTTAGTAAATTTTTAACGCGATTGCGCACCTGCAGGGTACGCTGCACGTCGCGCGGGGCGACCCAGACGATACTGCTGCCTGCCACCACGCCAAGGATCTCTGGCAGGGCGTGGTAGTCGAGGATACGGGCCACCGCCCGCCCGTAGCCTGCAGCAGTATGAATAAGAATAAACTCGCGATTGTGCTCGACGTCGACCACCATATCGGAGAGGCAGCGTGCGGCATCCGGCGTCGGACGCAGCTGGGGATTAAGGGCATAGATCCGCTGCCCTTTAGCATTGCGGATTTTAATAATGCCCAGCAGCTTCAGCAGGCGCGACACCGTGGACTGGCTAATGGAGTCAAAGCCATGCCGCTGCAGGTCCCGGCGGATCGCCTCCTGAGACAGGTAGCTCTTCTCGGTCACCAGCCGCTGGCAGACGGCTAGCTGCTGCTGTTCTCTGGTAGAGCAGTCGCGGTATTCCTTCATACTCTTTACTCCCTGTGGTGGTTAAAGCAGTGCGCCGAGGCTTAATATCACGCAGATCAATACGGTCAATATCAGCAGCAGCGGCGCAACCCACTTCAGATAGCGAACGTAGGGCACTCGGGCAATGGCCAGCCCGCCCATCACCACCGCCGAGGTGGGGGTGACCAGATTGACAATGCCGGACGCAGCCTGGTAGGTGGTAACCACCAGATCGCGATCGACGCGGGCAAAGTCTGCCAGCGGGGCCATGATCGGCATCGTCAGCACCGCCAGTCCGGAAGAGGAGGGCACCAGAAACGAGAGCACCACCTCCAGCCAGTACATGACGTTGATAAACACCACGCTGGAGAGGCCGCTCACCAGCCCTTCGGCGCTGTGCAGAATGGTATGGGTAATCATCCCCTTGTCCATTACCACCACGATGCCGCGGGCGATGCCGATAATTAACGCCACGCCCAGCAGATCCCGAGCGCCGTCAATAAAGGTGGTGGTCAGCTCCTCCTCGCTCATGCGGGCCAGCAGCCCGGTAATAATGGCCGCCGCGAGAAAGACGCCGGAGATCTGCCCCATCCACCAGCCCAGCACCGCCACGCCGTAGATCATCACCGCAAAGGCGAGGGCGAAGATCGCCAGGATCAGCTTGCGCGTGCCGGTGAAGGCCAGATCCTGCTGGCGCTTGCCGCCCAGGAAGTGGGCGATGTTCTCTGCTTGCCTGTCAGCCACCACAGAGCGGCTGGGGTCCTGCCGCACCTGGCGCGCATAGCGCATCACCCATGCGACGCAGATAAGCCAGCCCGCCACCAGCAGGGCGACGCGCAGCCCGATGCCAGTGGTAAAGGGAATGCCCGCCGCGTTGGCGGCAATCACCGTGGCGAAGGGGTTAATGGTCGAGCCAAGCGTGCCGATGCCTGCGCCCAGCAGCACGGTAGAGGCAGCTACCAGCGGATCGAAGCGCGCCGCCATCATCACCGGCACCAGCAGGGTGTAGAACGGCAGCGACTCCTCCGCCATGCCATAAATCGTACCGCCTGCGGCAAACAGCCCCATCAGGATCGGGATCATCCACTCTTCGCGGCCGCTCAGCTTCTGCGTGACGCGTTCGATCCCGGCATCGATAGCCCCGGTTTTATTGACGATCCCCAGAAAGCCGCCGATGATCAGCACAAACAGCGCGACGTCAATGGCACCCGCCTGGCCGGTGTCGGGATCGTACAGGCCGCTGATGGGGGCCATAATAACGGCAACGATCCCCTGCGGCTGGGCGGCAACGGGCGCGTAGGTCCCCGCCACGGGCACCTCTTTACCAAGCGTTTCGTTCATCACCATCTGATAGTGTCCGGCCGGCACAATCCAGCTCAGCGCGGCAACCAGCGCAATTAAAATAAACAGGATGGTGTAAGCAGAGGGAAATTTGAATCTGCGCATAGGGTCTCTCCCTGTTTGGGCGTCGCAGATGCCGCGACGCCCGGAGTGGTTACTCGCCGAGGGTCGCTACCATCACCGCTTTGATGGTGTGCATCCGGTTCTCTGCTTCGTCGAACACAATGGAGTGGGCGGATTCGAACACCTCTTCGGTGACCTCCAGCCCCTTCAGTCCCCAGGCCCGTTCGATTTCACCTCCTACGGTGGTGTGCTCGTTATGGAAGGCGGGCAGGCAGTGCATAAATTTCACCTGCGGATTGCCGGTGGCCTCTATGACCTGCTGGTTCACCTGATAGGGTTTCATCAGGCTGACACGCTCGCCCCATGCCTCTTTCGGCTCGCCCATAGAGACCCACACGTCGGTATAGAGGAAATCAACGCCGGCGACACCCTCTGCAACGTTCTCGGTCAGGGTGATTTTTGCCCCAGTTTCCCATGCAATCTCCCGGCACTGCGCGACCAGCGCTTCGTCCGGCCAGAACGCTTTGGGCGCGACCAGCCGAATATCCATCCCCATTTTGGCCGCCCCGACCATCAGGCTGTTGCCCATGTTGTTGCGCGCATCGCCCAGATAGGCAAAGCGCAGCTCAGAGAGGCGTTTACCTGGCGCGTGCTCCAGCATGGTCATCAGATCGGCCAGGATTTGCGTAGGGTGAAACTCGTTGGTCAGGCCGTTCCACACCGGGACGCCTGCGTGTTCCCCCAGCTCCTCGACGATCGCCTGCCCATAGCCGCGATACTCAATGCCATCGTACATGCGACCGAGCACGCGGGCAGTGTCTTTCATCGACTCCTTATGGCCAATCTGCGAGCCGCTCGGTCCGATATAGGTCACCTGCGCGCCCTGATCAAAGGCGCCGACCTCAAAGGCGCAGCGTGTGCGGGTAGAGCTTTTCTCAAAAATCAGAGCAATGTTTTTACCGCACAGGGTCTGCTTTTCGCGGCCCGCTTTTTTAGCGGCTTTTAGCTCCATCGCTAAATCGATCAGGAGGTGGATCTCATCTGGCGTAAAGTCCAGAAGCTTAAGAAAGTTACGGTTTTTCAAAGAGATTTTCATAAATCGTCCTTAATATGCTTATTGAAGAGGATCGTTGCGGATCAGGGTGCCACGCTCACCGGCGAGGATGGCGAGGCCGTCTGCCAGGGAGCCGATCCCGGCGATGCCGTCACAGGTCTTAACAAAGCGGCAGCAGGCGGCGACTTTCGGTCCCATCGAACCGGCGTCAAAAGTAAACCTGCTGAGTAGCTGCGGCGTGGCCTCGGTGAGGGGGCGCTGCTCCGGCGTACCCCAGTTGAGATAGACCGCGTCGGCATCGGTGAGGATCAGCAGCGCGTCGGCTTCTAACTGGCGGGCCAGCAGCGCAGCGGAGAGGTCTTTGTCGATGACCGCCTCAATGCCGTGATAGCCGCCAGCCTTCTCGACCACCGGCACGCCGCCGCCGCCGTTGCAGATCACCAGGTGGCCGCGCTGGAGAAGTGCCTCAATGGCATCGCGTTCGACAATACGCATCGGCTGTGGGGAGGGAACCACGCGGCGGAAATAGCTGCCGTCGGCCTTAAAGCACCACCCTTTTTCGGCGGCCAGTGCCTCGGCCTGCGGCTGGTCATAAACCGGACCTATGTATTTGGTCGGATTAGCGAGAGCGGGATCGGCTGGATCCACCGCCACCTGGGTGAGCAGGACGCTCACCTCGTCATCAGGAAGCTGGTTTTTCAGCGACTGTTGCAGCATGTAGCCAATCATCCCCTGGCTCTCGGCCCCCAGCACATCCAGCGGGTAGGGGGCGACGCCGGTATAGGCGCTGTTTTGCAGGGCCAGCAACCCCACCTGTGGCCCGTTGCCGTGCACCAGCACCACCCGCCAGCGGTGGGTAAGCCGGGCAATCACCCCGGCGGCGAGATCGATATTCTTGCGCTGAATCGCTGCCTCCAGCGGCTCGCCGCGCTTCAGCAGAGCGTTACCGCCAAGGGCAACCACCAGAATCGGTTTCATCTCCGTTTTCATATTTGGCTCCTTGCCTTAAATCGCGTCGCGTTCCAGCGGACAGCTCATGCAGCGCGCACCGCCGCGCCCGCGTCCCAGCTCATCGCCCGGGATCGGCAGAACGGCAATCCCTGCCTTGTCATATTTCTCGTTGGTCCAGACGTTGCGCTCGTAGCCGATCACTACGCCGGGGCGCAGGGTCAGCACGTTATTGGCATCGTTCCACTGCTCACGCTCGGCCTCAAAGGCGTCGCCGCCGGTGGTGATAAGCTGGATCTGCGTGACGCCAAGCGCTTTCTCCAGCGCCTGCAGCAGGGTGCTCTCCTGACGACGGGCGATCCCGCCGTGGCCGTCCGGAGTCAGCGTCCAGCACTGCACGTCCGGGCGTACCACTTCCGGGTAGACGGAGAAGGTGTCGATATCGATGTGGGTCATTACCGTATCGAGATGCATACAGGAGCGGTGTTTCGGCAGCTCGACGGCGATAACGCGTTCGGCCTGGCGGTGGGCGAACAGGGCGGAGGCAAGGAACTCTACGCCTTGGGGCGTGGTGCGTTCGGACATGCCGATTAATACCGTGCCCCGGCCAATTACCAATACATCGCCCCCTTCCAGGGTCGCGTGGTCATAATTAATGTCTTCGTCGCCGAAATATTTAATAAAGTCGCCGTTAATAAAGCGCGGATGCCAGCGATAGATGGCCCGCAGGTTATTGGTCTCACGCTGGCGGGCCGCTTTTGCCATAGGGTTAATCGAGACGCCGTTATATATCCAGCAGGAGGTATCGCGGGTAAAAAGGTGGTTAGGCAGCGGCTTCATAATAAAGTCATTTGCCGTATGGATATCGACGACCATATTGTTAATCGAGGCCGGGATCTCCCCGTAGGTCAGCCCGCCGCTTAAACGCCGCGCCAGCTCCCGGTGGGGCATATCCGCCAGCCAGCCGCGCACATCGCTGGCAAAGGCAGGCCCCAGGCGGTAATCAGAGACCTGGGTTTGCAGCAGCCAGGCCTTCGCCTCTGGCGTATCCAGCGTCTCGGTTAAGAGATCGGTAAGTAATAGCACCTCAACGCCCTGCTCACGCAGGGTAGTAGCGAAAATATCGTGCTCTTCGCCGGCGCGCTCGACGGATAATACATCATCAAATAACAGCTCCTGACAGTTGGAGGGCGTTAATCTTTTCAGGCTCAGATTAGGGCGGTGCAGCATGACGCTACGTAGCGTGCCAACTTCCGATCCGACGTAGTGTTTTTCCATAACTATTCCTTACGTTTTTCGGCAATAAGAGAGGGAGGTTATGAAATGATCTATTTCATAACGCGTTGGAATTTGCTGGATTCGGTGAATATAGTAGGCGCCTGTTGCATTAATAATGTGATGATGTTCACGAGGAAAAGGTTGTGGAATAACCCTGAACAGGTTATTTGAGAGGCTTCAGAAAATTCATTTTTAGTTTAGGTAATGCGCTGCATCGTCATGCATTAATTGTTTTTAATATTCTTGATTGTTAACGGCGTGTAGATTTTGGTTAGTAAATCAGGCGGGTATCTCTTTGAAAATAATGAACACTTCTGCGACCCTGCATGTTTATGCATAGTCGCTATTTTTTTATTTTTAGATGCAGAGGAAAAGCAGGATAAATATGTCGAATCGTGCAGGGATGGCGTGCTTCATTATATGTGATCCTGGAAAAGGTTTTTTTATATATGCTCAGTTTTCAGGGCGATATTCCGCCGGGGTGAGCATGACCGGCAGCACTTATGCAGAGAGAGTGCATACTATTGCTTTCAGGACTCACATAAATTTAACTTCCCTGGCGATAAACATGCGCTATCGCAAGGCTTCGGTAGAAAGCAGTGGTAGGGTGAGCAAAATTCTCGTATAAAAGTTAAAAATGAAACGTTGTTTTATATCGAGAGGTTACGCATGATCACAGGCAACATTCACAACCTGCAATCCTGGCTGCCACAGGAGCTGGCTCAGGCCATTGAGTACGTCAAACAGCACGTTAACGATGCGACGCCAACGGGCAAGCACGATATCGACGGCTCGCGCCTCTTCTTCCTGCTCTCAGAAGACATGACCGAGCCGTTTGCCAAACGCCGTGCGGAGTATCACGCCCGCTATCTGGATATTCAGATCGTCCTGAAAGGCCAGGAGGGGATGACCTATAGCACCCTGCCCGCCGGAACGCCGGACACCGACTGGCTGGCAGATAAGGATATTGCGTTTTTACCGGAAGGCGAGCAGGAGAAGACCGTTGTTCTTAGCGAGGGCGATTTCGTGGTCTTCTATCCGGGCGAGGTGCATAAGCCGCTGTGCGCGGTGGGCAACCCGGCCCAGGTGCGTAAGGTGGTAGTGAAAGTATTAGTGGCGTAGCCGGGCAATGTAAACGCCGGGCGGCGCTGGCGCTTGCCCGGCCTACGTGAGCAACGGTTTACCCGGCGAGGGTGGCAACCATCACCGCTTTGATGGTGTGCATGCGGTTTTCCGCCTGGTCGAACACGATGCTGTTCGGCGACTCAAACACCTCGTCAGTCACCTCCATGCCGCCGTGCAGACCAAAGTTCTCTGCCATCTGCTTGCCAAGGGTAGTCTGGTCGTCGTGAAAGGCGGGCAGGCAGTGCAGGAACTTCACCTGCGGGTTGCCGGTCAGGGCCAGCATCTGGCTGTTCACCTGATAGTCGCGCAGCAGCGCGATACGCTCGGCCCACTTCTCTTTGGCTTCGCCCATCGATACCCAGACGTCGGTATAGATAAAGTCCGCGCCTTTTACCCCCTCGGCAATGTTCTCCGTCAGGGTGATGCTGCCGCCGTTCTGCTGCGCCAGGGCGCTGCACTCGGTCACCAGGCTCGCTTCTGGCCAGCAGGCCTGGGGTGCCACCAGACGCAGATCCAGCCCCACCAGTGCGGCCGCCTCCAGCATAGAGTTGCCCATATTGTTGCGCGCATCGCCCGCGTAAACCAGCGTCATCTCGTTAAGGGCTTTGCCCGGCAGGTGCTCCTGCATAGTCAGCAGATCCGCCAGCAGCTGGGTCGGGTGAAACTCGTTGGTCAGGCCGTTCCACACCGGTACGCCGGCGAATTCAGCCAGCGCCTCGACGATCTGCTGGCCATGACCGCGATACTGAATACCGTCATACATGCGGCCCAGCACGCGGGCGGTGTCTTTGATTGACTCTTTATGCCCAATCTGGCTCCCGCTTGGCCCTAAATAAGTGACGCGAGCACCCTGGTCGTAGGCGGCAACTTCGAAAGAGCATCGGGTACGGGTAGAGTCTTTTTCGAAGATGAGCGCAATGTTTTTACCCGCCAGCTGCGGTACTTCAGTGCCTTGTTTTTTATCTTTTTTGAGCCGGGCGGCGAGCTGGAGCAGGGCGTGGATTTCGGCAGGGGTAAAGTCGAGCAGTTTTAAAAAGTGTTTCTGGTAGAACGCAGACATGTTTCCCTCACATGGCTCAGGCCAGTTATTGAATTAAAATTCACTTTATATGTCTAAATATTCATTTGCAACCCTGTTCAACAAATCTTTTCCGTCAGGAGTGGAGGCATTGGCGACGGTATGTGAAAATAAGAGTATCTGCCGCACATTATGAGGAACAAGCTATGGCAAACCAGGAACATCTGGAAGAGCAGCGTGAAGAGACCCGTCTGATTATTGAAGAGCTGCTGGAGGACGGTAGCGATCCTGATGCGCTCTACACTATTGAGCATCATCTCTCCGCTGACGATTTTGAAACGCTGGAGAAGGTAGCGGTAGAGGCGTTCAAGCTGGGTTATGAAGTGACCGAGCCGGAAGAGCTGGAAGTGGAAGAGGGCGACACCGTAATCTGCTGCGATATTCTTAGCGAGTGCGCGCTGAATGCCGATCTGATCGATGCGCAGGTTGAGCAGCTGATGACCCTGGCAGAGAAGTTTGAAGTTGAGTACGACGGCTGGGGCACCTACTACGAGGATCCTAACGGCGAAGAGGGTGATGACGAAGACGATGAAGATTACGTCGACGAAGATGATGACGGCACCCGCCACTAAGTCACTCGGTAACACGCTTTAATTGTTCGTGCGGCAGCGCCCGCTGCCGCACTGCAAGGAACACCATGGACTACGCCCAGATACTCGCCCCGATACACACTTTCCTGCACTGCCCGACGCCCCAGGCGTGGATCGACAAAGCCCGCGACCCGGCTAACCTGCCTCTGCTGCTGACCGACCATATGGTGTGCGAGCTGAAGGCCGCGCAGACCGCGATGCTGCTGGTCCGCAAGTACGTGGCGGATAAGACCGGCAGCGAGACGCTGCTTGAGTGGCTCAAACCTTACGAGGCCTTCACCTTCCGTGAAGGGCCAGAGCCGGATTTTGTCGCCCTGCACAGGCAGATTGGCAAAGGTGTGATGCCGCAGACCAACGATCCCTGGGGCCGCCTGCTGATCGACAGCATGGTGCTACTGATTAAAGAGGAGCTGCACCACTTCTGGCAGGTGCGCGAGGCGATGACGGTGCGGAACATTCCCTACGTCAAGATCACCGCCAGCCGCTACGCCAAAGGGATGTTGAAGGAGGTACGGACCCACGAGCCGCTCACGCTGATTGATAAGCTGATCTGCGGGGCGTATATCGAGGCCCGCTCCTGCGAGCGCTTTGCCGCCCTGGCGCCCTGTCTTGAAGAGGATTTGCAGAAGTTCTATCTGTCGCTGCTGCGATCCGAGGCGCGGCACTACGAGGACTACCTGACGCTGGCCCAGCAGATCTCAGCTCAGGATATCACTCCCCGGGTGCGCTTTTTTGGCGAGGTGGAGGCGGCGCTAATCGCCAGCCCCGACGGCGAGTTTCGTTTTCACAGCGGTGTGCCGGTCTGATTTCAGGCCAGCGCTTTTAACATCCGCACTTCACAGTCGACGTGCCCGGTACAGCCCAGCGGGCCGTCGATATGTTCAAAGCCCAGATGCTCGTAGAGGCCAATCGCCTCCTTCAGAAACGCGGTGGTCTCCAGATAGCAGCGGGTAAACCCTTGCGTACGGGCGTGATCCAGCGCGGCAAGCGCCAGCTTTTTCGCCATTCCTTTGCCGCGTACCGCGGGCAGGAAGTACATCTTCTGCAACTCACAGATATCGGGTTCGCTGCACTGGAGCGGCGCGACGCCCCCGCCGCCCACCACCTGACCATCTTGCTCAATCACCCAGTAGGCGTGGCCCGGCTGGCTGTAGAGGGCGTACAGCTCGTCAAGATTGGGATCGGCAACGGTGTAGCCCTTGTCGGCGGTCAGGCCATACTCCGCCGACACCTGACGAATAACGGCGGCGATAACCGGGTTGTCTTCAGGCGTGATGCGGCGCATGTGCAGTTGAGTGGCGGTTGCAACATTCATGGTGAGGCTCTTCGTTGATAAGTGCCCCTTACCGGAGAGGTAAGGGGCGAACGCGATTACAGTGCGCTGATGACGTTCTGCTGTTCGGCGAGTTTGACTTTCGCCTCGGCCAGGGCGGTCAGACGCTCACGCTCTTTGGCAACGACCGCTTCCGGCGCGCGCGCCACAAAGCCTTCGTTCCCCAGTTTGCTCTCGATACGACCAATTTCAACGTCTACTTTGGCGATCTCTTTTGCCAGACGCTCCAGCTCGGCAGCCTTGTCGATCAGGCCAGCCATCGGGATCAGCAGCTCTGCGCCGTCGATGATCTTGGTCACGGAGACCGGGCCTTTATCATCGGCAGGCAACAGGGTGATGCTCTCCAGACGCGCCAGGGTCTGCAGGAAGCTACGGTTGTCGTTCACACGACGTGCCGCATCGCTGCTGCAGCCGCGCAGCAGCAGCTCCAGCGGCTTAGCCGGGGAGAGGTTCATCTCGGCGCGGATATTACGCACCGCGACAATCGCCTGCTTCAGCCACTCGGTATCCGCTACCGCCGCTTCATCAACCTGCGCGGCGTCGAAGGCCGGGAACGGCTGCAGCATGATGGTGTCAGCGTGGTTACCGGTAAGCACCTTCACGCGCTGCCAGATGGTTTCGGTAATAAACGGAATGATCGGGTGCGCCAGGCGCAGCAGACCTTCCAGCACCGTGACCAGAGTGTTACGCGTACCGCGCAGCTCGGCCTCGGAACCGCCGTTCATTACCGGCTTGGTCAGCTCCAGATACCAGTCACAGAACTGGTTCCAGGTGAACTCATACAGGATGCCCGCAGCAATATCGAAGCGGAAGCTGTCCAGCGCCTCACGGAAGGCTTTCACCGTCTGGTTGAACTCGGCGCGGATCCAGCGATCTGCCAGGGAGAGGGTCATCTCCCCGCCGTTGAAGCCGCAATCCTGCTCTTCGGTGTTCATCAGCACAAAGCGGCTGGCGTTCCACAGCTTGTTACAGAAGTTGCGGTAGCCTTCCAGGCGCTTCATGTCCCAGTTGATGTCGCGCCCGGTAGAGGCCAGCGCCGCCAGGGTAAAGCGCAGGGCGTCGGTGCCGTGCGGCTCGATGCCGTTCGGGAACTGCTTCTCGGTGCGCTTGGCAATTTTCTCTGCCAGCTGCGGCTGCATCATGTTGCCGGTGCGTTTCTCCAGCAGATCCGCCAGCGAGATACCGTCGACCATATCCAGCGGGTCAATCACGTTGCCCTTCGACTTGGACATCTTCTGGCCTTCGTCGTCGCGGATCAGACCGGTCATGTAGATGGTCTTGAACGGGATCTGCGGCTTGCCGTCTTCATCTTTGATGAAGTGCATGGTCATCATGATCATGCGGGCGATCCAGAAGAAGATGATGTCGAAGCCAGAGACCATCACCGAGGTCGGGTGGAACTGACGCAGGGCGTCGGTGTTCTCCGGCCAGCCGAGGGTAGAGAAGGTCCACAGCGCGGAGGAGAACCAGGTGTCGAGTACGTCTTCATCCTGGCGCAGGACGACATCGGCGCTCAGGTTATTCTCCTGGCGCACTTCCTCTTCCGTACGGCCCACAAAGACGTTGCCTTCGCTGTCGTACCAGGCCGGGATACGGTGGCCCCACCATAGCTGACGGGAGATACACCAGTCCTGAATATCGCGCATCCAGGAGAAGTACATGTTCTCGTACTGCTTCGGCACAAACTGAATGTCGCCGTTCTCAACCGCTTCTACGGCCGGTTTTGCCAGCACATCGGCACGAACATACCACTGATCGGTCAGCATCGGCTCGATCACCACGCCGCCGCGGTCGCCGTACGGTACGGTCAGGTCGTGCGGTTTAATCTCTTCCAGCAGGCCGAGGGCGTCAACGGCAGCCACCACCGCTTTACGGGCAGCAAAGCGTTCCAGCTTCTGGAACTCAGCCGGGATCTCGCTGGAGTAGACGTCGGATTCGTTGCCTTTGGTGTCGTACACCTCTGCGCTTTCACGGATATCGCCGTCAAAGGTCAGGATGTTGATCATCGGCAGGGCGTGACGACGGCCCACTTCGTAGTCGTTAAAGTCGTGCGCCGGGGTGATCTTCACGCAGCCGGTGCCTTTCTCCATGTCGGCGTGCTCGTCACCGACAATCGGAATGCGACGGTTAACCAGCGGCAGCACCACAAATTTACCGATCAGATCTTTGTAGCGCGGATCTTCCGGGTTCACCGCGACGCCGGTATCCCCCAGCAGGGTCTCCGGACGGGTAGTGGCGACCACCAGGTAATCTTTACCGTCGGCGGTTTTCGCACCGTCGGCCAGCGGGTAGCGGATGTGCCACATGGAACCTTTCGATTCGCGGTTCTCAACCTCCAGGTCAGAGATCGCGGTGCGCAGCTTCGGATCCCAGTTTACCAGGCGCTTGCCGCGGTAGATCAGATCTTCTTTATAGAGGCGAACAAACACCTCTTTCACGGCGTTGGAGAGGCCCTCGTCCATGGTGAAGCGCTCGCGCTCCCAGTCCACGGAGTTGCCGAGACGGCGCATCTGACGGGTGATGGTGCCGCCGGACTCTGCCTTCCACTGCCAGATTTTATCGATGAAGGCATCGCGACCGTAGTCGTGGCGGGTTTTCCCCTCTTCAGCGGCAATCTTACGCTCAACCACCATCTGGGTCGCAATGCCCGCATGGTCGGTCCCGGCCTGCCACAGGGTGTTTTTGCCCTGCATGCGCTGGTAGCGGATCATGGTATCCATGATGGTCTGCTGGAAGGCGTGGCCCATATGCAAACTGCCGGTCACGTTCGGCGGCGGGATCATGATGCAGAAGCTCTCCTGGCTCTCGTCGCCATTCGGTTTGAAGTAGCCCTGCTGCTCCCAGTGCTCGTAAAGCGGCTGTTCGATATCTTGGGGGTTATATGTCTTTTCCATTATTTCCAGGTTGCCGTGTTCAGGTTGAAACCAGCCAGGCGATAGGCCTTATAGCGTTCGCGAGCCAGTTGTTTCAGAGTTTCTTCGTGAGGAACGAAGTCTACCACTTCTGTGAAAGCGGTGGCAAAATCTGCAAAGTTCACCCGCAGGCTGATCAGCAGATCGCGCGGGCTGCTATTGCGTTTTTGCGGCCAGGCGATCTCCACCGGCGCACCGCCGCGCGGCCCTTCGCCCGCCAGATTATGCGGTACAAAGCGCTCAGCCGGACGCGCCCACAGGGCCTCGTCGAGGCGAATCGCCTGCCGCTCATCTTCACAGGCGATCAGAACGCGTTTACCTGCGCGCCAACGTTCTGCGGCAATCTCACACACCAGTTGTTCAACGGCGCTTAAGCCATCCTGCTGCGTGTCATTGTCCAGAAGGTAGAACGTTGCATTCTTCATATATGGGGCTTCTTGTGATGAATTAAAGCATGTTGCCCGGTGGCGCTGCGCTTACCGGGCCTACAGTGTGCTGCCGTGTGTAGGCCGGGTAAGGCGTTGCCGCCACCCGACATTGAATATTACTCTTCGCCGTTGAAACCGGCACGGTTGAGCAGGAACTGCGACAGCAGGGCGACAGGACGACCGGTTGCGCCTTTGGCTTTGCCGGAGCGCCATGCGGTCCCGGCGATGTCGAGGTGCGCCCAGTTGTATTTCCGGGTAAAGCGCGACAGGAAGCAGCCCGCGGTGATCGCCCCACCGGGACGGCCGCCGATGTTGGCCATATCGGCAAAGTTGGACTCCAGCTGCTCATAGTACTCGTCGCCCAGCGGCAGACGCCATGCGCGATCCCCCGCCTGCTCGGACGCGCCGATCAGCTCGTGGGCCAGCGGATTGTGGTTCGACATCAGGCCGGTGATGTGGTGGCCGAGGGCAATGACGCACGCCCCGGTCAGGGTAGCGATGTCAATCACCAGCTCGGGATCGAAACGCTCCACGTAGGTTAAGACGTCGCACAGCACCAGACGCCCTTCGGCATCGGTGTTCAGCACCTCCACCGTTTGACCGGACATGGTGGTCAGGACGTCACCCGGACGGAAGGCGCGGCCACCGGGCATGTTCTCACAGCCCGCCAGCACGCCCACCACGTTCAGCGGCAGCTTCAGCTCGGCGACCATGCGCATCACGCCATAAACCGCCGCCGCGCCGCACATGTCATACTTCATCTCATCCATGCCTTCGGCTGGCTTGATGGAGATGCCGCCGGAGTCAAAGGTCAGCCCTTTACCCACCAGCACAATCGGACGCGCGTCTTCGTCGGTGCTGCCCTTGTACTCGATGACCGACATCAGGGATTCGTTCTGCGAACCCTGGCCCACCGCCAGATAGGAGTGCATCCCCAGCTCGCGCATCTGCTGCTCGCCGATCACTCGGGTGGTGATATTCTCGCTGTTGGAGTCTGCCAGCTGGCGCGCCTGCGAGGCAAGGTAGCCCGCGTTACAGATATTCGGCGGCATGTTGCTGAGGTCTTTCGCCGCCTTGATGCCGCAGGCGATCGCCAGACCGTGCTGAATGGCGCGCTCGCCGCTGGTCAGCTCCCGGCGGGTTGGCACGTTAAAGACCATCTTGCGCAGCGGACGACGCGGCTCAGATTTGTTCGTTTTCAGCTGATCGAAGCTGTAGAGCGTCTCTTTTGCCGTCTCTACCGCCTGACGCACTTTCCAGTAGGTGTTGCGCCCTTTAACGTGCAGTTCGGTCAGGAAGCAGACCGCCTCCATTGAGCCAGTATCATTCAGCGTATTAATAGTTTTCTGAATAACCTGCTTGTACTGGCGCTCGTCCAGCTCACGCTCTTTCCCGCAGCCAATCAGCAAAATGCGCTCTGACAGGACGTTAGGAACATGGTGTAGCAACAACGTCTGTCCCGGCTTGCCTTCCAGCTCTCCACGGCGCAGCAGCGCGCTGATGTAGCCGTCGCTGATCTTATCGAGCTGCTCGGCGATAGGGGAGAGCCGGCGTGGTTCAAACACGCCAACCACGATGCAGGCACTCCGCTGTTTCTCCGGGCTACCGCTTTTTACACTGAACTCCATGCACTACGCTCCTGAATCTTAAAGACAACAGCCGGGGCTACGGATAGAATTGCAAGCTTTCGTAACTCATGTCCGCTGTTGCGGTGACTTCGTGTTAATCTTAGTTCGACACGTCAGAACATATCCTGAAACGTGCATCCGCTAAGTTTCTTACATCTTAGCGATGCTTTCGACGACTCAAGAGAATAAATGACGTTTAAGCCATGAAACAAGCGATTTTCCTGCAAAAAGACGGGTTTTTACGGGCGTATTTATAGTGATAATCATAAGATATCTGGTTCGGGAGACGCTAAAAAGTCAACTTGCGATCCTATTCATCCTGCTGCTGATCTTCTTCTGTCAGAAGCTGGTACGGATCCTTGGCGCAGCCGTTGACGGTGACATCCCGACAAATCTGGTGCTCTCTTTACTGGGGCTGGGCGTACCTGAAATGGCGCAGCTGATCCTGCCGCTTAGCCTCTTCCTTGGGCTGCTGATGACATTCGGCAAGCTCTACACCGACAGCGAGATCACGGTGATGCACGCCTGCGGCCTGAGCAAGGCCGTGCTGGTAAAAGCGGCGATGGTGCTGGTCATCTTCACCGGCATTCTGGCCGCCGTTAACGTGATGTGGGCCGGACCCTGGTCCTCGCGCCATCAGGATGAGGTGCTGGCGGAAGCCAAAGCCAACCCAGGCATGGCGGCGCTGGCCCAGGGCCAGTTCCAGCAGGCTACCGACGGCAACTCGGTGCTGTTTATCGAAAGCGTTAGCGGCAGCAGCTTCCACGACGTCTTTCTTGCTCAGCTGCGCCCTAAAGGCAACGCCCGCCCTTCAGTGGTGGTTGCCGACTCCGGCCAGCTGTCGCAGCGTAAAGACGGCTCGCAGGTCGTGACCCTGACAAAAGGGACGCGTTTTGAAGGCACGGCCCTGCTGCGCGACTTCCGCATTACCGACTTCCAGGACTACCAGGCGATTGTTGGCCATCAGGCGGTGGCGCTGGATCCTGACGATACCGAGCAGATGGACATGCGCACCCTGATGCGCACCGACACGCCGCGAGCAAGCGCGGAGCTGCACTGGCGCTTAACCCTGATCTTCGCCGTATTCGTGATGGCGCTGATGGTGGTGCCGCTCAGCGTAGTTAACCCGCGCCAGGGCCGCGTGCTCTCTATGCTGCCAGCGATGCTGCTCTATCTGGTCTTCTTCCTCGTGCAGACCTCGTTGAAGTCCAACGGTGGCAAAGGCAAGCTCGATCCGATGATCTGGATGTGGGCAGTCAACCTGCTCTATCTGGCGTTGGCGGTGGCGCTGAACCTGTGGGATACGGTGCCGATGCGCCGGATACGCGCCCGTTTTGTGCGTAAAGGAGCGTTATAATGCAGGCTTTTGGCGTACTCGATCGCTATATCGGCAAGACCATCTTCACCACCATCATGATGACGCTGTTCATGCTGGTCTCCCTCTCCGGCATCATTAAGTTTGTCGATCAGCTTAAACGCGCCGGACAGGGGAGTTACGATGCGCTGGGCGCGGGGATGTATACCGTACTCAGCATCCCAAAAGATATCCAGGTCTTCTTCCCGATGGCGGCCCTGCTGGGCGCGCTGCTGGGCCTGGGAATGCTGGCCCAGCGCAGCGAGCTGGTGGTCATGCAGGCCTCCGGTTTTACCCGTTTCCAGGTAGCGCTATCGGTGATGAAGACGGCGATCCCGCTGGTGCTGCTGACCATGGCTATCGGCGAGTGGGTCGCGCCGCAGGGCGAGCAGATGGCGCGTAATTACCGTACTCAGGCCATCTACGGCGGGGCGATGCTCTCTACTCAGCAGGGTCTTTGGGCTAAAGATGGCAATAATTTTGTCTATATTGAGCGCATCACTGGTAACAATGAGCTGAACGGCGTGAGCATTTACAGCTTCAACGACCAGCGTCGTCTGCAGTCGGTGCGCTATGCTGCCTACGCGATTTTTGATGATAAAGAGAAGTTTTGGCGAATGTCACAGGTGGATGAGTCTAATCTGCAGGATCCGAAGCAGATCACCGGCTCTCAGACGGTAACCGGTACGTGGAAAACGACGCTTACGCCGGATAAGCTGGGCGTGGTTGCGCTGGAGCCGGATGCGCTCTCCATCAGCGGCCTGCGCGATTACATTAGCTACCTGAAGTCAACCGGGCAGGACTCTGGCCGCTATCAGCTCAACATGTGGAGTAAGATCTTCCAGCCGCTGTCGGTGGCAGTCATGATGCTGATGGCGCTGTCGTTCATCTTTGGCCCGCTGCGCAGCGTGCCGATGGGGGTGCGGGTAGTCACCGGGATCAGCTTTGGCTTCGTCTTCTACGTGCTGGACCAGATCTTCGGCCCGCTGACGCTGGTGTACGGCATCCCGCCGGTCATTGGCGCACTGCTGCCGAGCGCCCTGTTCCTGGCGATCAGCGTATTGCTGATGATGCGTCGGGCGTAACTTTGTCTCCTCCCCGCCCTTTTTTTGGCGGGGAAAATCCTGCTTTCATACTTTGCGCTTCGTCACACCGTCTATGCTTTCCTTACGATTAATTAACCGCTCGGGAAGCTATGTCCAAATTTTTCTTCAACGACCGCAAACAGCTGGTCAATGATGCCATCGAAGGCTTAATTATCTCCGCGCCGCATGCGAACCTGGTGCGTCTCGATATCGATCCCGCTATCCGCATTGTTGCACGCGGCGACTGGGACAAGGGCCGCGTGGCGGTCATCTCCGGCGGCGGCTCCGGCCACGAGCCAGCCCACGCGGGCTTCGTCGGCAAAGGGATGCTCACCGCCGCCGTCTGCGGAGACGTGTTTGCCTCCCCCAGCGTCGACGCGGTGCTTAACGCCATCGTCGCCGTCACCGGCGATCGCGGCTGTTTGCTGATCGTCAAAAACTACACCGGGGACCGCCTCAACTTCGGCCTCGCGGCAGAGAAAGCCAAGCGTCACGGCCTGAAGGTCGAGATGGTGATCGTCGCCGACGACATCGCTCTGCCGGATAACAAGCAGCCGCGCGGCATCGCCGGGACGGCGCTGGTGCATAAGATTGCGGGCTACGCCGCCGAGCAGGGTAAATCCCTTGGCGAGGTGCGGGCTATCGCCCAGCAGGCCAGCGACAGCGTCTGGAGCCTCGGGCTGGCGATGGAGACCTGCAACCTGCCGGGCAGCGGCGAAGAGGAGGAGAACCGCATCCAGCGCGGCAAGGTCGAGCTGGGCCTCGGCATCCATGGCGAGCCGGGAGCCAGCATCGTCGACACCCACAACAGTAAAACCCTCATCGACACCCTCGTCGAGCCGCTGAAGGCGAAAGCGGGTAACGACCGTGTGGCGGTGCTGATCAACAACCTTGGCGGCGTCTCGGCGCTGGAGATGGCCCTGCTCACCAAAGAGCTGGCGCACTCGGCGCTCAAGGATCAGATTGCTTACCTCATCGGCCCCGCGCCGCTGGTCAGCTCCCTGGATATGAAAGGCTTCTCGCTCTCGCTGCTGCGCCTCAACGATGAGTTTGAGCGCGCCCTCAACGCCGACGTTGAGACCGTCGGCTGGCAAAAAGCGGTGGCCTTCGCCCCGGTGCGCACGGTGAAGCATAACGCGATTACTACCGGCATTGAGACCCAGCCCTCCGACAACCCGGCGGTTAGCGCCATCGTTAAAGCCGCCACCGAGACGCTGATTAGCCTGGAGAACCGGCTCAACGCCCTGGATGCCAAAGTAGGCGACGGCGATACCGGCTCAACCTTTGCCGAGGGCGCGCGGGATATCGCCCAGCAGCTCGAACAGGGCAAGCTGCCGCTGGATAACAGCGCTCAGCTCTTCCAGCTCATCGGTGAGCGACTCGCGACGGTAATGGGTGGCTCCAGCGGGGTGCTGATGTCGATATTCTTCACCGCTGCGGGGCAGGCGATTCACGACGGGCAGAACATCGCCGATGCGCTGTTAAAAGGCCTCAAGCAGATGAAACACTACGGTGGAGCGGATCTGGGTGACCGGACGCTGATCGACGCCCTACAGCCTGCGCTGGAGGCGTTGCAGAGCCAGGATCTTAGCGCTGCGGTCGCGGCGGCGAAAGAGGGGGCAGAGAGCACCGCGAAGATGCAGAAAGCGGGCGCGGGGCGTTCGTCATACGTGAACAGCGACAGCCTGACCGGCGTTACCGATCCGGGTGCGGTGGCAGTGGCCGAGGTCTTTGCTGCTTTAGTGAAGGCGTAACCTTTACTGCCCGGCGACCTGCGCCGCCGGGCGTTTACAACTTAAAAATCTGCCTTCAACACCACGCGATAACGGGCCTTGCCGTCACGAACGTGCTGCAGGGCCTCGTTGATCTGCGACATCGGGAACAGCTCGGTCTGCGGCGCAACCTTGCTACGACCGGCGAAGCGCAGCAGCTTGCGCAGCTCGTACGGCGTACCGGTTGCCGAACCAGAGATGCTGCGGTCGCCACCGATCAGGGTGAAGGCCGGAACCGGAAGCGGCTTCAGCACTGCGCCAACGGTGTGGAAGTTTCCGCCGTGAGCCAGCGCCTCGAAGTAGGGCTGCCAGTTCAGGTCGACGTTAACGGTGTTGATGATCAGATCGAACTGACCCGCCAGGGCTTTCAACGCCTCTGGATCGCGGCTGTTCACCACCTTATCTGCCCCGAACCCTAACACTTCCTGCTCTTTCGCTGGGTTAGAGCTGAACGCCGTCACCTCGCAACCCATGGCGTGTAGCAGTTTAATAGCGATATGGCCCAGACCGCCGATACCGATCACCCCGACGCGGCTGGTGGCAGTGATGTTGTGCATCAGCAGCGGTTTAAACACCGTGATGCCACCGCAGAGCATCGGCCCGGCGGATTGAATATCGATGCTGTCCGGAAGCGGGATCACCCACTGCCAGTCGGCACGGATCTTTTCAGCAAAGCCGCCGCGGTTAAGGATGGTTGGCGTCGCGCCTTCCAGACAGTTGATCTGGTTGCCGCTGATACAGGCATCGCAGTGGCCACAGCTGCGCGCCGTCCAGCCGATACCCACACGCTGGCCCACCTTCAGACCTTTGTCCTGCGCCGCGCTGCCCAGGGCTGCCACGCGACCAATCACCTCGTGCCCGGCGACCAGCGGATACTGGGACATGCCCCACTCGTTGTCGATCATCGACAGGTCAGAGTGGCAGATCCCGCAGTAGTCGACCTGGACCTCAACGTCCCCGGCCTGCAGTTCCCCGGCGTCGTATTCGTACAGCTCCAGTTCGCTCCCGGCTTCTTTGGCAGCATAGCTTTTGATTTTGCTCATTGTGGTTTCCTTTGGTTCAGCGTTGATTAGGAAGTGTAGAGCATGGGGTAGGGCGGCGCATCGGCGGAAGGTGCGGGATGGTAGTCTATTCAGACAGATGCTTACGCAACAGAGCGTTCAGCCAGACCTCGTCGCGATCGGGACGTTTGTCCTGCGTTGCCCACTGCTCGACGATGCTCACCTGCGGCACGGCGGCTACCACTGCCTCAAGCCCGGCCTCGTTCAGATCGGTAAAATGCCGCCCCTTTTTCTCCCGTTCGCCGACACCATATTTAAACGACAGGTACCAGACCCCGCCCGGTTTCAGGGCGCGGGCGAGACGCTGCATCGCCTCGGGCAGCTCAGCCTGGGGAAGATGCAGCAGCGAGGCGCAGCACCAGATCCCGTCGTAGCGCTCTTCATCTTCCAGCGCGCTGAACGTCATCTGCCTCACCGGCAGGCCGGTATAGGCCGTGGCAAGTTCTACCATCTCTACCGAGGCGTCGAACGCCTCCACCTGATAGCCCAGCGCGCTGAACGCTTTAGCGTCGCGCCCGGAGCCACAGCCTGCATCCAGCACTCGTCCATCGGGAACAACCCGGTTCAGGAAGGGCGCGTAGAGAGGGGACATATCCACTCCCACCGTCGCGTCGAAAAACGTCTGCGCGTTGCGCTGGTAATAGGCCATTGTCATCTGAACATCACCTCTCCGGCGGCATCCGGCTGCCAGATACGGAACCGGCAGGCGAGGGCGACGTTCCAGCGATCGTTTAAGAACGTGCGGCGTACCGGCTCGCTCTTGCCGGTCTGATTAATGATCGCCTCATGCAGCGGCAGCCTGCTGTTAATAAAATACTCGTTGCGGGCATGAAGACGATAGAGCAGATCGAGGACCGGAACCTGTGCGAACTTGCCATTCTCGCCCCGGTTACAGGACTGGCAGGCGAGGACCAGGTTCCAGACGCCGTTGAGGTTCATGCCTGGCATCTCCTTCTGGGCAACCAGCGGGATAAAGTGATCCACATCGGCCAGCAGCGGATGCCCGGACTCGAGGCTTATCGGCGCGTTGCAGTAGAAGCAGTGCCCCTTCTGGTAGCCGTTCAGGCTGTTGCGGCAGCTGGTGAGCGAGATGCGATAGCTGTTGAGCTGGGTAAAGAGCGTTTCACTCCCGGCATCGTAATGCACGTCCAGCAGCTGCGGAGGCAGATCCATCTCCCAGGCCTTCTCCACCAGCCGCCAGCGGGCGTCGGTTTCATGTATCAGGTTGTGGAACTGCTGCGTCTCCGTCAGGCGATAGAACTCATCCGTAAGACGGATGCCCTTGTGCTCCCGACGCTCGTTGATAAAGAACTGCTTCTCCAGCGGCCCGCCGTTAACGTTGTGGAAGGCATCCAGCACCACCGAGAAGCCGTAGCGCATCGTCACCTGGCGCAGCTCATCTTCGTCAATTTCGCCGAGGTTGTATCGCAGGCAGGCGGTAATCAGCTTGCCGGGCTTTTTGTCATTGAGGATCTGTCGGGGGGCATTTTTCAGGTGCTCGCAGATATGCCTGCTGAAGGGCACGGCCAGATCGTCGAGCTTAATCAGAGTGTCACTGCGATCGACATCGTACAGGGCATGGGCGAGGGCGAACTTGTAGGTGGCAAAGTTGTTGCCGAAGAGGATCACGCCGCGCCAGTAGTTCTCCAGCGTGGGATCGACTTGATAGAAGCGCATGCCTGCATCCTGATGTTTGTTGATGGGGTAACCCCAGCCAATAACAGAATCAAATAACAAACAGGAGATAATGTAAACCTCAGATTGTGTTGCAGGTTTTTGCGAGGAAGGGCGAGGGGAAAAGCAAAAGAAGGTGAGCGGTGGTTTTTTATGCGGTTAGCGAGGCGGGTGGGAGGTGGTGCTTGCATGGCGATCCGCAACGGGTATAATGCATCCGCTATCTGTACATCCCCTTCAGTGCCGGAGTGGCGAAATCGGTAGACGCAGTTGATTCAAAATCAACCGTAGAGATACGTGCCGGTTCGAGTCCGGCCTTCGGCACCATTAGTACTTCCTAGACCATCCGAGAAAGTCCACCAAACCCTTTAAAATCAATGATTGTAGCGATTTTTATGTCCTGAGTTGTCCGAGGTAGTCCGTTGAAATCCGGATGTCATTGGGGGCATAATTGGGGGCATCTTAACTTCGATTAGAAATGTGCCCCCAAATGAAGCTCAACGCCAGACAGGTCGAGACCGCAAAGCCAAAAGACAAAACCTACAAAATGGCCGATGGTGGCGGTTTATATCTCGAGGTTTCGGCCAAGGGTTCTAAATACTGGCGCATGAAATACAGACGACCCTCTGACAAAAAAGAGGATCGCCTCGCTTTTGGTGTTTGGCCTACGGTGACGCTTGCTCAGGCACGAGCAAAACGCGATGAAGCTAAAAAGCTGTTAGTGCAGGGCATTGACCCAAAAGCCGAACAGAAAGAAGCTCAGGCCGAGAATTCGGGGGCGTATGCTTTCGAAACAATTGCTCGTGAATGGCATGCAAGTAACAAGCGCTGGAGTGAAGACCATCGATCGCGCGTTCTTCGCTACTTAGAGCTTTACATCTTCCCGTATATCGGTTCATCCGACATTCGCCAGCTCAAAACCAGCCACCTGTTAGCCCCGATTAAAAAAGTTGATGCAAGTGGTAAACACGACGTCGCCCAGCGCTTGCAACAGCGCGTCACGGCTATCATGCGTTATGCCGTACAGAACGATTACATCGATTCAAATCCAGCCAGTGATATGGCCGGTGCGCTATCGACAACCAAAGCGCGACATTACCCCGCTTTACCCCCTAGCCGGTTCCCTGAATTTCTTGCACGTCTTGCTGCATATCGTGGTCGTGTAATGACACGGATCGCGGTCGAGCTCTCCTTACTCACTTTTGTGCGTTCCAGTGAGTTACGTTTTGCGCGTTGGAATGAGTTCGACTTCGATAAATCCCTTTGGCGCGTACCTGCAAAACGAGAGGAAATTAAGGGGGTGCGTTACTCATACCGTGGCATGAAGATGAAAGAGGAGCATATTGTTCCTCTTAGCCGACAAGCGATGATTTTGCTAAACCAGTTAAAGCAGATTAGTGGTGATAAAGAGCTGCTTTTTCCGGGTGATCATGACGCAACTAAGGTTATGAGTGAAAATACGGTAAACAGCGCATTGCGTGCGATGGGATATGATACGAAAACCGAAGTCTGCGGGCATGGTTTCAGGACGATGGCGCGTGGTGCATTGGGTGAGTCAGGGCTCTGGAGCGATGACGCGATAGAGCGACAATTAAGTCATTCTGAGCGTAATAATGTGCGGGCGGCTTATATTCATACATCTGAACATCTTAACGAAAGACAATTGATGATGCAGTGGTGGGCGAACTATTTTTACGCAAACACTGAGCAACATATCTCCCCATATGATTTTGAAAATAAAACATAAAATATGGGGAGTTGATTTATTTTGAGTTAACAGCACTTTTATCTTTTGGCTGATAAAACAGAGGGATAAATAAATGCCTTATGTTTTTTATTCTTCCTGTGGATTCATCTTGGCATTCGGTGAAAAAAGCCATGTCAGATATTGTACAATCTACTTTATTAGTTATGTTTTCTTTTTCTGCAAGATACGTCCACCACTCTTTTACTCGCGAAAGTGCATTATTTTTTTTGTTGAATACTATTACTCCATGCTCATCAAAGTTACCAAGTGCATAACGAGTTGTTAATTGTAAATATCCCTGATGGATATCCCAATTGCTTCCTGAGGTAGCTAGAATCTTGCATTCTCCGTACCATTCGATGCATTCATCAGAAATTTTTGCTCGAACAACGATATCAACATGTCCAGACCGATCACATTCTCTTTCAGAATCAAAAAGCATTGTCTGAAGTTCATTTGAGAAAAAACTAGCTAACTCTTCTTCAGAATGATTTATTTTATAATTTCGTTGCTGATACGCCTTTTGAGATATTTTCTTTAACGCCTTATAGAGGCTTTTATAAAATTCTTGTACGTCGTTCGGACATTTGTTAGCGTAGTATTCTAAGAGCTCTGGCGCGTTTTTTTCTATCATCTCTAATGTTATTGGCGACTGGCTCGTAGACATACTCACGCTCTCTTTCTGAAGTAAATGTTATTCTTAATTTTTCAAGTTTTTTCGTTGGAAAATAAACAGGATAAACTTTGCTTTTAAACTCTTTAATTTTTTCATGTGTTAATGGGTGATAAAAACAGTCGTTTTTAAGACTTTCAATAATCACATCAGTCTTAATTATATGTTCACGTTCAGATTCTTCATCGAAATATACAAATTCTAAGTTCAGAAGCCCCTTTTTAGGAGTGGTCAGGTAACCTAAATATTTTTCTATCTCATACGGATTTATATCATTGTCAACGTGTTGGCAATGATGGTTTCTAGAAATACCGAGAAATGCCTTATTGTATTTAATAAGCCCTTTGATACCATAAGCTACAAATGAGCTGTTAACGACACTAACAGATTTTGCAAGCAATAAATAAGCCAATACTTGACTTTGTAAAGTATCTTGAAGTTCAGCTATCTCTGCATCCGTTTTTATTTTGTCTGGATACAGGGTTTTAAACACTGAATTTATCTTATATTTCAATTTGTTAGACATAATCATTTATCGCCGCTACCACATAGTTGAAATCTTTTTCACTGATTGTATTGCTTATTATAGCATGGTCTAATATTGAAGTATTTGCCTTAGCCATAAGCAATGTACCTGATAGAATTAGTTCCGGCTCGCCACTAACCTCATCGCCTGTATTTTCCGAGTCCCAATACACTCCTATTTTATATGGAATGAACACATTGCCTATTTTTGTGGTTCCTGCAACATGGTATTCTTCCTTTCTTAGGTCTTTGATATCAAGTGATTTTTTGTATGCACTTAAATTTTCATTTCTGTTGGCTCCTGTTGGACATTGAAATGAAAGATCAAAGATATATCCATCATTACTTTCATCATAAATTTTTTGTATAAGCGGAAAGAAATTTACTCTAGCAGATGGAATGGGTTTTTTATATATATCAAAAAATTTAGAGTTTATTTTTCCTTCGAATGTATCCATTACTTCTCGTAAGGCTGTAATCCCAATCTGTTCTGCGAGATCAATCCTCAGCTCAACTCTTTTGAAGTCGGAAGTAACAAATATAGAATTAAAGAACTGAATATTTTTTTCTTTAATAGCTATAATCTTGTCAAAGCTTGAAGCTTTGTCACCAAAATAATCTACTTCTTGACCAGTATAGGTTTCCCTCATACTTACAACACTTTTATAGCTAAACAAGTATAATGTACCAGTTGGAGATTTGTACCTCCTGATTAGGTTAGGGGTTGAAAGAGCTAATGATGTAAGACGCTTTGAGCCAAGTGGTTTTGGAAAAGCAATTGATTCAATTGAAATGGGGTCTAATTTAAGGGTTTTGAAAAATTGTCTTACCTCATCTTGACCTTCTTCAGTAATTTCTAAAACTCTAACAACCTTCGGACCAAAAAGATGAAAATCTTCAAAGTTTGCTTTTAATCTATTATAAATCTTGAAAACTGATTCGGGTTTAATGCTGTCAACATAAACGAGTGTATCCTCGATACTTCTGCCTGTCTTAATTCCTGCATTTTTTATGATTTTTTGAGCGATACGCGTTGGTGCTCTTCTGCTTAAGTGATTAATTAGCAGTTTTATCTTTTTTTTTGCTCTTTCCATGTTGCTACCTTTTTTTGTCATATGGATATCGAAAAAAGATTGTACTTTTCCGATATCTAACCCGTTTGCAAGCAATTTATCTAATTATTCATCAATGAGCAAATGGTAGTCTTGCTTTTCAATTCTAACCTACTGGTTTTGATGTAACTTATTGTTTTTTATAGTTTTTTTTTGCTTCAATATTGGGCAGGAGAAGCATGATTTATCTTGTTTCATTGGGATGTGATGAAAATGAGATGGAGTGAAACCTTCTTTATCAATAAATGCAGATGCTTATTGTAAGCGCGCAATGCTCTCCCCGCCACGCCTGCCCGCTTTATGGGTGGGTTTTAATGCAGGTGCATGGATGGCGTCAGGGCGCGCCAGCACTGGTGCGGGAGGGTCAGCAGGAGGCGGGAAATTGCATGCAAAGCCATGCAGCTAATGCATGCATGGCCTTTTTCTTTATAAATAGCAGGAGTTTAGCTTTTTTTCACACCGGCTCGCGGACTGCCAGTCCGGCCTTACGACGCGCATAAATCAGGTTCTGCGCGGGGGTATATTTTTCCTGATAATCAACCCGCGAGGCCGCGTCAGGCCTGAATCCGATGGCGGTTAAAATGTCATTATCCTGTGCGGCATAATTAATTTCTGCGCCTTCTTCCAGCCAGGCGGCCAGCGCATCGCGCAGATACGCTGTGGAACGGTCAAGAGCACGATTTTTTATCAGCGCAGACTGACCGTTGAGGTTCATCAGCTCCGGTGCAAGGGCGGCGGCCAGCTCCGCACCATGCGCCTGCATGAAGTCATTCAGCCGGTGCTGAATGCTGAGGCGCTGCACCTCCTCATGCGAACGGATATACCGCCCGGCGGCCTGATTAACTTCCCATTTCCTGACCTCAATAACTTCACGCAGCCACTTCATGCGGGCCGGGATTTGTTCATCCGGGTTCAGTATCTGACTGCGCAGCTCCTGCTCCGCCTGGGCCAGTTCAGTTTTACGCTTCAGCCAGGCGGTTTTGTTTGCCTCGCAGGCGGTGAAAGCCTGCTCTGTAGTGATGGTGGTCATACCGGTTTTCTCCTGTCAGTGACTGAACGGCGAGCTGTAGCAGCCCTGCACCTTACGCGGCGCAGGCGTGGCGGCAGGTGCCGGGGCGGGCGCTTGTGTTTCCGCCGGTGGCCGTATCACCTCATCAATCGATTCGGTGGTACGGAATGTGGCCGAGCAGAACACATTGACGCATTGCAGATAGCTCTGCTTCACATTCTCGGACAGATAGCGACTGGTGCGCACGTGCGCTGATTTTTTACAGAACGGGCAGCGCATCATGGCAGCAGCCCCCGCGCTTTCAGGTCAGCACCGCGCTGACGCAGTTTCTCGTGGTGCACTTTTCTTTTGCCCAGTGAATCGGCCAGGCCATACTCCATATGAGGCAGGGAAGCAGATGACAGCCCGGTTTTGTACAGCACCGGCTCATCGGCGAGGCGGATATGGTGCGCGCTGACCTGTTGTTCAAGCCACGCTTTAACCTCCTGCATGACGGCAGTTTCCGGCCCGACATAGCCCTGATTACCGGTGGTGTTGGCAAGCGGGTTATCCAGCGCCAGAATTTTCAGTTTCATGGCCCGGACAAGCGCACCGCAGGTCTTTTTCAGCGCCTCCTCAAGCTCATGCCCGGCATACTGCATCAGTACATCGAGATGAGCCTGCCGGTATTCACGCGCTGTGACGTCGCAGGAGCCTCTCAGGCGGTCGCGCTCATACTCCAGCACTTCCGCCAGGTTCTCACACTCCTGCGCCAGTTCGCGGCGCGCCACGCGCTCAATATGGCTGTTCTTCAGCTCATCGGTAAGTACAGCACCACCGGCGCGGAAGGCATCACGCCATGCACCGGCGCTGCTGCCGTTTTCCTGCTCCAGCTCGGCTTTCTGTTCGCGGGCGCGGCTGATGGCCGTTTCGGTTTCATCAAGCTTACCGGCGTTTTCCAGATGGGCGGCTTTCGCGGTGTCCAGACGCCCGAGCGCTGATTCCAGATAAAGGGGGAAAATAGTTTTTTCGGTCACAATTGCATTCCTCTGCTTTTTCAACATGAGCAGATTCTGCCGCGTACCAGACAACAACACGATCCATTGCAGTTGTGGCAGAGTTGGCACAAACACAACTAAAAACCCGGCCAGCCAGAGAAAGGTCGCAGGAAACCCTTACTCACCGTTTGTTTTTTACTGTTAACTATTCACTCTGTTCACCTTTAGAAAAAAGATAGTAAATACAATAAATTATAGGGTGAACAATCGAGGTTTAACTGTTCACCATCTGTTCACCACTGTTCACCTGAATATTTATTAACCACTTACTGACTGTAAGGGGTCTAGATTAGTTTGGAATAAATAATCTCATCTAAAATTCATTGCGTCATAACGCGATTTGCTAACAATGGCCAATAACGGTCAATAATGGCCAATATAGGCCAGCACTTTTTTTTGTATAAGAATTAGACTGTTGTGTGGCGTGTGAATACAAAATGACTTGTTGCCCTGAGGAAAAATATTCACAAAATAGAAAGCTACCCGAAGCCGGACGGACATGACCGGCACTGTATGGACTTTATGAGGTAGCCTGATGCACACCACTTTTTCTTCCCCGCCTTCTTCCCCTGCCGCCCCGTTAATGCCTGTCCCGGATTCGGTTCAGGAACGTTTTTTACGCCTGCCTGAAGTGATGCACCTGTGCGGTCTGTCTCGCTCCACCATTTACGACCTCATCAGCCGCGAGGCTTTCCCGAAACAAATTTCGCTCGGCGGGAAAAATGTGGCGTGGGCGCAGTCTGAAATCACCGCCTGGATGTGTGAGCGCATCGCCGAGCGCAACCGGGGTTATGACGCATGATGATGCCCGTTCAGCAAACAGCCCCTTTTTCTGGCTTGCATCTGTTGTGTGTTTCCTGGTACAGTTTTCCCGCTGTCGCAAAATCGACAGCCGGAATTGGCGTTCCGCGAAACTCAATGGCGACACCAGACGCGCCACGCGTCTTTTTTTTCGTCGTAGCTCAGGCACACCCATTTTCCGGGCTGTGGTGTCTATGCGTACACCATAGTTCCAGCAAGATAATGGTAGTCCGGGCGGGGCAGCCTTCGGGCTGGCCGGTATCCATTGAGGCCGGTTACGCCAACCCCGTTCGGGCTGCCACCAGTGAAATTGGCGTTTCCGGTGGTAGCAGTAACCGCTACTCAATGGAGGCTGCCATCATGGCTACTATCCTCGCCCCGTCATACCCCCAGTTTGTCTTTGTTTTTGCCGCCATCCGTCGTGCTGATCGTAAACCTCGCGTCTGTATGCTGCGCACCGTTGCCGGTGACGAGCGTTCAGCCCGCCTTTCCCTTGTTCGTGATTACGCCCTGTCGTTTGCCGGTCGCCTGCCGGTTGCGGAGGTGCGCGCATGAAAGAGCTGACCCTGACCATCACGCACGCTGACCTTGTGAGCCTTGAGCACCTGCGTAACGTCGGCCATTTCGTTGGTGAGATGTTGCTGTTGCAGGACACCGCCGCCGCAGGCCATGAGCCGGAACAGCAGTTGCAGCTCGCCTCCGTTATTCACCTGATGACCGCCCGGCTCGACGATGTAGTTGAGCGCTGTAATCAGCGCTGGCTCAATGAGGAGGTGCGCGCATGAAACAGCCCTTACCGCCTGTATTACGCGCCGCGCTTTATCGCCGTGCCGTGGCCTGTGCATGGCTGGCCCTGTGTGAGCGTCAGCACCGTTATCCACACCTCACCCTTGAATCGCTGGAAAGTGCCATTGCCGCCGAGCTGGAGGGCTTCTACCTGCGCCAGCACGGCGAGGAAAAGGGCCGCCTGATTGCCTGTGCCCTGCTGGAAGATTTAATAGAGGGCGGGCCGCTTAAGGCTGCCCCGTCATTGTCCTTGCTCGGGCTGACCGTGATGGATGAGTTATGCGCCCGCCATATTAGCGCGCCGGTACTGCACTGAGGGAGACCACAACAATGAAAATGAACGTAACCGAAACCGTTAAACAGGCATGCGGCCACTGGCCACGTATTCTCCCGGCGCTGGGTGTGAAGGTGATTAAAAACCGGCATCAGGCCTGCCCGGTGTGCGGCGGCTCTGACCGCTTCCGCTTTGATGATAAAGAGGGGCGTGGCACGTGGTTCTGTAACCAGTGCGGCGCAGGTGACGGCCTGAAGCTGGTAGAAAAGGTCTTCGGCGTAAAACCGTCTGAGGCCGCTCAAAAGGTTAACGCCGTGACCGGCAGCCTGCCGCCGGTAGCCCCGGACGTTATCGCCGCCGCTGAGGCTGAAACCGACGTCAGCCGGAAAGCCGCTGCCACGCTTGCCGCCTCGCTGATGGAGAAAACACGAACCGCCACCGGCAACGCCTATCTGACCCGCAAGGGCTTCCCCGGTCGGGAATGCCTGACGCTGACCACCACGCACAAAACCGGCGGCGTGACCTACCACGCCGGTGATGTAATCGTGCCGCTGCATGACGAAAGCGGGGCGCTGGTTAATTTCCAGCTCATTAACGCAGACGGTATTAAACGCACCCTGAAAGGCGGGCAGGTGAGAGGGGCATGTCACGTCATCGAAGGGAAAAAACAGGCGGGAAAACGCCTGTGGATAGCGGAGGGTTATGCGACCGCGCTCACCGTGCATCACCTGACCGGGGAACCCGTGATGGTGGCGCTGTCGTCCGTTAACCTCCTTTCTCTGGCAAGCCTTGCCCGCAGCAAGTATCCGGCCTGCCAGATTGTCTTCGCCGCCGACCGCGACCTCAACGGCGACGGCCAGATCAAAGCCGCAGCGGCCGCAGATGCCTGTCAGGGTATCGTGGCCCTGCCGCCGGTATTCGGGGACTGGAATGATGCTTTTATGCAGAACGGTGAGGAAGTCACGCGCAAGGAGATTTATAACGCCATCCATCCACCGGCGCAAAGTCCGTTCGACACCATGAGCGAGGCGGAATTTACCGCCATGAGCGCCAGCGATAAGGCGATGCGTGTGCATGAGCATTACGGCGAAGCGCTGGCGGTGGATGCGAACGGCCAGCTCCTGTCCCGCTATGAAAACGGCATCTGGAAAAATATCCCGGCCGCCACTTTTTCACGGAATGTGGCTGATTTATTCCAGCGATTACGCGCCCCGTTCTCATCCGGGAAAATTGCCTCGGTGGTGGAGACCCTGAAACTGATTATTCCGCAGCAGGATACACCGGCGCGGCGGCTGATTGGTTTTCGCAACGGGGTACTCGATACCCAAAGCGGTCTGTTCAGCCCGCACAGCAAATCGCACTGGCTGCGCACGCTGTGCGACGTGGATTTTACTCCGCCTGTTGAGGGTGAAACGCTGGAAACCCACGCGCCGAATTTCTGGCGCTGGCTCGACCGTGCGGCCGGTAAAAATCCACAAAAGCGCGACGTGATACTCGCTGCGCTTTTTATGGTGCTGGCGAACCGCTACGACTGGCAGCTCTTTCTCGAAGTCACCGGTCCCGGAGGGAGCGGCAAAAGTATTCTGGCCGAAATCGGGACCCTGCTCGCCGGAGAGGATAACGCCACGTCAGCCGATATTGACACGCTGGAAGACCCGCGCAAGCGTGCATCCCTGATTGGCTTCTCGCTGATACGTCTGCCTGACCAGGAAAAATGGAGCGGTGACGGCGCAGGACTTAAAGCCATCACCGGTGGCGATGCGGTCTCGGTTGACCCGAAATACCAGAACCCATATTCAACACATATTCCGGCGGTGATTCTGGCCGTTAACAACAACCCGATGCGCTTCACCGACCGCAGCGGCGGTGTGTCACGTCGCCGTGTGATTATTCACTTCCCGGAGCAGATTGCCCCGGACGAGCGCGACCCGCAGCTCAGGGATAAAATTGCGCGCGAGCTGGCCGTTATCGTGCGCCAGCTTATGCAGAAATTCAGCGACCCGATGGCAGCGCGCACTCTGCTCCAGTCGCAGCAAAACTCCGACGAGGCGCTCAGCATTAAGCGTGATGCTGACCCGACGTTTGATTTTTGCGGCTATCTGGAAATGCTCCCGCAGACCAGCGGGATGTTTATGGGTAATGCCAGTATCATTCCGCGTAATTACCGTAAATATCTCTATCACGCGTATCTGGCCTATATGGAGGCTAACGGGTACAGGAACGTGCTCAGCCTGAAAATGTTCGGGCTGGGGCTGCCCATGATGCTGAAAGAGTACGGCCTGAATTATGAGAAGCGGCACACAAAGCAGGGAATACAGACCAATCTGTCGCTGAAAGAGGAAAGCTACGGCGACTGGCTGCCGAAGTGCGACGAACCCGCAGCGATATAACCAACTCCAGACCGGCAGCAGCCGGTCTTTTTCTTTCTGGCCAATGCCACAAGGTGAACAATCCACTGTTCACCCTTCACTATATATTCACCCTGTATCACCATGAAATTATTAATAAAAACAAAGGTGAACAGAGTGTACAGTAAAACCTGAAAAAACTTTTTATCCTCCCGCGTATCGCCTGACCGGGCGCATCCAGAACGAGCAAAACGAATAAAGGTGAAGAGTCGACTGTTCACTCTTCACCAACTCATCACCATCTAACTTCATGATATAAAATGAGAAATAATCGAGGTGAACAGTGTGGACAGTAAAATGCAAAAAAACTTTTTAGTAGGGATTGAGTTCCGGTTAGGATCCGGATTTCGGATCCAAACCGAATAGGGCGTAATCTTTAATTTGCTAGCAATATTATATGGCTAAGTTTGAGATGGTCGAAAAAATGGTTGGGGGCATAAAAGGGGGCATATTAGTTACGATTGAATTGATAGTTATTTAATTTCATATACTTACATCATTTTTTGAGTCCGGCCTTCGCACCATCGGAACATCAATAGACGTCAACGGACGTCTTTTTTGTGCCTGAAATCCAGTATCCGCAAGGCTTTTCTCGCTTTTTCACACAACCTAAGTCAACCTGATTCAATCTACATCAACTTACTAATGCGGGTACAACTGCGGGTATATCGCGGTTCGATAATGTTTGTACCCACACAGAACCCTTGAAAGAATACTCATCATGGCTTTGAGTGATGTGAAGGTTCGTTCGGCTAAGCCTGAAGCAAAAGCCTATAAACTTACTGACGGTGAAGGCATGGTGTTGCTGGTTCACCCTAACGGCTCCAAATACTGGCGGCTACGTTATCGCTTCGGTGGTAAAGAGAAGATGCTGGCGCTAGGGAAGTATCCTGAAGTTTCGTTAGCTGATGCTCGATCGCGGCGAGACGAAGCGCGTAAGCTTTTAGCTAACGGCGTCGATCCCAGTGAAAACAAGAAAGTGGTTAAGGTAGAACAGGAGCAAAAGGCGATAACGTTTGAAGTGGTCGCTAGAGACTGGCACGCCAGTAATCAGAAGTGGTCTGCATCGCATAGTGCTCGTGTATTGAAAAGCCTCGAAGATAATCTCTTTGCTGCTATCGGTAAGCGGAACATTGCAGAACTGAAAACGCGAGACCTACTTGTACCCATCAAAGCAGTCGAGTCATCCGGACGCCTTGAAGTCGCCGCCCATTTACAACAGCGTACTACCGCGATTATGCGCTTTGCTGTGCAGAGTGGGTTAATCGACTACAATCCCGCTCAAGAGATTGCCGGTGCGGTGGCTACGGCGAAAAGACAGCATCGTGCTGCTCTGGAACTCAATCGTATACCTGAATTGCTTCACCGTATCGATCACTATTCTGGAAGACCGTTAACCCGACTGGCTGTCGAACTCACGTTATTGATTTTCATCCGTTCAAGCGAGCTGCGTTTTGCCCGCTGGTCAGAAGTCGATTTTGAAACAGCCATGTGGACGATTCCAGGTGAGCGTGAACCGCTGGAAGGTGTTAAACATTCTCAGCGTGGTTCAAAGATGAGGACGCCACATCTTGTTCCCTTGTCTCGTCAGGCCTTAGCTATTTTGGAAAAGATCAAAGGCATGAATGGAAACCGAGAGCTGATCTTCGTTGGCGATCACGATCCTCGTAAACCCATGAGTGAGAATACGGTGAATAAAGCTCTGCGAGTGATGGGTTATGACACGAAAACGGAAGTGTGTGGCCATGGTTTTAGGACAATGGCGTGTAGTTCGTTGATTGAGTCGGGATTGTGGTCGAGGGATGCGGTAGAAAGGCAGATGAGCCATCAGGAGCGTAGCTCTGTGCGGGCGGCTTATATTCATAAGGCGGAGCATCTGGGGGAGAGGAGGTTGATGCTGCAGTGGTGGGCGGATTATCTGGATGCGAATCGGGAGAAGGGGGTGAGTCCGTTTGATTTTGCCCTAGTAATGTAAAAAGTCTAAGAAATCGAGGCAGCTAATGCTGTCTCGATCATATTTTCATTATTTTATTTTGACGTTTATTCTGTCTGGGGCGAGGATAAGTTACGCCATAAGCTATGCAATACTGTTATCGTGTTTTCCGCCACGTTCTACGCTTAGGTAAGATGGCTCACGGTAGTAAATAAAAATACAATATTGAGAAATAAAAATGAGTTTTTTAACGGATGAAGAAATCAATGCATTATCAATAAAAAGGATGATTTTTCATGTGGTTGGCGGTTAGTTGGAAATCCCTGTTTTACTCAGCGAAATTTCCCCTCCGGAGCATGTTGATTTCTTTCTGGAACGTATCAAATCTGCAGTTAGTGGCAATATGTTTCATTTTAAGGAGTTGTCAAATACAGAGCGAATCCTGAGGATCATCAGGGAACATGCAGACACCGATATCGGCTGCTTTACTGAGCAATCCTCCTTATTGGCAAGCGATTTTCAGTCTCACCACCATACCAAGAATGCCAGTATGGGCGTTTTTTTCCTTTTTGAACTTCATACACTCAACGATGAGAAACTGTATGCGTTGATTAAGTATGACAATGAAGATGTAGTCCGTTATGTGCTGGATGTTGAAGGAGATGAGTTTCAGGTACCTAAACTCGAACGCTTTCGCGAAAGTTTCGTTAAAAAAGCCGAAGCCATGCAGAAAATCGCACTGGTACGGCTGAATGAAGATTCGCCGGGCAGATTAGTTGTCGTACGAGATCGCAGCAAACGTACTAACATCTCTGTCTATTTTGAACGATTTCTACAGGTTAAGCGCGTCAATGACCCAACTCAGCTCAGCGATAAGCTAGTTACTGTATTAAAAGATGTATATAAAAAGCATCGAAACTTACTACCTGAAGAGATCAAGCGCAGCGGAGTAAACAAAATTTATGAAACTTTACGCCATGGCGAACAGGATTTTAATACTGATGAAGCACTGCCATTGTTGACCCAGATTTTTGGTCCCTTGGAGGAAGAACACCCTCTGGTTAAGTATTTTTTTCGTAAAATAAAGGATTTAGGAATTTCAGGTGAATCTTTCCGCATCATTCCGGATAACATTCAGAAGCCCCGGAAGAGAAAACTGGAAACATTGGAAGATGTAATCATTATCTACGATGAAGACAATGCACCAGCAGTAGAAAATATGGAAGACGGGCGAAAACGAATTGTAATTGTGACGGCAGGATTGGTAACAGATGATATCGATATTGGAAAAAATCGGTAAGGCTATATGCCACTCACGACATTTATCTGACCTTGTGATCACAGAGGACCAGCAGGTGTCTATCCATAAGCTTTTTATTTCCGCCACAATGGATAGTGAATCCCTTGATTTATGGGGAGAAATAGTGGATGTACATGCAGAAGATCTCAAGATCGTTTTTATCGATGAGAGCAGAGATGTTATTCATCCGAGAGAGGGGGTCCCAGGGCAGAAGCACTACATTACCATCACTTATAATGAAATTCCGGGGGCTACTGAGGCTTTTTACCTTAGAAGGATGGCGCACTTTTTTACTTCAAGATAGCAAACTCTGTCGGTACAAACATATTTATGGGCTGTTTATTACTTAAGGCTTTCAGACAATAAGCTGGTATGTGCATCCATGGAAGGAGATACTGCCGGTGAGTGCTGGTGATGCAACAGCTATCACTAAGCCTTCAGTAACAAAAAGTATCATCAAATGTTATTCAACAACTTTTCTTCCTCCAGATGCCATTGCCCCTTGGATACTTGAAAATTGTAGTGAGAAGACTGATGAAGCAATCAAGATATGGAAATTGCTAGGATGCCGAGAGTTGCTGAAATGTTTTGCAAATGAACTTTTTTTTGCTGACGAAATGATGGTGGGGCTTGCAGGAAAGCCTCCCAGAAAAATAGCATTCGGCGATGAGACGGCAGCATTACCTGCTTTTGATATTATCCAGGAAGCGGCAAAGTGGATTTTTCTAGAGGGGAATGAAACTGAGCTGAAACATACGTTTTTGTCCAGCGAGCTGGCTAGAGAGTGGCCTTCAGACCTGAACTTTTGTGAGGGAGTGATGCTTCGACTCTCATCAGCTTTGGAGTCTGCACGGTTAATGTATAAGGCCCATATCAGGACTGGTGGTAAAGATACTATGAAATCCTTGGGTGATTTGCGGAAAACGCTGGCTGAAGATACACAAAAGATCATTCAGCAATCCCGAGATTTGTCCTCTTCCCTATGGAAAGATAAGGCTCTTGTAATTAGTGTCTTGGTTATTCGCTACAGTCTGGATGCAGTAAAATCAGTTGGTTTGCAAAATATTTACGCTTTGGTTTTTTGTGCTATTGCGGTTTATATAGTTATTTCCTATGGAATGTCTGTCTATATTAATAGGCAAACAATTTTATTGCTTGAAAGAGTTAGAACAACCTGGAGAACTAAATTATACGGATTTCTGGATGAGCAGGATTATCAGGAACTGGCTAGACAACCTGTAAAAGATGCGATGGGATCATACTGCCGTGTGGAAAGAATGACTTCTACTGTAGTGATCCTCTTAGTGGTCATTCTGTTAATTGCTGCATGCAGTGAGCTTTGGTCAATCAGCACATTTTACAGATCAGTTCACGCTTGGTTCTCTGAGCTAGCATCGCCCCTGTAGTCGATTCTGCACTCTGAAAGAGGCTGCCAAAAGCAGCCTCTCTAACTAGTTGAAAGTATGTTAAATAGGTTGGGCTAAAACAAGCTCGGCCTGCTGACCTAAATAATATCGTGTTGCACTAAAAAAAGAGGGCCAATCACCTGCTCCATTTTTTCTAAAGAGTGATATGGCAATAAATCTAACAGCTTGCTCTACCGTTTGTCCCTTCTTCAGCCTTTCTGTGATTAAAATGTTGAGATTATTTAGAATAGCCTTTCGAAATCTAATTAATCGAGGGGAGTTTAAATTCAATTCTTTGATTGTTTGGTGCGCCATTTCAACACTTATACCAAATTCTAAACAGGAATCTTCATTTACGGAAATTTGCCCCGAAGAACGATGAAACTTCCAAATATTTAATTCAGGTAAGTTAAGTGGATTTAATATAATTGTATCTAAAATTTTGTCACTCTTTGGTACATCGCAAGAGTAATTTTTGGGATCAGCATCAAATCTTTGCCCTGGATTAACAACTTTACTTTGATTTCCGCCACAGCAAACAACTAACAAATTGCTCCATTCCAAAGCCCAATTAGGTTCTCCCTGTTCACGTTTAGATTTCGGGTGAAAATGCTCAATACGGCAGTCATCTAATGCCCCATTAGTTCCAGACATTAAATCCTGTTCACAATATGCACATAAATTACCTTGGTCCGTACGTAATTGTTGTAGAGTTTCTTGATATCTGGCAATGCAACAACGGAAAGCCTCTTCAATTGAGTTTTTATCCCTCTCCCACAAAGCATTAGGATGAGTAGCTTTGAACACACCAAGTCGATTTGGCTCATCTAGCTTATTAATCTTTTTCATTGCCACGCTCGAACTCGCGAATTCGAATATCAGTTTCTAACTTTTGAAGCTCGTCTTCTGTCTGACCACCCCATTTATATAACTCTTTTTTGAGTTCTAATGCCTCATCTGTATCCCATTTGTCGGCCTCTACTAACTCCGTATAACGGTTTAGTTTTTTAACAATATCAAGGTGTTGGGCGCGATTGTTACCACCTAAAACATCTTCCAACATTCTTGAGCTTTCAGAACCATAAGTAGTAGTTCCTGTCACTAATTTTGCTTCGTTAGCATTGACGGAAACAATACGGATACAATCGGCTTTGATTGTTGTTAAGACTTGAGGACTATGTGTCGTGACAATAAACTGAATATTCTTAAACAGCTTAGTCAGGTCATTTAAAATCTTTTGCTGCCATCTAGGGTGCAAGTGAAGTTCAATTTCATCAATTAAAACGATCCCATTAACTGTTAGCGGTTTCGGCTTGGTAGGATTAAGTAAATAAGCACGTCTCACTAGGTCAATGGTCAGGGATACCATATTTCTATACCCTTCACTTAGTTGTTCCAATGTAAGCATTACGCACTCTCCCTGCTCATTTTTCCAATGAACCATAACATCGTTACTATTTTTGTCGAACTCCAAGCATGTAGCTCGATCAACAATCTGGTAAACAGCCTCTGAAACAAGTCTCTTAGCCGGATGAATGAATTTATGGTCTTTTAGTTCATCACGTTTTCGAAGCTCATCAACCTCTATTTTTGAAAACCAGTTCTTTAAGATGCCGTAGTTAACTTTAGCATCTAAAGCAAAGTCATAACCTTCCCCACGATTTTCTTTCTCGAATGGATTTATTGCAACTTTAGAACTGGTAGAAGTAAGAGCACGGTTAGTCCCATAATAAGCAATGAGTGGATATTCAGAGTGACTATCTACAAGATGAGTCGCGTAGCTAGTTAATGCTGATGTTCCTATCTTAGGGGGTTCGGAAACATCAACCCCCTTTGCCACAAGATCCCAACTTAAACTTGATGTTGTTTCAATCGATATTCGAGCATAATTTGCGATTCCTTTTGAACTTATATGGATATCTGATTTTTTTATTAGTTTTCCTTTAGCATCAGGCATAGCAGTAAGGAAAGGACCAAGGCCACATGCTAATGCTTCTAATATCGAAGTTTTCCCAACGCCGTTCTCACCAACCAATACATTTAAAGAAGGATGTATAGAAACTTTAAAGTCAGAGTATCCTCTAAAATTTTTTAAAGAAACCTCACTGATTTTGAGATCTTTACGTACATAAAGAGAGGGATCTAAATTAAAGTCTCTGTTTGCTATTTGGGTATGAGATGAACTAATACTAAATCGGCCATCTTTATGACAAGCCTCTACGATCTCATTTATATTTTTTGTTGTGAGGGTGTTTCGACCACGGGCAGGTTCGTAAAACAGTGAAGCATCTACAAATTTAATACTTCTGTCATTTATGTTACTTGTTCCTGAGTTGAGGACAAGAAGTACAGTTGAGATAGCCGTAGAGTAATAAATATTTTTAGGTAAAAGAATTACTTGTTCGATAATTCCGCGAGAGACTAAATACTCACGGACCTTTGCCTCAGAGCCTGCTCTTGTCAAAGCCCCAAGTGACATACCTACTAGTATCTTACCCCCCTCAGAAAGGGCTGGAAGCATTGATAATGTTATAAACCAATCACTTCTACTTTCTGGCAAGATTTCAGTAATATCCAGCCACTTATTACTGGTTTTATAGTAAATATTATTTCGAGTGGCTTTAGGAATTTTCATGCCAAAAGGTGGGAAAGAAACTATCAGATCATATTTATTTTCTTGATACAATGGTTGTGATAGTGAATCGCCGAAATAGTCTCGACCTTCTATTTTCCTGATGGTTCTACTTATTACTAGTTTAAAGTAAGCATCTCTATTAATTTCTTGAGTATCAATCCTAACTTTTTCAATACCAGTATTGGCAAAAGAAAATGCTGTGTTTCCAGCACCTGCAAATGGGTCACATATTGACTTTGGTTGATAACTCAATCCTAATATTTTAACCAATAAGTTGATGTCTCTAGGGGTATAAAACTCACCTCCTGACTTACCTTCATTCTCGGCAAAAAGTAAATCCAGTTCTGACAAAGAAAGCGACGCTATTGCAGGGGTTTTATTGAGTAGACCATCTCTAATTGCATAACGAACAAAAGACTCATCAATATTGGCAAATGAACGGAGTGTGTTTTCTAAATAATCAATTAAGAATTTAGATACGTCGCTATGAATCAACCCAAGTTGAACGGCATAGTTTACAAGATCGTAGGAATACTGGGCGATGACATTAAAAGAGTCGAACCTTTCTGCCTCAAAATGCTGACCTGTATTGGATTGAAGATAGCGTACGAAGAAGATTGAATACGCTAATGAGCGATAATTAGATATAGGTGATGCTCCTCGAACATAATCAAGGATCTTCCATATTTCTTTTGCCTGAGCTTTAGCAAGTTCTAGTTCTTCATGGTCATTTATCATTATTTATCTCATTTTAAAACGTAATAGATAGCCCAAAATCCTTTAGATATTCATATTTTTATTCTGCTTCATCATGTCGAAAATCAGCTCAACATAACTTGCCATAACTTGTGGATCCTTGAGCAACGTTCGGGCGATATCACCTTCTTTCAGTAGAGCTTGCACAACGGCTTGCTTCACTGCATGTGGCAAGTGGCCTTTGAGGGCTACCGACTTTTCAAGTTTATCCATTTGATCAACCACGATTGAATTTTGTGATACTCGGGTAGCTTTGAGTCTTCTGACCTTCAATCCACATATCTAAATCCTCTCGTTTGAAGCGCCATGAGCCTCCAACCTTAAATCCCGGCAATTTGCCTTCGCTAGTCAACCTATACGCTGTTTTTTCTGCCAACTTTAAGTAAGCCACCACATCTTTCAAGGTTAAAATTTTGTCATTCATTTCAGCTAGTTAGCCCTACAAAATTCGGCAGAGAATATTAATGATGAGAGAATATGGGAAAATTGGGGAATGAACAATACTGAAGGTTCGTATTTAACATCATTAGACTACTCCCCTTGTACATTTTAAGTGGGGTATTACGCTCCCAGATCAACGTGCATAATTCTTATCAGCCTCTGCTTTTTCCTAACTTTCATCTCCGGCTGCATATGCGTTTAGTTCAACGATTGCTTGCCGCTAACATAGAGCTGGTCGTGTTTGAACCAGGATTTCCTGGTGTTAACTTGCAGCTACGTGAGGGCAGTTTCGCACTTTGACTGACGCTTGTTCTAATTGTTACATCGGTAGAGGCATACTAGCTCAGTGAGTTGGTGGCAAGAAAGCATTTCAGTTTTTTCATGATGCTATATCTACTGGGCGGCTGAAGTCTCAGGTACTACATGCCATACAATAGCGTTCACCGTAAGAGATACTGTTAATCGTACTTTTTATGGTGCTCAGTTCAAACACTCAGATTGGTTTGCGCTATACCGGGATGATAGGGGAATCGATGATACTACCTGGATTAACGGTGTAAGCCGTGGTTTGTTCAGGCTTCATCCCGGAACATTATCAAAAGGCTGCATCACGATCGCTAATAGTTCAGATTTTGCCATGATCAGAAATGCTCTGATGAGAACACCTTTGGTTCAAGTTCCTTGCATGCGTTTTCTGAGAGCTCGTGGTTGGGTGGAGGTAATCAGTAATGGCAAGACCTGCCCTTAATCGTTGGGCTATCCGGCTACTCAACGTTTTACTGTATCTTGCCATCTTTGTTGCTGTAGGACGTACTCTGGGCGATCCCTATAACTGGGTTAACGACGCCTTAGCCGATAAGCTAGCTAACCTGATTTACGGGTATGGCAATGTAGGTGGGGAAGAGATAGACGATGTCTATTTTTATATTGATATTGTTTCAGTAGCAGCAATCGCTACCGTTATCTTCCTGATAGTAGTTAAGCTAATTAGAAGACTCAGGAACAGGACGAGGCAACGATAGCTTATGTTAGACAACATTGAGCAGCGAGTTTATGAGCTTATACGCCCCTATGCTGGCGTCTATTTATTTAGCTTCGAACCGGTAGAGCTAACGCTTGAAAGCGATCTCGATGCCGATTTGTATCTTGAGGATCTCGATGCTAGCGAGCTCATGGATACATTTTTCAGTGAACTGCACGTAGAACGGGGCAGCTTCAACATCAAAACCTACTATCCCGATATCCCTTTTTCATGGAACCTGTTTAAGAAAATGGAACCTGTTCCCGTGCCTGCTTTCACTATCGGCATGCTGGTCGAGTCAGCAAAAGCCGGTAAGTGGCTATATGATTAGTCGATAGCGAGAAAGGGGGCAGGGCATGGTAACTGACAGCGAGGTATTAGAATTCTTTCGGGACGATTTGCCTGGAATGGGAACACTGACGGGTAAAATGATCCCTTTGCAGCTTGATGATGCGCTACAGGCTTATACTGAGTTTGACGATCTTTGTCTAACTATTGATAAATACAGTAAAAAATACGAAGTGGACGTGTCGGCTATTGATTTTTCTGCCTACTACCCTTGGGAAATAGAATGGTTTTTCCGTAAGTGGTTTACTAAGAAGCCAATCAGCCAAACCGCAGAACCGTTAACAGTGAAGATGTTTGCGGAGTCAGCCAGGGCGGGCGAGTGGTTATACGCGAAGGAGCATTAGTCGTGAGGAGTGCATGAAGAGGAAAATGCCGGGCGGCGATAGCGCTTGCCCAGCCTACGGGATCATTATAAGCCGTTACGCTTTCTTCCCTATTTGCACCTCAGAACGGCGTGTCGCTGCCGATGTAGCAGGCCAGCGCTTTGTCGGTAAACATCTGCTCCAGCGCCGTCAGCCGCGCCGGGGTAGGGGGCTGCCAGGCATGGCCGGGGTAGGGTTTCCCCAACTGCTGCCATTTTGACTCTCCCAGCCGATGGAACGGCAGCAGGTTGACCTCATAGATGCCGCTATCCAGCATAAAGTCTGCCAGCGCCTGCATATTCTCATCCGTATCGTTCACGCCAGCAATCACCGGTACCCGCAATACCAGGCGGCCAGGCCAGCCGCTTTGTACCAGCGCGGAGATGTTGTGCAGGATCGACGTATTGTCTACGCCGGTGTAGTGGTGGTGAGTCGCGCAGTTCATGTGCTTCACGTCAATAAAAGCAAAATCAACGTGCTGCATCACCGCAAGAAACAGCGCCTCGCGGGCATAGGCCGTGGTCTCAATGGCGGTGTGGATGCCAGCGTCCCGGCAGCGGCGCAGCATGTTTTCCAGAAAAAGATGCTGAACAAGTGGCTCGCCGCCGCTAAAGGTTACCCCGCCCGTCTCGCCCCAGAAATCCTGATCGTGCTGCAGGCGCTTGAGCAGGGCGTCTGCCGTGTAGTGCTGGCCGCACTGCTTGAGCGCCTGCGGCGGACAGGCGGTGACGCAGGCGAGCGACTGGCAGTCGTGACAGCGCGAGCGGTCAATCGTCAGCGCGCCGTCGACCAGCGCAATAGCCGCTCTGTCGCAGCCCGTCACGCAGCGGGTGCACCCCTGCTGCGCGACACAGCGCACTTCGCTGAACAGCATCTTCTCCCGCGCCTGCCAGCTCTCCGGGTTGGCGCACCACTGGCAGCTTAGTCGGCAGCCGCTCATAAAGACGGTAGTACGGCTACCGGGGCCGTCATGAATAGAGTGGCTCTGAATATCAAAAATCAGGCCGTGCGTGGCTTCCATTACTCTGTCTCCTCGCTGTAAAAGCCGCATAAAAAAGAACCCGCGCTGGGCGGGTTCGGCTGGGCGTGGCTGGGTTAACGGCGCTCAAAGGCGGCGCATAGCCCGGCGCTCATGTTGGCATCCGCCCAGTAGGGCTTCTCCAGACCCTGACACTGCGCAGGCGTGGTGCTATCGCAGAAGTGCTGGCACTCGCCGCAGCGCGGTTTGTCACGAAAATCGTCGCAGAGCGGAGAGTCCGTCATGATGGTATGACCGCTCAGGCGGCAGATCCCCTTGGCTACGTCAATGGGGCAAAAGTGGCAGCAGTGGCTATGGTTTAGCTCGCTCATGATTACATCTCCTCATATTCCGTTCTGGCGATCACTTCATCCTGAATAGGCTTACCAATTTCACACCAGTACTGAGTGAAACCTGCCACGCGTACCATCAGTTCGCGGTAGTTTTCCGGATGCTGCTGGGCATCGCGCAGGGTGCGAGAGTCCACAATGTTGTACTGAATATGGAACCCTCCTTTACGCAGGTAGCTGCGGGTGAGATCCAGCAGCTTACGCGAACCCGCCGCGCCGCGTACCGAGGTCGGATGCAGCTTCAGGTTCATCTGCGAGTTCTGCGACTGGCTGTGATCCCAGACGGTGGCAGAGCTGAACAGGGCATACGGCCCGTTGCGATCGCTTCCCGGATAGGCAGACATCGAGCCATCCGAGTAGGTGGTACCGGCCAGGCGACCATCGGCGCTCGCCAGAGTACAGGCACCCTGCGGACCGTGGGTCGAAACAGAGATCTGGCAGCCGTACATTTTTTTGCCGTACAGGGACTCAAACTGATGAGCCATTGAACAGAACCAGCTCTCATAGGTTTGCAGCATGCTATCGGCGTAGGGATCGTTATTGCCAAACTTCGGTGCGTTCAGGCAGGCGGCGTGGATATCGTCATAGCGTCCACTGAGGTCCGTTTTACGCTGTTCAGCCATCGAGTAGTTGCCGCTTGCCTCTGCCGTCTCATAGCCGAAGTTATTAAGCAGCGCCTCCGTCAGCTCCGCAAGGGTATAGCGGCGATCGTCGAAGACCAGTTTTTTGATCGCCACGAGGGAGTTAACGGCGGTAATCGTTCCGCAGCTTTCAATGTTGTAGGTCGCGTTATAGCGATACCCCATCTGGCCGATATGTTTGCCGTCGCGCAGGCAGTCGGGCTTGAGGAACGAGTTCATGATGGACATATTGTTTTTGCGCCAGATATCCATCTGAATATTGTTGGTCTTCGCCACCACGTCACAGGTCATCTCGTAGTAGCGGGTGAACTGCTCCCACACCTGGTCAAAGCTGTCCAGCGGCAGATTGTGCGGGGGATAGACCTGTAGACCGGTGCGGTGATCCAGACCGTTGGTCAGTACCAGCTCAAGAATTTTCGGGTTGGCGAGGAAGTGAACCCCCGTGGCCGCCGTCTGGCCCGCCCCGCCGGGCAGATCGTAATGTTTACCGTTGAGGGTCAGCGGTAGGTACGCGCCGGGAGAGGTCTCCAGGCAGCCGCCGATGGCAATCGCACGCGCTTCAGCGATATCCATCCCTTCCGCTGCGTACTGGCTGAGCAAGAACTGCATGCCGACCTGGTTATTAACCCACGCCGGATAGCCCGCGCCGGTTTTGGTGCACTCAACGGCCTTCAGCAGGAAGGACTCCGGCACTTTCTCATCGTAGAGCACGGTCAGCGTCGGCTGGGTCGACTGGCAGCGAATGCCTGCCTCAAGGATCAGCTCCTCCAGCCGGTTGGCTGCTGAAGAGCCATCTTTTTTCTGCCCGCCCAGCACGACGTTGTTGAAGGTGTTGCCGGAGAGCACGCCGCCAACTACGCCAGTAGAGGCAAAGCAGTCTACGCAGGTGAGCTTAACGCGATGCAGCTCCAGCAGCTCCAGCGCCTCTTCTTCGGTGAGACGACCTGCGGCCATATCCTGTTCAAACCACGGCCAGAGGATCTGCCCAAGACGCCCCGGCGACATGCCTGAGGCGGCATCTTCATTGAGCATAGCCAGATGCATGGTGTAGGAGAGCTGCATCGCCTCACGGAAGGTGCGCGGCTGGTGGTGAGCGATCCACGCCAGGCAGTCGGCAACGTCGAGATACTCATCGCGCTGCTGTTTATCTGTGGTCAGCGCGGCCAGCTCACGAGCGTGGTGCTCATAGTTGTGGATCCACGCCTGAAGGCCCTCAATGATAATGCGCACCGCATCGTAGTAGTAGAGGCGATCCATCCCGGTGATGCCGTCGCCGTCTGCATTTCCCGCGACCCGATCGCGCTGTTCAAGGGCAATCGCGTGAATGCCGTCCAGCCCGTACTGCAGAGGATAGTAGTAGTTCACTACCTCTCGCCCCTGTGGGATGGTATAGCCCGAGTCGAACATGCAGATGACGGACTTCATGATCTCCTCTTTCATCTGATAGTCCGGGACACGCATCTCATATTTATGTCCCAGCGCCTCCACCGAGCGGCCCTCCCAGGCTTTAGCCAGCGCGATTAGCGTGGAGGTCTCCTCTGCACGAATGCCAAATTTTCCGGCGATGGAGACGATATTGCCGCTGCTCTGGGTGACGTTACCGCCGCCGCCGCCAAAGTGCGACAGCTTGCCGGCGCTGTCGCTACCGGTATCTGTCCGGGCGGTAAGCTCGTCGGCATTGGCAAGAAAGAAGCTTTCCGACAGCCACGGCATAGGAAACGAGCCGCGGTAGTAGGCTGTTTTCTGCATCACCAGCTTTTCACCCGGAAAGATATTGGGCGTCAGGTGGGAGAAGGCGCACTTCAGCGCTTCCGCCCGCCGCACAATGGTCACGTCGTCCGCCAGCTCGTCCCACTTACGGGTATACCAGTAGGGAAACTCGGTATCCACTGAAGAGAGCGTACGAAAATAGATATCCCGTAACCTTTTCGCGCGGGGATGGGGTGAGTCTTTTAAGGTATGTTCATCGGACTGGATTGAATTAACATCAGGCAAAACAATGCCACGTTGCTGAAGTATGGCAACTTTTTCTGAATTCATGGTGTTAGAGCCTTCTAAACTAGTTGGTCATCTGACCGTCGTCCCTCGTGATATTCCCTCAGTCTATTTATAAAAATAGCCTGCTAATAATCTACACCCTGTAATATCTGCGCTAAAGCACTAATTTACGATTTTTTGCTTAATATCAATAAGTTAATTAAACATAAAGCGTTACGTATCCGTAAATTATTATGATTGGCATTCTCATTTGGAAATTAGATGCACGCTATTTTCAGATTAAATCATGATAGACAGCGCTATTTTTTATGCTAAAAAGCGCTGGGATTAATCTTAAAAAAATAAGCGACCCATTAATAGTCCTGATGGTTTTTAGTTATGAGCTAGGCTTATAAGCTGCACGGTAAAATTAAATCATATCGATATTTAATATTTATTCGTGAAAAATTTATTTATTCACAGATCCGCGGGTAATTAGCCTGCTGAAAAGTAAATAATTACTGGAGTGAGCTTATGTTCAGACATGTAAAGCAATTACAGTACACTGTACGCGTTGCCGAGCCTAACCCAGGATTGGCGAATCTCCTTCTTGAGCAGTTTGGTGGTCCACAGGGTGAACTGGCTGCCGCCTGCCGCTATTTTACCCAGGGGCTGGGAGATGACGATCCGGGCCGCAAAGATATGCTGATGGACATCGCTACTGAAGAGCTAAGCCACCTCGAAATCATCGGCTCTCTGGTAGGGATGCTCAACAAAGGTGCGAAAGGCGACCTGGCGGAAGGTACCGATCAGGAAGCGGAGCTTTATCGCAAAATTACCGGTAACGGCAATGACAGTCACCTGACCGCGCTGCTGTACGGTGGTGGTCCATCGCTGACTAACTCTGCGGGCTTCCCGTGGACGGCAGCCTATATCGACACCATTGGTGAAGTGACCGCTGACCTGCGCTCTAACATTGCCGCTGAAGCGCGGGCAAAAATTATCTATGAGCGCCTGATCAACATGACCGACGACCCGGGCGTAAAAGATGCGCTGGGCTTCCTGATGACCCGTGAAGTGGCGCACCAGATCTCCTTTGAAAAAGCGCTCTATTCGATCCGCAACAACTTCCCTCCTGGAAAACTGCCGCCGATCGAACAGTACGCTAACACCTACTTTGATATGTCCGAGGGTGGTGAAGTTCGCGGTAGCTGGAACTCAGACGAGAACTTTGAGTACGTAACTAATCCACCGCCAGCCGTAGATGGTGGCGATGGCATGGCCAGCGTTAATCTACCAGGGCCGCAGCAGGCGAACCTCGATGCGATGAAGCTGCGTACCGCATCTGACCCGTCGGTGAACCCGGTTACCGGTACCGATCTGGGCTCGGTTCCGCCGATTGAGAACGAGACCGCTAAAAAAGCGCCGTAATCATTGGTAAGTCATAAAAAACCCGGAAGCTTATCTTCCGGGTTTTTTTATGGCCTTACGCGCCTGCTCCGCGTCGACTGACGCTGTTCTTCACCTTCTCAGCGGCATTTTTTCCGGCAATAAACGCATGATCGGAGTTGTAGTACTCCCACTCGCTGTAGCGGCCCGCCAGCACAATATCCTGGGTCAGCAGCCACTGGCGCACCGTCTCAACGTTTTTTGACCGCTCGTGATCGTAAACCACGTAGGCATAGGGAATATCGAGCTGATTAGCCACCAGCACCTCATCCTCCGCCGTAAAGATGCCGACCTCAATACACTCGGCAATGCAGCGGTCTATCAGCGCCTGACCATCAACCGGCAGCGGTTTATGTTCGGAGTAGGTGATCTCGCAGGTCAGGCCGCAGCCGCCAGGCGGATTACACTCTGGGCTGGTGTTACCCTGCACAAAGATACGGTGGAAAATGGTGTCGCCAGCATAGTAGATCCAGTGCTTATCGGTGAGATCGCCCCGTCCAATGCCGAGGTTCACGCAGCGCACCGAGACATGATGCAGCCCGTTCGCCGCTGCGATCACGTCGTCCGGGGCCTCATCGCCAATAATGCGAATCAACTCTGGCAGGGGCATGGTGCTAATCAGCTGCTCATAGTGGAACTGCCTGCCGTCGGCAAGAACGGCAATATGCTGGTTCGCAAGAATATGGGTGATCTCGCTGTTGGTCTCCACCACGCCTTTAATGTGCGGCAGAAATGCCGACATCAGCGCCTGGAAGCCACCCTTCAACGGGTAGCCAAAGCGGGCGTTTGGTCCCATCGGCTTGCCGACCGGCTCTACCGCGCCCTCAACGATCTGGGCGAGGTCCGGCAGCGGCACGCGTCCGCCAAGCCAGGAGGTCTCCATCTCGGCGAGCGGTACGGTCCACAGCTTCTGGTTATAGGGGATAGCAAAATGCCTGGCGATACCCGCGCCCCAGACCTGGTAGATAAAGCGTTCGAAGTTCTCTGGCGGCGTGTCAGCCGTGCCGCTGTACTTGGCTTCAATGGCACCGAGAATACACTCTTTGATAGTCTCAGTGGGCAGGCCATACAGCGCCCCCTGGAACGGATAGCGCGTATAGACGCCGTCGGTGTAGATCCAGGCCTCGCGCATCTGCCAGTGCAGGTTGTCACCCAGCAGCATGTCATACAGCTCCAGCACATAGGGATCGTTGGAGAACATGATGTGCCCGGCGTAGTCGAAGGTAAAGCCGCCGTCTTCAATGGAGCGGCACCAGCCGCCGACGCTCTCGTTGCGCTCCAGCAGTACCGCCTGCGCGCCGTAGTGGTACGCTGCGCTCAGCCCTGTGGGGCCGCCGCCGAGGATCAGGCAGCGGGCAGGAATGGCACTTTCACTGCGCGTCGGTTTTGGCTTCATCGCCATGTTTTTCCGGGCTGCGTCGTTTGCCGCCTGTACGGCAGGCGTGGCGACCCGCTGGGGGGTAGATTTTGCCAGCTCTTTCTCAATAAGACTATGCATCGCCTGCACGGTGACATCCCAGGAGGTGCTGTCAACGATCCGCTTCATTTCACGCTGCATTGTCTGCCTGGCGTCGGAGGTCAGGGCGAGCATTTTTTCGCAGGCCCGCACAAAGCCCGCACGATCGTAGCCAATAGCAACCACGTGGCTATAAGGCTGGACCACATCGGCAATCGCCGTACTGACCACCGGCAGCAGCGCGGCCATGTATTCAAGTACCTTAGTGGGGCTAATAAAACGCGTTGAGGCGTTGAGCGCAAACGGCATCAGGCAGACATCCCACCCGGCCATAAACTGGGGCAGGGCCTGGTAGGGCTGCATGCCGAGATAGTGAATATTAGGGCGCTGAGGCAGGGTAGAGGGATCGATCTTAACCACCGGCCCGACCATAATTATCTGCCACTCTGGATGGGCATCGGCGAGCGTCGCCAGCAGATCAAGATCCATCCGCTCGTCGATAACGCCGTAATAGCCCAGCCGTGGGTGCGGTAGATCCTGGATCAGCGGATGATAGTTGTTGCGGTCAAGGGCCTGTTCAAAGTGGATGGCATCTACGCTGCTGGTGAAACAGTGGATATTTTCATGCCGCCCGGACTTTGCCGCATAGAGACTAGGCCCGCCGGTAAAGACGATATCGGCCCGGTTGAGCAGGGCCGATTCACGCTGCAACAGCTGTCTGGGCGCGTTCTCAAACGCGGCCAGTTCGTCCATGCAGTCGTAGATCACCAGAGAGGGGTTAAACACTGCCAGCAGCGGCAGCGCCATGGGTGTATAGAACCAGACCAGCGGCTTCTCATTTTCGTCAACAATATCTGCCAGCAGCGGCTGGAGATAGGCTATCTGGCTGTCATGGAAGCCATGCACCTGAAGCGGCGTATGCGGTTTTATTACGGTCACGTTCGGCGCAGGATGCGTCAGGCTTAAGCTGGCGGGTGGAGGTGCGAACGTTGGTTCTTCAATAAAGTAGATCTGGTAGTGTTTCGCCAGCCGGGTCAGGAGGTGCTGCGGGCGCTGAAAGACAAAGTCCCAGCGCAGATGGCTAAAGATATACAGTTTTTTCATAGGGTCGCTACTATTCTTAGCGTCATTCAGATCGCGTAGTCGGGATTGGAACAGACCCAGCGTGTGCTGCGCCTTTTGTAAGGCTGCGGCATAAACAGGATCAAGTATGCGTGCCAGTGGGTCCGTGCCCTGATGGTCAAGTTCCCATAGTCCGCTGCGATGCCAACGGCCTAAATCCTCCCAGTCGGGCCGATCGATGGCGGGATAAAGACATATCCCTTGTAGCTCGACGCCTGCCAGCTGCGCCTGAGCTACCTCTGCCGCTATCTGGCTTATCCATGCCCCGCGTCCGCTGCCTACGTGACTGGTCTCAGCCAGCAGGATAGGGCGCTCGTAGCGACGATAAAGCGTTTGTAACATGTGGCTTAGGGGAACTCGCCGGGGATCGCCAAGATGCCAGCTCAGGCGTGCGTTGCTGCCGCTCTCCCATTGATTGTCGTGGTAGTAGTTTGCCCCAATGAGATCGAGGTAGCGGGGCGCTCCGCCCAGTTCCGGTTCAACTCTCCCTGAGAGCATGTCCCAGGTCTGATACTGCGAATTGTAGTGGCCTGCCGTCACGGCCAGTGATTCCGGACTCTGGTCCGGTGCGACCAGATGAATAATTGGGTCGCAGTGTAAAATGCGAGCACGCGGATCGGCAGCCCAGATAGCGTCACAGGCGGCAATCGTTGCGCGCACAAGCTGGCGCTTGCTCTCTTCGCCGGTAACAATGCCCGGCGATGCAGAGCAGTGGAAAAACCCTACCGAGAGGGCCCAGCTGGTAAACGAGATCTCATTGACCGGCGAGTAGACAGGCGAAGAGTCGTACCAGTGGGCTAAAAAGCGGGCCAGCGCCCCACAGAGCCGTGCAAAGCGAGGTACAAAATCCGCTGAAAAAATATCGGTATCGTCTGGCCAGCCGTAGTGGCAGATCGTCCAGCAGATTTGTACTCCGGCCTCGTTTGCGGCCTGCATTTTTTCGGCAACGGATGAAAAATCATACCCGTAAGGCTGCTCAACGAGACGCCAGCCGACGCTCTCCCGGACCGTTGAAATATTTAACTTCTTTAATAAAATATAATCGCTTAGCACTCTGGCATTGTGCCCGGTAACGTCATTCATTGAGAGCGGCATACCTTGACCGTTTCGATGGTCGGCACCCTCGTAACCCGCTTGCCAGAAGCTGTCAAATATTGGCATCCGCTCTCTCCTGCATTTTTATTTTATGTGATCCGTAACCGAATGACGTTTTTATAATGGGCAGCGCCGTTTACCGAGGCGGTAATCGATAAACTTTAGGAAATTTAAGCATATATCCAATAAATTATATTTTCCCTCATGCTTTTGCATGGGCAATTTTTAATGGAGAGAGCGTGATGAATATATTTTTGTTAATTTTTGTTAAGTATAGTGCTGGCAATCCTTTTTACCAGTTGAGTCTTGCTAAAGAGTGATAAGAAATTATTAGAGGTAGTTATATATGCAATGCGCTATCAATAAAAAGTGTGGTTTTTATAGCGAGTAAATACTCAGTTAAAAAAATCATTATAGTTTTCAAGGCGGCTGCCGTTAATTATTATGACCTTAACCTCTTTTGAGGCCCTTTTCTTGCGGGACGTAAACCAATGAAGGATAACGGCAGTACAAAATACGATTTGCTCATTGAGCGCCTGTGCGAAACCTTTGGCGCACTTTATCAGGGCGTCACCATCGATAAAAACTGGCTGTGCGAGCGGTTTGGTATTGCTGAGCGAACGGCCTACCGGGATCTCGCCAGGCTTGCCCATGTGCTGGATGAGGTATCAAGCGGGCGCTTTAAGCTAACGGCGAATCTACTGCCGTCGCTCCATGCCGGTCATCTGGCAGAGTTCGCAAGCTTTGCCGGCGTTGCACATCTTTTCCCACGCCATGATGGCCAGTCTCTACGTAAACGCATGAACAACGCCGACAATATTGCTATTCACGGTGCCAGCAGCCGGGAGAATCAGCACTATGGCGATCTCATGAATAGCCTCGATAATGCGATAACCTCCCGCACGGAAGTCACCTGCTTTTACCGCGAAAAAAACCGTCGTCTGCAGCCGTATCGGCTCATTAACCACTATGGCCTCTGGTATCTGGCCGCAGTCGAGCAGGGTTGCCTGAAGTCATTTGAGCTGGCGCGCATTGCAGAGTTTGCCACGACGCAAACAACATTCGAGCTGGAGGCTGACGTCGTTGAAGAGCTTGAAACGACCCCCGGTATCCACTTTGGTAAAAGAACCGAGGTGACGCTGCATGTCTCTGCCCATGCGGCCACTTTCGTAACGCGCCGCCCGCTTTTCCCCGCCCAGCGTCTGCTGAAGGAACATAAGGACGGCAGCATTACCATTGCGACGGCGATCGGTGACCAGGACACGCTGTTTCGCTGGTTACGCTACTGGCTGCCCGACATTCGCATCGTTGGCCCGGCCACGTTGAGCGCGGCTTTCACGCAGGATCTACAGATACGCTGCGAACCCGCTCTACACCAACAGCTACAGGACGCTTAATTTACCCGTCTTTTTGCCGCGACCAGGTCGATGTAGTCCTGCACCTGGCGCTGCTTTCGTGGTGAGAGCTTGCTGATTTTCCGCACCGACTGCACCAGCTCCTCTTCAACGGGTTTAGCAATCAGTACGATGCACCCGTTCAGCACCCGGACATCCATCTCCGTACCGGTTGGGAAACCGGCCTCTTCCAGCCACTGGCCTTTTATGGCGATGGCGGGCACATGGGCATGGTCATGAAAACGTGTCGCATAGCTTACGGTTAAACGGCGTTGAGTAACGGGTTCTATAAGGCAATTGTCGTCTGCCATGATAACGGCTCCTTAGGGTAAAAGAGGCAGTGCGCCGAAAGAGAATGCCTGTCATTATATACAGTGTTTCGCTGGTGGCTATTTAGAAAAACTCAAAGAACTATGTAGAAATAGTGGGTTTACCACTCTCTTGACCCATGACAAGGCAGCGTCGGTGATGGCCTCTTTATAATCAGGGACATTTCCTCTCTCTGGTGTGAACCCATGGCTTACCAACTCGATCTCAACTGGCCGGAATTTCTTGAAAAGTACTGGCAAAAACAACCGGTTGTTTTAAAAAACGCGCTGCGCAACTTCGTTGATCCTATCAGCCCCGACGAGCTGGCCGGGCTGGCAATGGAGCCAGAGGTCGACAGTCGTCTGGTCAGCTATCACAACGGCCAGTGGCAGGCCAGCAACGGCCCGTTTGAGCACTTTGATCATCTGGGCGAAACCGGCTGGTCACTGCTGGCGCAGGCTGTCAATCACTGGCACATGCCCTCCGCCGAGCTTGTACGGCCGTTCCGCGTGCTGCCGGACTGGCGCCTGGACGATCTGATGATCTCCTTCTCCGTTCCCGGCGGCGGTGTAGGCCCGCACATCGATCAGTACGATGTCTTTATCATTCAGGGGATGGGCAGCCGCCGCTGGCGAGTGGGCGACAAGCTACCGATGCGCCAGTTCTGTCCGCATCCGGCGCTGCTGCACGTTGATCCCTTTACGCCGATTATCGATGAAGATCTTGAGCCGGGCGATATTCTCTACATCCCGCCCGGCTTTCCACACGACGGCATCACCCATAGCACCGCGCTGAACTACTCCGTTGGCTTCCGGGGACCGAACGGCAGGGATCTGCTCAGCAGCTTTGCCGATTACGCGCTGGAAAACGATCTCGGCGGCGAGCACTACAGCGATCCCGATCTCACCTGCCGCGATCATCCGGGCCGGGTAGAGGGCTATGAACTCGATCGTCTGCGGACGATGATGATCGAGATGATCCAGCAGCCAGAGACGTTTAAGCAGTGGTTTGGCGGCTTTGTCACCACGCCGCGCCACGAGCTGGATATCGCTCCTGCCGAGCCGCCCTATGAGCAGGATGAGGTGTTGGACGCGCTGCTGGAAGGAGAATGTCTGAGCCGCCTGAGCGGCCTGCGGGTGCTAAACATCGACGGCAGTGTCTTCATCAACAGTGAGCCGCTGGAGATGTCCGATGCTACAGCGGCAGATGCGCTCTGTCGCTACACCACCCTCGGCAAAAACGAGCTGGGCGCGGCGCTGGCTAACCCAACGTGCATAGCGGAGCTAACCGCGCTGATTAATCAGGGCTACTGGTACTTCGACGAGTAAGTGTGTGCGAAGATAGCTTGATAGGCCCGGCGGCGTTGCCGGGCCTAACTTCTCAGCTATTGGAGAAAGCTTATTTTATCTGTGCCATCGCCTTGTCTAATGCGAATGATTTTAGCGGCGCCAGAAGTACAGCATTATCTTCAGATTGGAACAGCTGCTTTAAATCTGCTCTTTTACTATGAAATGCCAGTGCTTCGGGATCGCTATGGCCAGCAATAGCGCGTTTAGCTTTCTGGTTACACCAGTTTCGATAATGACTTAGCGTGATACCGTACCGTTTGCTATTTTCACGCATTAGATGTTCCGCCAGGCGGAACTTACCATAGCGATCGCAAAGCTGGCTTTCGATATAAATCGCTTTGGGCAAAACATCTAACACCATGGTGATGAAATCTAACAGTAGCTCCAGATGACGATCGTTTAGCCTGTTGGCATAGGCAATGAGGTTATCGATCAGGGCCAGTACTTCGTTACGCTCGTTTCCTAACTGGGCAATGAGATGAGCAGCAATCTCTTTGGTTTCGCTGACCAGCGCTTTATCCAGCAGCAACATGCGTGCAGATTCAACCACGCCGAAATATTTTGACAGCTTCTCCATATAGAAAATGGCGTTCTGAGCGTTGATATCAGCTGAAATAATGTCGATGCTTTCCTGCAGTTTTTCAATTTTATTCGCCAGATACATAGTCTGTATGACGATAGCCCCCAAAACGATCCCAGTGGACAGGCCAATTGCTGCAAACTGTGCCGCTTGCGCAGATTTGATCAACTGGGTTACATCATTAAGCGAGGCCGGATCAAAAGGCAATTGCTTAAGCGGCATATGCTGTGCAATACCGCTTTTTCCTGACGTTTCTGCCCAGTAAGCGACACCATCGCGTAGAATGGCTTTACCACTCTGCAATGCCTCCATGACATCTGGATAAACTTTAAGCCAGTCGAAAGTAAAAATGGTATCCATCAGAAGACATCCTCCTCTTTTTTAAGGAGCTGCTGGCGCATAGCAGCAATCTGTACCACGGCGGGTAGCGTGACGCGAAACGCCGGGCCGCTAATTGCAGGAATGGTTAATAGCGCGGTGATTGCGATGCCGACGGGGCCTGTGAAAATACCGATCATACGCGCCAGACCGGCGTTAGCGGCCAGCGCCAGGCCGCGGCCCAGCAGCGCCTTGGCGACGGCATTAGCCACAATCATAGCAACCTGGTAAGACATAAAGCCGCCCAGACGAATGGCGCTAATGATGGCAGTTAAAGCCGCACCACTGGTGAGCGAGCCGTCAATTTTTAGCTGTTTACGAATTGCCTGACGTTCAGCCTCGCTCATCTTTTCCCATGAGTCTGCAAACAGCTTCGCTAGCAGAGCCTGCTCAATAGGGACGATATCAGCGCTAAAATCTGTTTTAACCGAAAGCTTCTTGCATACATCGGTGAGAATTTCTTTGTAGACTACGCCGCTGCCACGAAAGAGATTCACAAAGGTATCGCCACCGAAATGCTGCAACTCTGCCCCGATTAACTTCCAGACCTGTTGGTAGTTACCGCGGGCTGCTTTAAACTCCTCGTTGCCTGTTAATGACTCTGTTAAACGCTCGGAACCGTCTTTATCTTTAGTTAGATAGTTTACCAACACTTCTAACATGTCATTATCAGCGTAGCGCAATAGCTCCAGGTCTCTGTCCGTTCTAAATTTCATCGTTCGTCGATACCTTTATTTAATTTTCTGCTGCATGTGTCAGAAACTGGACTTCGACCCGGCGATTCCGTTCATCACCCGGAGGAATACCGTTCAGTGGTTGAGAGTCACCAAAGCCTGCTACAATCACGCGGTGCGACTGCTGAGCATTAAGATTTGCAATCAATAACTTACGGGCTTCCCTGGCACGCGCCGCTGATAAGGTATAGTTATCATCGTAAACGGTACAGAAGCGCACTACATCTGTGACAGGATTATTGACCTGTAGGTTGTCCGTGTGACCTTCAACGAAAACCTGCGTATTTGAGGAGCCGGTAACGAACTCCTCAATACGTGGTGCAAGGCGGGCCAGCGCATCTTTAGCCTGATCGGTAATGCAAGCACTACCACGAGAAAAGATCTTATCTTTAAGGGTAATTTTGCCACTCGCTAAATCGAAACCGACCAGTGAGTCTTCTCCCTGGTCAGTCATCTCTTTTTGCATATCGTGCATGAGATTGTTCAGCTTTTGCTGCTGAGCTGCATATCCGCTGTTTTTTTCCTGCTCACGCTTCACTTCTGCCACTTTATTTTGCAGCACTGAAAGTACCAGCATTAGCATGACCACCGCCATTACCCCTGCCATTAGATCAGAGATAGAGACCCACTCGTTTGGTTTATCTTTCATAAGCGCTGTCAGGCCTCTGCATATTCAGTTTCGAGTAGCTCTCTTAACCGACTTGCCTCATGCAGCAGCGAGGTCATTTTCCCCTGCATATCCATTACGGCGGATGCGGTGGCCAGACGATCTTTATCGATGGCAGGCTGCTGAATATTCTGAGTGAGAAGGGTGCATAGCTCATTGATATGGCTCGACATGCCATCAAAGGCTGCCGGCACTTTGCCCAGCGCTTCAAAGGTCTGATTAAAGCATTTAAGGCTATGCTCGGTCTTACGGTTATTTTCAGAAACGGCTGCGAGTCCGATCTGGATCTCTTTTGTGACGCGCTCAATATAGGTTGTCATAGCACCTACCTTGGTATTGAGCGTTTCGCTAGTTTCAGAAAACTCATCCATCGCCCGACGCTGAATTTTTGCGGCGGCCTGGGTCTGTTCTCCAACCGATGCCATAGTCATTTCAATCTGGTTAGACATCTTATCGACCGAGCTGCTGATTTGCGTAGTAGCTGAGATGAGCTGGCTCGACATGGTGGTCATATTGCTACTGAAGGCGTCGCCCATGTTGGTAATGGCAACGCCCAGAGAGGTCTCTATATTTGCCATCGTGGCGCTCAGCTGTGCCGTTGAGTCAGATAGCATGACGCTCATTTTCTGCACGTTATTAGTGAAGTCACTGTTCATCTCTGTCACTACCTGTGACAGCTCTTGTTTAATGCTGTCCATAGTGACGCCGAGATCGTTACCCAGTGTCGAGACTACGCTTTGCAGGCTTTCCGCTGATGCCGCGACTTTTTGCGAGGCATTGCTCATGGTTGCAGCCGCCTCCTGCAGCGCGTGCAGATTCTCCTGGCTACTGGTGGTATAGGTTTCAAGTAAGTTGCGCGACTGACCGTTAATCTGGGCAATCTCTTTAAGGGTGGCAAGATTATGTTCGTGACGCTGCGCTTCATAAACTTCTGTACGCTTCGCCTGTTGAACAAACTCATCTCGCAGTACGTCTGTCTGCTGTTGCAAAGCTGCCACAATCTGCGTGGTAGTCGTGGCCAGATCCTGTTGCTGCTCAAGGCGGTACTGCGAGCGATCTTCAGCACTCTGCTGTTTCGCCTCTTGAATAACGGATTGAAGTTTAGCAAGGCACCAGTTAAGACGACGTTCTTCAAAACCGTTTGACGACTCCCATGTTTTCAGAAAAATAAAAGCAATAATGCCCCATGTAGATGTTTTAAATTTGATCCCAAGCCCTTGCATCATATCCATTAAATCGCGCATAGAGTTGTCCATTGCGCCAATAGAGTTATCTGCGTTATGCAGGATGCTGGAGGCCTTATCTAGCGCCAGACCAAGCCCAAGAAAAGTACCAAGCAGACCGAGGATTAACAGCATGCCCGGCATAATAACAGCCACTTTTTCTGCTTTAGTCGCCACGGATTGGCTCAGCTCAGCTGCAGAGCCGAGTTCCGCACTTAGTCCATTTTTAACCTGATTCAGACCGCTATTATCAAGGTACTGCTGCCAGCGTTGTTCTTTGGCATTACGCTTGACACTCCAGATGGTAGCAACGATCGCAACTAACATTAGCGAGAAGAAAAAGAGCTGGAGAACGTCCAGACCAGGCGTGAGAAAATGGAGGATTTCGTTAAAGAGACTCATGCTGCTACCTCGACAAGCATATTTTCTTCTGTGCGTTTCTGACAGTCCGCAGCAAAAATATTGGCAAAATCAGCGATTAAGCTCTGCTCTTCAGCAGAGAGATCTGACCAGCTACGTTCTTCTTGTGAACAGCTAATTAATAGTTGGCCAATTTCTGCGCCCTGTTCGAGCAGATACTCTTTGCCTTCCTCAATAAGCGTGGCCTCGTCTTTTTCCAGCATCTGCAAAAAGCCTTCCGCAGCGTTGACGTAATTACGACGGGCAAGAAGATTATCTTCCAACAACGCCAGATTTTGGCGATCCTGAGGAAGGGAAATCTTCAGGTTGTTAAGGTATTTCAGTTCTTCAGCGTCTAACTCTTCATACTTCTGCGAGCGCACCAGGCGATTATGCAGCAGCTGATCTTTAGCAAGGGCGTTGTTATTTTTCTCCCACTCGCTTTCCAGTATCTGGCGACTTTTTTCCCAGGCGGTGATCATCTCTTCAAAAATGAATGGAATAATCGGCTTGCCGAATTTGCGTGTAGTCAGGTCATCGAGGCGAAGTGTGTTCTCGTCGCTAAACTCTGCGTCCTGGGCAATCATCGCGTTGGCAGCAAACATCAGGAACTGCATGTCCGCATCAATATCGCCAATCTCCCGCACCTCTTCCATACGAGTTTCATAGAAGGCCAACAATTTTTGTACTGCACGCAGGCGCAGAAAATACTCAAAGTCTTGTAACGTATCACTCTGTACGGCAGCTTCTACTTCAGCCTTAACAATCATGTAGTTGTTAAGTAATGCCATCGCGGAAACAGCGTCGCGCTGCTCGCCTTGCAGCGTCTTCTCGGCTTCGGCCAGCGCTGCGGCATGACGGCGAGCCTCTTCCAGTTCTTCTTTTTCCAGCCGTTTTTGATGAGAGTCTTTACACCACTCGATAACCCATTCAAGTGCTTTTTTGACTTTACGTGCGAGAGGGCTTTTATCAATATTTTCCAGGAATGCCAGAGCCTTATCCAGCGTCGCCAGGGCCGCTTTTACCCAGGGATTTTTCACCATTTTACCGACAAACTGCAGAACTTTTCGGCCCTTCGCAATATAGGGCTTCACGCGCTGCCACATCTGACTTACGCTGCCCATAAAGCTTTCTGCTTTTGTTGCCATCCAGCCGATCGCCTTCGTCGCATACTCTTTAGCAGCGCTGAATGCAGAGGAGGCCGCACGACCTACTGAGGAGATAGCACTGCTAAACGCTGAACCTACTGAAGAACAAAAAGATCCTAAAGAACTAAAAAGTCCCATTTTCTATCCTTAGCCCAAACCGAGCATTTTTTTCGCTGTGTCAATGTGTGGAGGAATATCCGATACCGGCGTTTTTGTAATGGCAATGTAGGCATCGCGGATCTGGTTAATGGCACTTTCGATATGGTGCATAGCCAGCGCCTGATTTTCAGTTTCCATAACGGCTTTTGGCAGCGCCAGCCGCATAGCATTGCGGATATCGCGACCGGAAAGGCCATCAGAAAGGGTGGTAGCGTGGTCAATAAGCATTTCACGCTCTCCGAAGAGAGGAATGGCGGCCACGATGAGTTTGCTCCAGATGTGCTTACGTTCACGCTCGCCGGGTAAACTAAAGCCAATATGGTGAGTAATACGGCTTAAAAATGCGCTGTCGTAATTTTTGACGAAGTTGGTAGCGAAAATAACGATGCCGGAATGTTTTTCCAGCTCGATAAGTAGCGTTGAACGCATCGCATTGACTTCGTTATCAATGCCCTGTGTTACCGAAGAGAGTCTTTTTCCGAGCAGCGTATCGGCTTCATCGAAAAACAGGACGGCGTTTTCGTTTGCTGCCTGCTTGAATAGCGCGGCGATATTCTTCGCCGTTTCGCCCATAAATTTACTTTCCAGATCGGCAATACTGATAGACAAAATGGAGAGTGATAGCGATCCAGCAAGCGCTTCGGCAGTCAGCGTTTTACCTGTACCCGGCGGGCCATAAAAGTTAAGTACGATGCCATTACCCTGCGGATCAACGGCAGAAAAACCCCAATCGATATAAATTTTTTGATAGTGATCGATCTTCGCTTTGGCTTCATCAAGTTGCTTAATAACGTCAGGTGCTAATGCCACATCGCTTTCTAAGGTAAATCGAGGTGAGGCAGATGAGACCAGTGAGAGTTTCTGCTCGCTAGTACGGCCCGGAATGTTTTGTGTTAAGACCGACTGGATCCTTGCTGATGGCATAGATATACCTTTTTTATCGTTATGCTGGTATGTAATTCAAAAATGTCAGACGTCGCGCATCGATTCAGATATCTGATTAATAGAGTAACCCTGTTATTATTTCTGAATGTTATTATTTGATTTCATGCTTTTTTTTGCTCTACCGAGTGGTGAGCGCTATCAGTTATTAACGGCAAACGATGAAAAAACTAAAATGAAATTTTATAAATAATTGAGTAGCACCAACAGGATTGTTATTACTTAAAAGGCTAAAACAGCCTGTTGACAGGTTGTGGCAGAGGAGAGGAAAGGCGGGCATCTGTCCTTATGCAAAGCTTTGTTATGTGATGCAGATCACTTTATACAATCCATGCTCTTTACCTGTTCATTTCTTGATAGTTTCCCTGATAAGCATTAGCTTACCCCGCTTTTGTTAACAGACGCCGCTGGCACGCCCGCCTGCGCCGCTGCATCACCTGCACTAACACCGTAAGACATAATAATTATGATGACGCCTGAACAAAAATTCGCCCGCTGGGTAAGGGGCAGTATTGCCTCTTTCCTGCTGATGTTTATCTATTTTATCGTTGCAGATATCTGGATCCCGCTGACGCCCGACTCCACCGTGATGCGCGTGGTGTCGCCCGTTTCCGCCCGCGTCTCTGGCTATGTCGCACAGGTCTATGTGCACAACAATAGCCAGGTTAAGAAGGGCGACCTGCTGTTTGAGCTGGATCAGACGCCGTTTATCAATCGCGTAGAGGCGGCGCAGATCGCCCTGCGGCAGGCGCGGCTAACTAACCAGCAGCTGGATGCGCAGATCGCCGCCTCGCAGGCGAGCCTGACCAGCGCTCAGCTGACAGCCCGCAACGATAAGGCGACCTTCGATCGCTATCAGCGCCTGAGCACCAGCCAGAACGTCTCTCAGCAGGACCTCGATAAGGTCCGCACCGCGTGGCAGTCCAGCGAGCAGTCGGTCAGCAACCTGCTGGCCAACATCCGCGCCCTGCAAATTCAGCGCGGCGACCGGGACGATAGCCGTAACGTCACTCTGCAGAAGTACCAGAACGCGCTGGAAGAGGCGCAGCTTAACCTCGGCTGGACGCAGATCCGTGCTGAAGCGGACGGCACCGTGAGTAACCTGCAGCTAAGCCCCGGCTGGTACGCCTCTGCCGGCTCGGCCGCGCTGGCGCTGGTGAGTAACAATACCGATATCGTGGCTGACTTCCGTGAGAAGAGCCTGCGCCACACGAAACCGGGAACCGATGCGGCGGTGGTCTTTGATGCCCTGCCGGGCCAGGTATTCCATGCCCGGGTGACCTCTCGCGATGCCGGGATCCTGGCGGGCCAGGAAGCGGTGAACGGCGAACTCTCCCAGCCGGAGACCTCTAACCGCTGGGTACGTGATGCCCAACGAATGCGCATCCACGTCGTGCTGGATGAACCGCTGGCACAGCCGCTGCCGACCGGGGCGCGTGCCACCGTGCAGCTCTACAACAGCGAAGGCCCGTTTGCCCATTTCTTCTCGGGTTTGCAAATTCATCTGGTGAGTCTGCTGCACTATGTCTATTAGTACGCTGGCCCGCGTTTTTTCGCCTCACGACAAGGTTGTCTACTCGGCTAACGATTTCCGCCAGACGCTGCGCATTGCGCTGGCGGGGACGCTTGCCCTCAGTATTTCGAGCTTCTACAACGTGCAGTACGGCGTCTTTTTCGTGGTCTACCCACTGATGCTGATGTCGCTGGTGCCGGTTTTTAACGGCCACGTGGCGAGGCAGTTTATCTTCAGCTCGGTAATCAACTGCATTGAGATGGTGCTGATCATCGGCTACCTGTCACAGTGGCCGGTGATCATGACGCTGGTGGTCTTTGCGCTGTACGTGGTGCGCTTTCGTTTTATGAGTCAGGGACCGCTGTTTCTCTTTGGCTCGATGGGCGTGGTATGCCAAAGCACGATGCTCAACTTTATGAGCTATCCCACTAACGACTGGCACGTGCTGTTCTTCTCTAATATTGAAGCGTGCGTATTAGCGGTGGGTCTGAGCGCGCTGCTGCACTATCTCATCCCGGACGTTGAGCCGCGCATGCGCCCGCCGGTGATTGAGAAGGACGCCGCCCGCATCCGTCATGAGTCGCTGCTCTCTGGCACGGTGGCAACGCTGATCTTTATCGTCTTTCAGGTGTGTAACCTCAGCGACTCGCTGTCAGCGCTGATGGCGGGTGTGCTGTGCCTCTTCCCGATGAGCTACCGTGGGGCGGTGCTTAGCTCCGTGTGGCGAATAGCAGGGGTGGTGTTAGGCTGCATCTATATTTTGCTGATCCAGCTGGTGCTCTACGATCACAGCAGCCACATGCTGCTGATGATGCCGCTGATCTGCCTCGGTCTGGGAGTGGGTGCGCGCCTGCATACCATGGAGAAGGTGGGAGCCGGGGTGGGCTTTGCCAGTATTACCACCCTCGGGATCATGTTCGGCCAAAATCTGCATCCCAATCAGGATCTGGTATTCAGCGATCTCTACCGTATCGTCTCGGTCACCGTCTCGCTGTTCATTACCCTGACAATGGTCTTCCTGGTCCACCTGCTGCTTAACCGCTTTGAAGCCACGCGCTACGTGATCGCGCCGCCAGCCTGATTAACCGGCAAACAGCCCCGGCAGCTGCGACAGCAGCCAGAGGATCAGCCCAATGGTGCCGCCGACCAGCGTCCCGTTGACGCGAATGAATTGCAGATCTTTGCCGATATTTAGCTCGATCTGCTGCGACATCTCTTTTGCATCCCAGCTCTTGACCGTATCGCTGATGTGACGGGTGAGGAACTGGGCAAACTCCGGGGCCACGCTGCGGGCGGCCTGCTCAAGGTGCTGATTAAACGAGGCGCGCAGGGCGTCGTCCGCTACCAGCGTCTCGCCAAACCACTGTCCGGCCTCGGCAATGCGCAGCTGCACTTTTGAGTTTTCACTCTCCATATCGGCCTTCAGCCAGTTACGCAGATCCCCCCACAGCTCACCCAGATAGCGGTTAAACGCTTCGTCCTCTTTCAGGTAGGTCTTGGTGCTCTCCGCGCGGGCGGCCATCTCCGGATCGCTCTTCAGCCGTTCGATAAGCTTCAGGGTGGCTTTGTCAAAGGCCTGACGGATCTGGTGGCCCTGGTCGTGACTAATGTCATCCAGCAGGGAGTTCACCGCGCTGGAGACCATCTCCGCGCTCTGCTCTCCCAGCCACTCGGTAGGCAGCAGCATCGCCTTACGGGGGTGCTCGGTCTTCAGCCAGCGCACAATATGGTGGGCAATAAAGTCGCGGGTGCTCTGGCGCTGGATCAGCGTCAACAGTTGGGCGATCAGTGCGTCCAGTAGCACCTGATGACGGTTGTTTTTAGTGAGGCTCTCCAGCACCAGCGCGGTGGTGCCAGAGAGATCGACCTTGTCGATCGCCTTGTGCACGGCGCGCTTGAGCAAGTTCTGGATGCGGGCATCGTCGGTAAGATCGAGAAAGCCGCTCATCACCTGCAACAGGTGCTGACCCACCCGGCGGGCGTTGTCCGGCTGGCTGAACCAGGTGCCGATCATCAGTGCAGGCTCATGGCGACGGATCAGGGCAATCAGCGACTGGGTATCGAGAAACTTCTCCTGCACGAAGAGGCCGAGATTGTCGCCGATCCGTTCCTGATTACGGGGAACGATCGCCGTATGGCGGGAAATGAAGGGCAGCGGCACGCGGCGAAACAGCGCCACCACCGCAAACCAGTCGGCCAGTGCGCCGACCATTGCCGCTTCGGCGACGGCCTTCACTGCGCCTACCAGACGGGTAGGTGGCAAAAAAAGCGTGGTAGCAAAGGTCGCCGCAGCGATCAGCAGCAGCGACAGGGCCAGGCGCTTGGCGCGTTTAAGTTCGGCTAATTTATCCATCTGTTCATCATAGAGCCCTGACGATTAAATAGAAATCCGAATCAGGGTTTCCAGCGTCGCGAAGCGGTCTCTTTTTCATAGGGCATTGGCGAGGGGCGGGAGATAAACTCTACGATGCCGCCCCAGGGCGTGCTGCCGTAGCAGAACTGATTGCCGTCGCCGTACTCGGTAGGAAAAGTGAGCGGCTTAGGCTCGGTAAACATTTTACCTCCGGCCTCTTCGAAGCGTTGCGTAGCCTGCTGCATATCCTCGGTATAGACCGCAAAGTGCTGTAGGCCATAGTCGCTGGCGCGGGGAGGGCTGTTCTGATCCGGTCCCTGCATCTCAAACAGCTCAATGCCCGGACCGTTGTGCAGCTTCAGCATCCTGACCGCTTTCACTTGGGTACCCTCGTCAAGGCGCAGCGTGTGTTGCTGGGCGTTTTGGTCAATCTCCTGACCCGGTGAGACGGACTCATAGAGCAGCTCTGCACCCAGGGCGGCGCACAGGAAGGTGGTAGCCTGCTTAATGTCCGGTACGGTAATGCCGATATGGTCCATACCGCGAATAGTCGCTTCACTCATGATTGCTCCCAATGCCTTGTCGTGACGAATAGCCAGTGATTTTATCCATGCGTTTAAGCGTAGAAGCTGAACGCACTATCGTGCAAACGCTGGACTATTCTGCGCTTCGCAAACACTCGGAACCGTCCGTTTATGCCGGATAATCCATGCATCATCATCTGTTTCAACTACCCTTATTAACCTTATCAGCATCTTTTACTGCTAACCAGGAGGTATTTGAGATGGCTTACCAGACCGTGAATCCATTTACAAATCAGCTTGTTAAAGAGTATCCATCCCACAGTGACGCGGATGTCGAAGCAACGCTAAAAAAAGCGGATGCGCTATACCACTCCGACTGGTCGAAGGGCGATATCGACAAGCGTCTACCTGTCCTGCTTAAGCTTGCCAATCTGCTGGAGGAGCGTTCCGAGGAGCTGGCGAAGATCGCCACCCAGGAGATGGGCAAACTGATCGAACAGAGCCGCGGCGAAGTAAAACTGTGCGCCAGCATTGCGCGCTACTACGCCGATAATGCAAAAACCTTCCTTGCGCCGGTGAAATACAACTCCGATCTGGGCGACGCCTGGGTTGAGCATCATCCCATCGGCGTGCTGATGGCGGTTGAGCCGTGGAACTTCCCTTACTATCAGCTGATGCGCGTTCTGGCTCCCAACCTGGCCGCCGGTAACCCGATTATTGTTAAACATGCCAGCATTGTGCCGCACTGTGCGGAGATCTTCGAGCAGCTGGTACGGGATGCAGGTGCGCCGGAGGGGGCTTACACTAACCTGTTTATCTCTTCGGATCAGGTGTCCAATATCATTGCCGACGATCGCGTTCAGGGCGTGGCGCTGACCGGTTCAGAAACGGCGGGCAGCGCGGTAGCGGCGCAGGCGGCCAAAAAACTGAAAAAAGCGACTCTTGAACTGGGCGGTAACGACGTCTTTGTGGTGCTGGACGATAGCGATCTGGAGAAAGCCGTTAAGGTGGGCGTTACCGCACGTCTGCAGAACGCCGGGCAGGTTTGCACCGCCGCCAAGCGTTTTATTGTGCAGGAGTCGATTGCCGATAAGTTCCTTGAGAAATACACCGAGGCTTTCCGTCAGGTGAAGATTGGCGACCCGATGGATGAGTCCACTACCTTAGGCCCACTGTCGTCGAAAGACGCCCTGGAGACCCTGACCAAACAGGTAGACGAGGCGGTGAAGAACGGCGCGACGCTGCACCTGGGCGGCAAACCCGTTGAGCGCGAGGGCAACTTCTTTGAGCCGACCATTCTGACCCACATTACCCGCGACAATCCGGCTTATTTCGAAGAGTTCTTCGGCCCGGTAGCGCAGATGTACGTGGTCAAAGATGATGACGAAGTGGTGAAGCTGGCCAACGACTCTCACTACGGTCTCGGCGGGGCTATCTTCAGCCAGAACATTGACCGGGCAAAAGCCCTGGCGTCACGTATCGAGACCGGGATGGTTTACATCAACTCCCTGACCGATACCGCACCGGAACTGCCGTTCGGCGGCGTTAAGCGCTCCGGCTTTGGCCGCGAGCTGTCGGATCTGGGGATCAAAGAGTTCGTGAACCAGAAGCTGGTCGTGGTCAGTAAATAAGTGACTCCCGCCCCCTCCTGCCAGGGAGGGGGTTATTCCATTGCTACTTTTATCGCATTGCCCAGTTTTTCCATTACCGCATGATGCTTCTCGTTTGGCGGTAACGCGCAGTTAATTCGCACGCAGTTGCGATACTTCCCTGATGCCGAAAACAGCGATCCTGGTGCGACCTGGATTTTCAGTCGGCATAGCTGTTTCGCCACGCAGACCATGTCGACCTGCTCGGGCAGCTCGACCCATAGCATGAATCCGCCTTTCGGACGGGTGATACAGACCCCTTCTGGAAAATATTCCCGTACCCAGCAGGTATAGATCGCCATGTTACGCTGGTAAAGGTGGCGCATCCGTCTGATATGACGATGGTAATGCCCCTCTTTGATAAAGTGTGCCGCTGCCAGCTGGGTAACGGGCACATTGCTACCCAGCACGGCATACTTCATCTGCAAAAAACGATCGTGGTAGCGGCCAGGTACAATCCAGCCCACGCGCAGACCTGGCGCAACGGTTTTGGTAAACGAGCTGCACAGCATGACCCGGCCATCAATGTCCCAGGAGTGGATCGTGCGCGGGCGTGGATAGTCAGTCGCCAGCTCGCCATAAACATCATCCTCAAAAATCACAATGTCATGGCTCTGGGCAAGGGCAAGGAGTGCCCGTTTACGCGCGTCCGGCATAATAAATCCGAGAGGATTATTACAGTTCGGCACGGTAATGACCCCCTTGACCGGCCACTGGGCGAGCGCCAGCTCCAGCGCCTCAATGCTCATGCCCGTTTCTGGATCGGTCGGGATCTCAATGACCTTAACGTTGAGGCTGCGCAGAAGCTGCATGGTGCCATAGTAGGCGGGCGACTCGACGGCGATAATATCCCCAGGCTGGCATACCGCCAGCAGGGCCAGTGATAATCCGCTCTGGCTGCCGCTGGTGACGATAATATCCTCCGCGCTCACCACCGAGCCACCGTCTAACATCAGGCGGGCAATCTGCTCCCGTAGCTCCTGACGACCGGTGAGCGAGTCATAGCCCAGCACCTCATTGAGATTATGCTGCACCAGGCGTTTTAGCTCGCGCCAGAGGGGTTGCAGGCTGGGCTGCTCAATGTCGGGCGCGCCGCTGCTGAAGGGAGTGATCTCTTTATCCCTGTGCCCCTTCAGCATATCGATCACCTGATCCCACTGGGTGATCTCCACCGGACGCTGTACCGGACGCGACATATGCGGCACGGGGGGCTGTACCTTACGCGGGGCAACAAAATAGCCGGAGCGCGGCTGCGGGGTAATAAGCTGCCGCGTCTCCAGGGTTTGATATGCCTGCTGAACGGTACTGATGCTCACGCCATGCTCCTGGCTCAGGCTGCGTACCGATGGAAGTTTTTCCCCATGCCGATACAGGCCTTGCTCAATACGCTCGGCTAAGAGATTCGCCAGAAGTTGGTAACGTGCCATGCTGTATCCCTATTTTCTGCCATACAGATAAAAAAACCAGTACAGATCTGCGCTAATTACGCTGCTCAGATACTCTTTTAGCTCTTCTGTATGGAAAAGAAAACTGTTTTTTGAGTCTGTATTGTTCCGCCTGAAATCCATGATGATAGTGTCTCAGCCAGCGAGAGGAGACACAGAATGGAATTTCATGAAAACAGAGGTAAAAGACCCTTTATCGGCTTCGCCATCCTCTGGCGAGCAATCAAAAAATGGCATCTGCGGAGCCAGGCGCGGCGTACCCTACAAAAAATGAGCAATGAGCAGCTAAAAGATATTGGGCTGCGGCGGGGAGAAGTGGAGTAGCGCCGTGCGCCGCATCGATTTGACTTCTCGCTAGACGTTTTTTGCAAAAATACTGAACCCTGATTCCAGTTACGAATGATGAAACCGTAAATAAAGTGTGCCTAAATCTCGTTTTGTATATGCTTTTTTGTATATACAAACAAGGAAGGGTAGACTATGCCAACGGAGTTCGAGTGGGATGTCAACAAGGCCAAAAGTAATCTGCGTAAGCATGGACTCAGGTTTGAAGATGCTGTTCTTGTATTCGACGATCCGCATCATCTATCTATGCAGGATCGATATGAAAATGGTGAATATCGCTGGCAAACGATAGGGCTAGTGCACGGCATTGTTGTTATTCTGGTTGCGCACACAATTCGCTTTGAGAGTGGGGAAGAAATTATTCGGATTATCAGTGCGCGAAAAGCGGATCGTAAAGAGAGGAGCCGTTATGAGCATTGTTAAGCATAAACGCGGTAGTACATCTATGTTGAGTACTCAGCGAGAAGCGGAGCTTAACGCTCTGGCAGCGAAACCCGATGCGGATATCGACTACAGCGATATTCCCGCAACGGATGATACGCAATGGTCCGACACCACAAGAGGTAAATTTTATCGGCCATTGAAAACGCAGGCATCCGTGCGTATTGACGCAGATGTTATGGAGTGGCTGAAACGGCCCGGGAAAGGTTACCAAACGCGCCTGAACGCAATTCTGCGTGAAGCCATGCTGCGCGATCAAAATAAAAAATAGTCTAGCCAGCGGGGCTTACGCTTGCCGAGCCCAGGGGCCGGCAAAAAAACACGTTGCTAAAATCCATAGCCCAAACCCCATCAGCACCGCACCGGCGATCCGCTCGATAACGACCACCGCCGCCGAGAGGCGTTTTTGCACCGGCGGCAAACCAATCAGCATTACCACCAGCAGATCCCACACCAGCACCACCATGACCATCCAGATGCCGCTTACCGACTGCTGGAGCAGCGTAACGTTGGGCCCCAGCAGCGAGGCCATCAGGGCCAGGTAGAAGAGGGCGTTTTTGGGGTTGAGCAGCGCCGAAGCCAGCCCAATCAGCACCTGCTTCACCAGCGACGGGCGACCAGCATCAACGCCTTGTAGCGCCAGATTGCCCGGCCTGCTGCGAATAAGATGGCTGCCAATCCATAGCAGGTACGCCGCTCCAGCCAGCTCGATAATTGAAAATAGCACCGGTGAGCGCCGCAGCTCACTCCAGCCAACAATTGCCAGCGCGATATAGACGGCGTTGCCCGCGGCGATGCCCACGCACAGTCCGAGGCTGCCGCGCAGACGGTAGCGGATAGCGTAACCCGTTAGCAGAAAGAAATCCGGGCCGGGACTGAGCAGGGCGACAAAGTGCGACAGCGCCAGCATGGCAAACGCGGCGGGAAACAGGGTGTGTAACAGCTCCATAGCGACCTCAGAAAAGAAAACTGAGGCCATCCTACCTCGCAAAAGGCGTTAATTATTGTCAGATATTGATCGGCCCGTGGCGTACTGGCGCGGCGTGGCGGCGGTATAGCTGACGAAGGTCTTATGGAAGTGGCTCTGATCGGCAAAGCCGCTCTGGTAGCCGACGTCGGCAATATCCGCCCCGGCGCGCAAACGTGTTTTGGCAAACTCAATCCGGGCGCTATTGAGAAAGGTGATGGGCGTCAGGCCAATATCCTGCTTAAAAGTGCGGATCAGCGTCTCTTTGCGTAGAGAAAAGCGGTGGGCCAGCGCATCCATAGAAGGCGGAGCTACCAGGTTTTCAAGCAGCGTTTCCTGCAGCTGCAGGCTGCTGGGGCGCAGCGTTGCAGGCTGGACGGATCCAGTGGGAAGCGCGGCGAGCAGCGCCTGGACTGCCTGAGAAGAGAGGTTCTCAATGGCTTGCAGATAGTGACGGAACAGGGATTCACTCTGAACAATCTGAAGCGCAGGCTGAAAATCCGTTTCGATATAGAGCATATGGTAACTGCGAGGCTGCCCATCCACCGGATTGCAGCTGTGCGGAGCATGCGCGGGAATGACGATCAGATCCCCCGGCGAGAGCAGATACGTTTCGCCGTTACAGACGCAGCGGGTCTGCCCCTCGACGATGGCACCGATCGACAGCTGAGCGTGGCTATGCGTCTTGTATGCCTGGCGGCTCTGCCAGGTGGAGCGTAACTCCACACCCGGCAGCAGCGGCGAGCGCCAGAAGGTTTGCGGGATATCGCGGGTCACCGGGTTTTTAACTCAGCAAAGGCCGCCCGGATCTCCTCCTCCGGCAGCTGGACGCCGATAAACACCAGCGTGCTGTGCGGCGGCTCGTCGTCCCAGGGACGGTCCCAGTCGGCGCTGTAGAGACGCTGCACGCCCTGAAACAGCAGGCGGTTGGGTTCGCCGTCGATCCACAGCATGCCCTTGTAGCGCAGCAGCCTCTCCGCAAAGCTGAGCAGCAGGTTCTCCATCACCCGGGAGACCGCGCCAATCTCTACCGGATAGTCCAGCTCCACGACGATAGATGAAATGTCATTCTGCTTGTCGGCCATAAAGTGGAAGCGCGGCGTCGCCGGCACGACGTTCTCCTCCAGCATAAAACCGTTGGTGTTAAACAGCAGCGCCAGATCGATGTCGCCGTGGGTGACGGTGTAGATCGGTGCCCGGGCGTTGATGCGCTGAAGCCTCTCGCGCAGGGCGTCGGCGCTGCCCGCCACGTCGGTTTTGGTCAACAGAATGCGATCGGCATAGCCTACCTGCGACTGGGCGAGAGTAAACTGGTTCATCTGCCCGTCGGCGTGCACCGCATCCACCAGGGCAATGACGCCGTCCAGCAGGTAGCGCTGGCAGAGGATCTCGTGAGAGAAGAAGGTCTGGATAATCGGGCCGGGATCGGCCATGCCTGTGCACTCGATCACCAGCCGGTCAAAGGCGATATCGCCCCGGTCGAGGCCGTCGAGCAGATCCAGCAGGGCGCTCTCCAGCTCGTTGGAGCGAGAGCAGCAGATGCAGCCGTTAGTCAGGGTTTTGATCTGCGTGGCACGATCGCCAATCAGCTGATCGTCAACGGAGACCTCGCCAAACTCATTCTCAATGACCGCAATTTTGTAGCCGTGCTGCTCGTTGAGGATGTGGCGCAGCAGGGTCGTTTTGCCCGCGCCCAGAAAACCGGTAAGAAGCGTTACTGCAATGGGTGTCATAGTGTCTCCTAACAGCAGCTGCTTCCGCCGCTGCCATAGCGTGCTTCCTGTCGCTCGCGGAAGAACTCGTTATAGGTCATGTAGGGCTTATCCGGGTGATTGGTCTTCATATGCTCGACGTAGTTATCGTAGTCAGGAATTCCAATCAGCATTTTCGCGGCCTGGCCGAGATACTTTTTTGCTTCACCTAAGTTACCAAACATGTGGCGTTCCTGATATTGAAAAAGCCCGGCAAGGTTGCCGGGCCTACGTTAACGATTAATGATGGGACGAGGTCTTCACGCCGCCTTCCGGCACCGGCACATATGGGGTCTCTTTATCTGTACGCACCGTGCTGTTGCGGGCCTTCATCCAGGTTTTGAACCCGTAGAAGATGATGCTGTAGACCACCACCAGGAAGAGGATGCTCAGTCCGGCGTTGGTGTAGTTGTTGACCACGATATGGTTCATGTTCGCCACTTCCTGGGCGGTCAGCTCGCTACCGGCGGCAATACGCGCTTTGTACTGGTTCGCCATGTAGAAGAAGCCTTCCATCTGCGGGTTGTCGCTGAACAGCTTCAGCCCCAGCGCCCAGGTGGTGCAGATCAGCAGCCAGACGGCCGGAACCACGGTCACCCAGATGTATTTGGTACGCTGCATCTTCACCAGCACCACGGTACCCAGCACCAGCGCCACGGCGGCCAGCATCTGGTTGGAGATGCCAAACAGCGGCCACAGGCTCTTCACGCCGCCCAGCGGATCGACCACGCCCTGATAGAGCAGGTAGCCCCAGAGTCCGACGCAGCCAGCGGTACCGATAATACCCGCTACCAGAGAGTCGGTTTTCTTCAGGAACGGCACGAAGTTACCCAGCAGATCCTGCAGCATAAAGCGGCCGGAGCGGGTTCCGGCATCCAGCGCGGTAAGGATAAACAGCGCTTCGAACAGAATGCCGAAGTGGTACCAGAAGCCCATGTCGGCCCACGGCAGAATTTTGTGGAACACGTGAGCGATACCCACCGCCAGTGTCGGTGCGCCGCCAGCGCGGTTCAGCACGGACGGCTCACCGATATCCTTCGCGGTTTGCAGGATCTGCTCTGGGGTGATGACAAAGCCCCAGGAGCTGACCGTAGCGGCCGCATGGGCAGTAACGTCCTGCAGCTGAGCCATGATCGCCGGGGCGTTCGCGCCGCCCAGCTCGTGCAGGTTCGGCATCACGATACCCAAACCGGCAGGCGGGGTGTTCATGGCAAAGTAGAGGCCCGGCTCGATAATTGAGGCCGCCACCAGCGCCATAATCGCTACGAAGGACTCCATCAGCATCGCGCCGTAGCCGATAAAGCGGGCGTCGGTTTCACAGGCCAGCAGCTTCGGCGTGGTGCCAGAGGCGATCAGGGCGTGGAAGCCAGAGACGGCGCCGCAGGCGATGGTGATAAACAGGAACGGGAACAGCGCACCTTTCCACAGCGGACCGGTACCGTCGATGTACTGGGTCATAGCTGGCATCTTCAGCTCTGGGTTGAGGATCACAATGCCAATTGCCAGGCCGACGATAACGCCGATTTTCAGGAAGGTCGCCAGGTAGTCACGCGGGGCGAGGATCAGCCACACCGGCAGCAGGGCGGAGACAAACGCATAGCCAATCAGGGTGAAAGTGATGGTGGTGTCTTTAAAGGTCAGCGCCGGGCCCCAGTATGGGTCGGCTGCAATTACGCCGCCGAAGTAGATAGACGCCACCAGCAGCACGATACCAATCACCGACACTTCGCCCACGCGGCCCGGGCGCAGGAATCGCATGTAGATCCCCATAAACAGCGCGATTGGCACGGTGGAGCAGACGGTGAAGACACCCCACGGGCTTTCCGCCAGCGCCTTAACGACGATCAGCGCCAGCACGGCGAGGATGATGATCATGATCAGGAAGCAGCCGAAGAGGGCGATAGTGCCTGGTACCGGCCCCATCTCCTCTTTAATCATCTCCCCGAGAGAAGCCCCATTACGACGGGAGGAGATAAACAGCACCATAAAGTCCTGCACCGCACCGGCCAGCACCACGCCCGCCAGCAGCCAGAGCGTACCGGGCAGGTAGCCCATCTGCGCGGCCAGTACCGGACCCACCAGCGGCCCCGCCCCGGCGATAGCGGCAAAGTGGTGACCAAACAGCACGTTACGGTTGGTGGGCACGTAGTTCAGGCCGTCATTATTAATGACCGCCGGGGTGGCGCGGGTCGGGTCGAGCTTCATGACCTTCTGCGCGATGTAGAGGCTGTAGTAGCGATAAGCAACGAGGTAAACGGAGACCGATGCGACAACGATCCACAGGGCGCTTACGTTTTCACCCCGCCGTAAGGCGACAACCGCCAGACAGAAAGCACCGATGATCCCGAGGATCATCCAGGGTACGTGCTTGAGTAGCTTTTTATTATCCATATCAGACCTGGCTATATGAAAAAGATTACAGGAGTAGGGAGGCGTTAAATTGATAAATTTTCCCTGAGGATCATGGCAAACGGCGAACAGAAAATGGGCAATAAGTGGCCGAGCGGTTGAATGTGAGGGGTAAGCGGTCGCAGGAGAGCGATAAGCGGTTTTAACGGGGCATGAACAGGGAAAAGAGTGTGATGTGGATCACTGGCTAAACAGCAGACCGATATCGATTTTGCTCAGTAAGACCCCAGTTCAAATGGGGCCTTATACATTTATGACTTAACAGCTATCGTTTTATCACCTACTTGTATATCTACACTGCCATCCCTGTTGCCTTCAATGCGCATCAGTAAATCTTTATCTATGCATTTACTGTCATCGTTGTTGAAGCACTGCATATCCTGGGTGTCAGCGTTAAAAATTCTGATGTCGCCATTTGGCTTTGCTTTAAATCCGTCACCATAATCCCAGATGCTGATGTACCAGTCTCCGTTTTTAGCCGGAACAGGTATGCTGAACTTTTCCTTCAGAATCTGCTTATGGTCTCGCCACCAATCCACCTTCCCATTGTCAGTAAGGGGAAAGTGTTTAACCGCAACATTAGCAAAGTTTAATTCCCGATCGACGGCCATGATTTCACTTTTCCGGAAAAGACCGATGTAGCCGACAACAACAGCCAACGCAACGATGATGAAAGCTGCTGGTCGCTGGTAGACAGAGGCAGGTGTGAGACGTGTAGAGGGTGAGACTTTTTCCATGTCATCAATCTCCTTTGCTGACGAACCGTTCAAGTTTAAACCACGTCTAATAAAAAAAGCACTCCGAAAAAAGGGTTGCAGATGCGGTGCTCAGGTTGCACTGCGATCAACACAACTCACAACTATTCGGTAAAGTTTTCCTGTTCCAGGCCGAAAAACTGTTATCCCTCTAAAGGAATGAGAAAACATGTTAAACCGTATCAAAATTGTGACCAGTTTACTTCTGGTCCTTGCACTATTTGGCCTGTTACAAATCACCTCCGGCGGACTGTTCTTCAGCGCGCTGAAACACGACAAAGATAACTTCACCGTTCTGCAAACCATCCGTGAGCAGCAGTCCACGCTTAACGGTAGCTGGGTTGCCCTGCTGCAAACCCGTAACACGCTTAACCGTGCCGGGATCCGCTACATGATGGATCAGAACAACATCGGCAGCGGCACCACCGTCGCCGAGCTGATGCAGACCGCCACCGTTTCTCTGAAACAGGCGGAGCTGCACTGGAACGAATATCAGACGCTGCCGCACGATCCGCGCCAGAACGAAGCCTTAACCCAGGAGATCAAGCGCCAGTACGATATCTACCACGGTGCACTGGCTGAACTTATTCAGCTGCTGGGCGCAGGCAAAATCAACGAGTTCTTTGATCAGCCGACCCAGGGTTACCAGGATGGATTCGAGAAGCAGTACGTTGAGTTCCTGAAGCAGAATGACCAGCTGTACGATCTCGCCGTCGCGGACAACAACAGCTCCTACAGCATGGCTATCTGGATCATTGTTGGCGTGCTGCTGGCAGTGCTGGCGGTGATCGTTGCCGTCTGGTTCGGCATCAAAAATGTGCTCATCTCCCCGCTCAATCGTCTGGTGGAGAGCATCCGCCACATCGCCGGTGGCGATCTGGTGCAGAAGATCGACGTGCACGGTGCGAACGAGATGGGCCAGCTGGCAGAAAGCCTGCGCCACATGCAGGGCGAGCTGATGCGTACCGTGGGTACGGTGCGTACCGGTGCGAATGAGATCTACAGCGGCGCAAGCGAAATCGCGATGGGCAACAACGATCTCTCCTCCCGTACCGAGCAGCAGGCTGCCTCTCTGGAAGAGACCGCTGCCAGCATGGAAGAGCTGACCGCGACCGTGAAGCAGAACGCTGAAAACGCCCGTCAGGCGAGCCATCTGGCACTTAGCGCCTCTGAGACCGCGCAGAAGGGCGGTAAAGTGGTGGATAACGTGGTGCAGACCATGCGTGACATCGCCGGCAGCTCGCAGAAAATCGCTGACATCATCAGCGTAATCGACGGCATCGCTTTCCAGACCAACATCCTGGCACTGAACGCGGCGGTAGAAGCAGCACGTGCCGGTGAGCAGGGGCGTGGTTTTGCGGTGGTGGCAGGTGAAGTACGTAACCTGGCCCAGCGCAGCGCCCAGGCCGCTCGCGAAATTAAGAGCCTGATCGAGGACTCCGTAGGCCGCGTAGAGCTTGGCTCAACCCTGGTTGAGAGCGCCGGTGAGACCATGGATGAGATCGTCAATGCGGTGACCCGCGTAACGGACATCATGGGCGAAATCGCCTCTGCGTCCGACGAGCAGAGCCGCGGTATCGACCAGGTGGGTCTGGCGGTGGCCGAGATGGATCGCGTTACCCAGCAGAACGCCTCGCTGGTACAGGAATCTGCCGCAGCCGCGGCGGCGCTGGAAGAGCAGGCGAGCCGCCTGACCCAGGCCGTAGCGGTGTTCCGCATTATGCAGGATCAGCGTAAAGAGGCCCGTGACCAGGCTATCATCGCCAAAGCCTCAGCGCCGCTGGCAACCCGCAAACCGGCCGTTGCCGACGCGGGCGATAACTGGGAAACCTTCTAAGTTGTCATAATCATAACGCCGGGTGGCGCTGCGCTTACCCGGCCTACGTTACGATCCTACCCAACCGGGGGCAGCTAGCCCTCGGTTTTTACTACCTTAATCTCCACCATCCCAATCCCTAATCTACGCGGCGAGTGGCCGAGAATATTCCCTTCGTTGGTGGACTGCGGATCCGGCGGCACAATGGTCAGCGTATTGCTGTGCGACGGGTTATGGAATCGCAGCGTGGTGGTAGAGACATCGTTGCCCAAAGTTAGTGTTTGCTCACTATCACCCACCCGTACCGGGATCGGTTTGTTGGCGTTCGGGCCATAGGCTTTGGCGGTAATAATCAGATCGAAGCTCTCCGGCAGCGGCGCGTTATACTCAATCTTCACCTCTTCGCCCAGCTGCGCGTTGGACCAGCGCCCCCAGCTCTCCGGGCGAGAGATACCGCTAAACTGCTTCACCTCTTCTGGCGCGCCCGCCACGTTGAAGATAAAACTGTCTGCTTTGTAGCGAACGTCGTTGTCCACCACCTTGAGCATATCCACGTTGCGCTGATAGCGGGCGGTGTCGATGACCGTATCTTTAAACGCGGTTTTGCCTTGCCACTGGGCGCTGTCGACCCGCTGCACCCTTTGCTGGCCGCCAAGCTGGCCCTGCGAGACGCACCAGTCGGTGGAGAGCGCCAGCTGCTGGGCCCACATCTGGGCCATCTTGTAGCAGCGGTCGATCCAGACAAAGTTATCCCGTGGCGCGAAGTCGGCGAGCTGGAAGCGCAGCGGCGCCGAGTACTCGCTCTCCGGCAGCGGCTCTACGCGCTGGTCCGAGACGCGGATCAGCAGCGGCAGGCGGAAACGACTGCCGGAAAACGCAATCATCTCCTTGTCGCGCTCGACGGTGAAGTCCTTCATCTCTTTGGGGAAGTTCCACAGGCGGATGATATCCGGCTTCCACGCCAGCACCTTCTCCTTCATGTTCAGGAACGACTGGGAGAGCGACTGGCCCGAGAGGCTGCTGCGTCCGAGGCCAAGGAAATTATCCCCGCCGAGGATATCCAGCGCGGTGGCACCGTTATCCATGGTGTTGCGTTTCAGGCCCACGACGTCCTGGACAGGCTGGTCGCCGCGCAGCACAAAGAAGAGGTTGTTGCGATCCTGCTTGCTGAGGTACTTCCACGCGGTGTTGTTCATCGCCAGATGATCGGAAGAGACCACAATCACCGTATCCTTAAACCACGGCGAGGCTTTGATCTTGTTGATCAGCGCGGCGATATGCTGCTGGCTGCAGGTGACTGCGCTAAAGGACTGGTTGGCTTTCCCGTCAATGGCGTAGCTTTTCCGCTCGCAGCTGCGGGAGACAAAGCCGTCGGGATGATGGGTATCCACGGTCAGGGCAAACAGCGAGAAACGCTTGCCGCTCTGGGAGAGCTGCTGATACTGCTGCCACACCTCGTCCAGCACGGTGTCATCGTAGAAGCCCCAGTCGTTGCGGTAGGTTGGATCGGCAACGCGGCCTTTCAGCTCCTCCGCACCAATAAGATGGTCAAAGCCGTGGGATTTTAAAAATACATCCTTCCCGGCAAAGCGCAGGTTTGCCCCCTGCACGAAGTGGTTCTCGTAGCCGGAGTTCTTCAGGATATCGCCGAGACAGAGATTGTGCGGGAAGAAGCTCGACATGGAGGCCGAGGCGTTCCCCTCGAAGGGGGCAAATAGCGGAATGCCGCACTGGGAGGCGACCATCCCGGCTATGGTGTAGTCGGTGCCCGGCAGCTGCGCGGTATGGGTAAAATCCAGCCCCTCATCTTTCAGCGCGCCCAGCTCCGGCGTCAGGCCAGGAAAGGCCGCGCTGTCAAAGTAGGTACGCTCCAGGCTCTCGCCGTAGATATAGACCAGGTTAAGCGCCGGCTGCGGAATGCTTTTTGCCGGCTCTTTATACCAGACGGCAAAGTCGGGATCGCCCGCCCGGGACTGGGACTTGACCAGCTCGGTGATCTGCCTGAAGGCCGGGCTGGCATCGACCGACCCCAGGGCCAGCAGCAGCGCCAGCAGGCTATAGCCAATGTGCAGCGGGTGGTGGCGGCGACGGCGCAGGATCCAGCCTAGGGCAAAAAAGAGCGTCAGCAGACCAATGACCAGCGCCGCACCCGGCAGAATATACTTGCTGACGCCCGCGCCGGTGAGGCTATTGGTGATGGTGTAGAGCACGGCGTCGTTAATGCCGTCGCCGGTAAAATAGTCGCTGGCGTAGAGCGCGATATTAAGGATAACAAAGAGGCCCAGCACGGCAAGCATGGCGCTAAACCACCACCTGTTGCGGCCAGCCTTCAGGGAGTAGATCGCTATCGAGGCAATAAACAGGACAAGAGAGAGAAGTTCAGACAACGGTCAATCCTCAATAGCCACAGCCGAATTTTGCAGGAATAACACTTTAATAGCGAATTCACATAGCTGCAATTCTAGCGTCACACAGCCGGGATCCTATTAAGAAAAGGTTTAGAGAGGGGGTTTTATGAGCGATGTCTCATTTCGGAGAGAGACGCGCCTGCCGCGCAGACGCGTTAAGGCGTGATAATCAGGAGAGGAAGTTCATGCCCTGCTTCAGGACCAGGTCGCAGGCCTTGGTTTTCACCTTCTCTGCCAGCGGCGTGCTGCCGATATTATTCAGATTCAACTGCTCACCGTCTTTGGTGTTCAGCATCCCCTGCAGGCCCTCCAGGAAGTTAGTATCCTCCTTCTGCTCCGGCGCGCTCAGGCCCAGCTTCTCCAGAACCTGGCTCTTGATATTCTCCGCGCTGGTCACCGAGGCCAGCTTGTTTTTAGCGCAGTATCCCATGATGCCTGCGGCGTTATTCATGGTATCAGCGCTCAGCGCCTGGTTGCCGCCGTTCAGCAGGCCGCCAAGGGCGGAGAGCGACGTGCCGCTCTGCTGGGTCGATGCGGAACCTGAATTCTGACTCAGCTGGCTGGCCGCGCTGGTAAGTTGCTCCTGCCAGGTGGCAGCATGAGAGAGGGAAGAGAGCAGGGCGCTGGCGATCGCAACGCTGCACAGTAAACGTTTGGCTGATTTCATGTGGCAAAACCCGTTAGGATGAGTCGCGCCAGTATATAACGGGAGACCCGGCAGGCCGCGCCAGGAAAGCTCTTAATACTCTTTGCCAGTAACGCGGCTGCGGTAGCTATCCCAGGTAAAGTTGACCCACAGGCTGTTGCCGAGCCGCATCCTATCCATCACCCGTTCGCCGAGCAGTCGGGTCATGTCCGCCACGTTGTTGTTGGTTAGCATGCCGGTCGGACGCTTGGAGGAGGAGCGGCGATCGACGATCTGATTAATGATCACCTTCTCGTAGCGGGACTCGGACTGGACGCCGATCTCGTCGATCACCAGCAGATCCACCATGCTGAGATCGTTGATCATCTGCTCTTCGCTGGTCTCCCGGCTGCTGAAGGTCTCTTTCATGGCGGACATGATGTCGGCCACGGTAATGATCAGCACCGATTTACCGCGCAGCAGCAGCTCGTTGCAGATAGCCGCCGCAAGGTGATTTTTACCCGTGCCGGGCTTGCCGGAGAAGACAAAGCTGGCAATGTTGCCGTCGAACTCCTCGACGTACTGACGCGCCTTGCTCAGGGCGTTCATCTGCCCCTCGTTTTCAACTTTATAGTTATCAAAAGAGCAGTTCTGATGCAGAGGACGAATACCGGAGCGGTTAAAGGTACGCTGCATCTTCATCGCCCGGTTCTCCCGGGCAATGGCCGCCGAGCGGATCTCGCCCTGCTCTTTTTGCCAGGCCAGCAGCTCTTCACCGGTGGTGAACGCCGGTTTCACATGGGCAGGCATCATCTTTTGCAAACGCTTCATCATTTCGCCGACGTCTTTCATGATTAACCTCTGAAACCTGGGGGAACCTGGTTATCCGGCT
>JBCNNW010000039.1:0-33893 GCA_039594205.1 Pseudescherichia sp. | reverse complement strand
ACTGGACCGGTATCGGCCTGATTGCGCTGGGTCTGGGCTGCTTGCAGGTGATGCTGGACCGTGGCGAAGATGACGACTGGTTCGCCTCAAACTTTATCCGCACCTTTGCCGTGCTGACCCTGATTGGCATCATCGGGGCCATCTACTGGCTGATGTATGCGAAAAAGCCGGTGGTCGACCTGCACTGTATGAAAGATAAAAACTTTGCCGTCTCCAGCCTGCTGATGGCCGGGATGGCGATGATCCTCTACGGCAGCTCGGTGGTGATCCCCCAGCTGGCGCAGCAGGATCTCGGCTACACCGCGACCTGGTCCGGGCTGGTGCTCTCGCCGGGGGCGGTGCTGATCGTACTCACCATCCCGCTGGTGCTGAAGCTGATGCCGGTGGTACAGACCCGGTGGATCATCGCCTTCGGCTTTACCTGCCTGGCGGTAGCCTTCTTCTGGTCGCGCAACCTGACTCCGGACGTCGATTTTGAAACCCTGGTGCTGTTCCGCAGCGCGCAGTCGATTGGTCTCGGCTTCCTGTTTGTGCCGCTTACCACCATCGCTTTTGTCACCATTCCGCGCCAGCTCAACGCCGACGCCGCCGCGCTGTTTACCATGTTCCGTAACGTTGCCGGATCGATTGGGATTTCGCTCTCAACCGCCGCCATTACCGAGCGCGCCCAGGTGCACAGCGCCTATCTGAGCGCCCACACCACACCCTTTAGCGAACAGTTTAATCTGGCGGTGCGGGAGACCGCCGAGGCGATCCGCAACTTCACCTCGCTGACGGGCGATCCCCTCGGTCTGGCTACCGGGCAGATGTACCGAACCATGATTGAACAGTCGCGTTTTCTCGCCTACGTTGATGTCTTTACCCTCCTCAGCGCCGTGGCGTTTTTACTGATTCCGTTTTGTCTTCTGCTTTCGCCGATTAAGAGCGAAGGCAGCGCAGGAGCACATTAACATGCACAGGATACATACCCCGACGCTGTCGTTACTCACCCTGCTGTTGGCGGGCTGCGCCGTGGGGCCGGACTACCAGCAACCCGTTCCGCCAGCGGTGAGCCACTGGAACGACGCCGGGGATAAAACCGTGCCGTCGCAAACCTCCAGCCAGGCGGTGAATCCACGCTGGTGGACCACCTTTAACTCGCCACAGCTCAACAGCCTGATCGAGAGGGCGATCGCCGGCAACCTCTCCCTGCAGCAGACCGTGCTGCGCATCGCCGGCGCACGAGAGCAGATCAACCAGGCGGGTGGGGCCTTCCTGCCAGCGGTAAACGGCAACCTGCAGGCCACCCGGCAGCAGCTGGGGCTGGAGGGCGAGCTTAAATCCCACGATGTTTATGGCCAGCTGCAGGGCGTCGATCCCGAGATAAACAACGCCCTTGGGGTGCTCACCCAGCCGGTGAATCTCTACCAGGGCAGCTTCGATGCTCAATGGGAGCTGGATCTGTGGGGTAAAGTGCGTCGTCAGGTCGAGGCGGCCAACGCTCAGCAGCAGGCGGCTATCGAACAGCGTAACGACGCTCTGGTGTCACTGGAGGCGGAAGTGGCGCGCGCGTGGCTCCAGCTGCGTGGGGCGCAGAGTATCCTTGCCACCATGAATACCCAGATAGACACTGCAAAGGAGACGCTTAGCCTGACCGAGAGTCGCCAGCGTGGCGGTCTGTCGCCGCAGCTGGACGTGGAGAACGCCCGTGCACAGCTCGGTAATCTGGAGGCGCAGCTGCCACAGTATCAGGCCCAGGAGCAGCAGGCGATGAACGCCTTGGCTATTCTGATCGGCAAGCCACCCGGTGCGCTTAATGCAGAGCTACGGTCGGTGCAGCCTCTGCCGAAGCTGCCGGATATCATCCAGACCGGCATTCCTTCAACGCTGGCCCGCCGTCGACCGGACGTGCGTGAAGCCGAGGCCAACCTGCACGCGGCCACCGCGCAGATTGGCGTCTCGGTGGCTCAGCTCTTCCCGAGCCTCACCCTGAGCGGCCAGTTTGGCCTGCGCAACAGCGAAACCGACTGGCTAACCGACTGGAGCAGCCACTTCTACAGCTTCGGGCCGCAGGTGTCGATTCCCATCTTCCAGGGCGGGCGGCTGGTCTCCAGCGTCAAGCTGGCACGAGCGCAGCAGGGCGCAGCGGCGCTCAACTATCGCCAGACGGTGCTGAGCGCGCTGGGTGACGTAGAGAACGCGCTGGTCAGCTACCGTACCGATCAGCAGCGCGAAGCCGGGCTGAGCAAAACCATTGAGGCGTTGCAGAGTGCGTTCGATCTCGCCAGCGACAGCTACCGCCAGGGGATTGCCACCTTCATTGACGTACTTGACGCCCAGCGCCAGCTGGCGCAGGCCGAACAGCAGCGCGCCCAGGCGCGGGTGCAGAGCAGCCTCGACCTGGTGGCGCTCTACAAGGCGCTGGGAGGCGGCTGGGAGCCGTACCAGACCGTGCAGCTGCCGGACTATCCGGTCTTTGGTGAAGCGACGCGAGGATAAAGTTCAGAGGATTGGGCAAGAAACGCGCAGGATCCTCACATTCGCGATCCGGCGCGGGGGAGTATAACTACTGAACACTCATCGACACCCAAAGGAGCGTTCTATGCGTTATCAAAAACTTGGCAATACCGGTCTCTTTGTCTCCGAGCTGTGCCTGGGCACCATGACCTTCGGCGGCGAAGGCGGCATGTGGGGCAAGATTGGTCAGCTGCGGCAGAACGACGCTGAGCGGCTGGTGGGCGACGCCCTCGCAGCGGGCATCAACTTTATCGATACCGCCAACGTCTACTCGGAAGGGCGTTCGGAAGAGATCACCGGCCAGGCGCTGAAAAACCTCAAGATCCCTCGCGAAGACGTGGTGGTGGCCACCAAGGTGTTCGGCGAAACCGGCACCGCCGGAGTCAACTCGCGCGGCAGCTCCCGCTATCACATCATCGGCAGCGTCAAAGAGAGCCTGCGCCGACTCCAGCTGGATCATATCGATCTCTACCAGCTGCACGGCTTCGATCCGGCAACGCCGATTGAAGAGACGCTCTATGCCCTTGATAACCTGGTTCAGCACGGGCACGTGCGCTATATCGGCGTCTCCAACTGGGCGGCGTGGCAGATCATGAAGGCGCTGGGCATCTCCGAGCGTTTAGGACTGGCCCGTTTCGCCTCGCTACAGGCCTACTACACCATCGCCGGGCGCGACCTTGAGCGTGAGCTGGTCCCGATGCTGCAAAGCGAAGGCGTGGGGCTGATGGTCTGGAGTCCGCTGGCGGGCGGCCTGCTGAGCGGCAAGTATGACCGCAGCGGCAGCGGAGAGGAGGGCGGTCGTCGGCTGGCGTTTGACTTCCCGCCGGTAGAGAAAGAGCGCGCCTTCGACTGCGTAGACGTGATGCGTAACATAGCCGACAGCAAAGGCGTGTCGGTAGCGCAGATCGCCCTGGCGTGGCTGCTGCATCAGCCGGTGGTCAGCAGCGTGATTATCGGCGCTAAACGTCCGGATCAGCTGGCGGATAACATTGCCGCGACGGAGATCCGCCTGAGCGAAGAGGAGTTGAAACAGCTTGATGCGGTCAGCGCGCTGCCGCGTGAGTATCCAGGCTGGATGCTGGAGCGGCAAGGGGAATATCGCCGTAACCAGCTGGCACAACAATAAACGCAAAACAAAAAGCCCGGCGATTGCCGGGCTTTTTTCTAACTGATGAACATCTTAGTTCAGACGAACCGGCATCCCGGAACGGTTCTGAATCGCCTGCTCAACAACGCTCTGGTCGGCGTCCGGCTGGCTGGTGATGCTCTGCACGCTCTTGGTCAGCGTGATAGGCACAATCTCTTTGCCATCAAACTGCGCTTCAGTGGTAGAGAGCGGGTTGTGAACCTCAATGTAGCGGCTGCCGTCTGGCTCGGTGGTCGCTTTTACAGGCTCATCGATAAACTGTACGCGGGTACCGACCGGCACGTTCTGGAACAGGAACTTGATGTCGTCGTTACGCAGACGCACGCAGCCGTGGCTCACGCGCAGGCCGATGCCGAAGTTAGCGTTGGTGCCGTGGATCGCATACAGGCGGCCAATGTACAGGGCGTAGAGGCCCATCGGGTTATCCGGACCGGCAGGTACTACCGCTGGCAGCGGGTTACCGGCGGCGATGTACTCCTGGTGCATCTTCGCGGTTGGCGTCCAGGTCGGGCCAGCTTTCTTACGCTCAACCTTGGTGGTCCAGTTGATCGGGGTATCTTTACCCAGCTGGCCGATACCGATCGGCAGCACGATCACGGTGTTGGTGCCTTTCGGGTAGTAGTAGAGGCGCATCTCGGCGCTGTTGATCACAATCCCTTCGTGCACGGTGTCCGGCAGGATCAGCTGCTGAGGAATGTTCATCACGCTACCGCCCTTCGGCAGATAGGGGTCAATACCTGGGTTCGCTTCCATCAGGTTAGAGAGACCCATCTGGTACTGGGCCGCGTAGTACTCCAGCGGCTGGCTGTTGTTCTCTGGCAGAGTGATGACCTGGTTCTGGCCAATCAGACGGCTACCATCGGTCGGCAGCGGATAGGTTACAGCAGACGCGGATTTGCAAAACCCTACTACAGCGAAAGCCGCCGCTAAAATTGTTGTTAATTTCATATTCATGGTATGCGAGGTTTCTGTGCCACAGGCCGTTTAGTTAAGAATGCTCAAAAGGATGGGAGCGCATTATATGTGCATTCCCACGCGCATGGAATTGAGATGTGTACGAAATCACATTTTTTTCTCTTACCCTAGTGTAGCAACTGTTCACACCTGCGCGATTTCAATTCGGAATTGTGGCATAATGCAGAGTTTGTCACACATTTTCAGGATAAAGCCGTGTTAGTTACCAGCAACGTCACCATGCAGTTTGGCAGTAAGCCGCTGTTTGAAAATATCTCCGTCAAGTTTGGCGGCGGCAATCGTTACGGCCTGATTGGGGCGAACGGTAGCGGAAAATCCACCTTTATGAAGATCCTCGGCGGCGACCTTGAGCCGACGCTGGGCAACGTCTCTCTCGATCCAAACGAGCGTATCGGTAAGCTGCGTCAGGATCAGTTCGCCTTTGAAGAGTTCAGCGTGCTCGACACGGTGATCATGGGTCACGGCGAGCTGTGGGAAGTGAAGCAGGAGCGCGATCGCATCTACGGCCTGGCCGAGATGAGCGAAGAGGACGGCTATAAAGTGGCCGACCTCGAAGTGCTGTACGGCGAGATGGACGGCTACTCCGCCGAGTCCCGTGCGGGCGAGCTGCTGCTCGGCGTCGGTATTCCGGTAGAGCAGCACTACGGCCCGATGAGCGAAGTAGCTCCCGGCTGGAAGCTGCGTGTGCTGCTGGCCCAGGCGCTGTTCTCCGATCCGGACATCCTCCTGCTCGATGAACCGACCAACAACCTGGACATCGATACCATTCGCTGGCTGGAGCAGGTGCTGAACGAGCGTAACAGCACCATGATCATCATCTCGCATGACCGTCACTTCCTGAACATGGTCTGCACCCACATGGCGGATCTCGACTACGGCGAGCTGCGCGTTTATGCGGGCAACTACGACGAGTACATGACCGCGGCAACTCAGGCGCGTGAACGCCTGCTGGCCGACAACGCCAAGAAGAAAGCGCAGATCGCTGACCTGCAATCCTTCGTCAGCCGCTTTAGCGCTAACGCCTCGAAGTCTCGTCAGGCGACCTCCCGTGCACGTCAGATCGATAAGATCAAGCTGGATGAGGTAAAAGCCTCCAGCCGTCAGAACCCGTTCATTCGTTTTGAGCAGGATAAGAAGCTGTTCCGTAACGCGCTGGAAGTGGAAGCCCTCACCAAAGGCTTCGATAACGGCCCGCTGTTTAAGAACTTCAACCTGCTGCTGGAAGTGGGCGAGAAGATTGCTATTCTCGGTGCCAACGGCGTGGGTAAAACCACCCTGCTGAAGACCCTGGTGGGCGATCTGCAGCCGGACAGCGGCACCGTGAAGTGGTCAGAAAACGCGAAGATTGGCTACTACGCGCAGGATCACGCCGCCGACTTTGATAACGATCTCACCGTCTTCGACTGGATGAGCCAGTGGAAGCAGGAGGGGGACGATGAGCAGGTGGTGCGCAGCTTCCTTGGTCGTCTGCTCTTTAGCCAGGACGATATCAAGAAGCCGGCGAAGGTGCTCTCCGGGGGCGAGAAGGGGCGTATGCTCTTTGGCAAGCTGATGATGCAGAAGCCGAACATTCTCGTAATGGATGAACCGACCAACCACCTGGACATGGAATCGATCGAGTCGCTGAACATGGCGCTGGAGATGTATCCGGGCACGCTGGTCTTCGTCTCCCACGACCGTGAGTTCGTAAGCTCCCTGGCGAGCCGCGTAATTGAGATCACCCCTGAACGCGTCGTGGACTTTAGCGGGAACTATGAAGACTATCTGCGTAGTAAAGGCATAGATTAATTTCCCGTCGTCTTTCACGCTACAGGTGTGTTGGCTGCACCTGCTCACCCCGGTCACTTACCTATGTAAGCTCCCGGGGATTTACAGGTTTGCCGCCTTCCTGTAACGCGAAATACTTAGGGAATTAGGCTATGAGAATGCCCGGTGGCGCTGACGCTTACCGGGCCTACATTTTACAATCAACATTTACCACGTTTGCATTATCGTTTACGCCATGCCCAACGCGCGCTTGCCGTGCTCGTTGAGATCCGCCACCGTAAAGCGGTTCTCCCATGTCGCTTCATAATCCTCACGCGGGAAGTCCCCCGGCGACGCGCCGTTCTCTAATGCCACCTTGACCTTTCGGGCATAGGCGAGGTTCTTCTCGCACAGCGGCGCGGCGGGAATATACATCACGTTGCCCCAGCCCTGTTGGTTCTCTACCGGTGCCACAGAGTGGATGACGTCACAGTGCCACCACACCGAGTCCCCGGCCTCCAGCGCCGGAATGCTGGTTAGCGCCTCGATCAGTAGCGGATGCCACTTCTCAGAGATGGGCAGCACACGCCCAGGCGCAACGCCGCACAGCTCATCCTCCGGCACGTCGTCCAGCAGCGGGCGCAGCAGAACATAGGCCATCGCCTCGGGGATCGGTACTACGTGCAGCAGTCCCTGGCCCGGCAGCATATCCGACAGCGCCGTCCAGCCCTGGAAGGTGCGGAACACCGAACACCTGGTGGTGTTATCCACGGTGTACTCTTCCACTTCGGTACGGTGCGCAGCGTGCCACGGATCGTAGCTGTCAATATCGCCGTTAAACACCGAGGCGAAAACCTGCTGGTAGGCGGGCAGCAGCCAACGCTCCAGCGCCCCGGAATCGGTATGCGCGCCCAGCCCTTTTGAGGTCGTACCCGGTGGACGACGACGAATGCGGTCCGGATAGATCACGCTCACATCCGGATCGAACCACTGCTTGCCGTCGCTCTCAAAGGTCCAGAGGCGGTTTAGCAGGGACTGTACCTGCGCCATCTCGCTGCTCTGGCGGGCCTGCATCTGCGCCTGCGACCAGTAGATGGGGTAGATCTCCGGACGTGAGGCCTCAAGCGTACCAAAGAAGCTGTCCCCCGGCCCTTTATAGACGTCGTCGAAACGGTTCTGGTCGAGATAGGCCAGCATAGATTGATCCCAGCCCAGCGCCTGCTCGCGCGGAAAATGGCCCTTAATCACCGCACAGCCCCGGCGCTTGATCGCCGCACGCTGTGTCTCGCTAACATGGCCGTTCTTCACATCTTCAAAAGGGATCGTTGGCCAGACCGTTTCGCCTTTCGCTTTCAGGGCATTGATCTCGGCTACCTGAGCGGCAATGCGCTTCTCAAGGCGCTTAAAGACAGCCTGCACGTCACCAATCTGTGCGCGCAGGGCCTGTTTTACCTGACGGATCGCCGCCTTGTGGTCGGCAGGCAGCGTTTCGCTTGCATACATTTCAGTCATATAACCCTCTCGCTTCTTTCATTCGAAAGTAATTAACTTACATATGCTAATTTAAGTTAAAAGAAAGTTAATGCAAGTTTAAAAAGATGATGGTGCGCACAAAAGAGAGAAGAGGCTAACGCCAGCCGCGAGCGTGCTGGCGTAGAGATGCTTAGGCGTTGAAAGGCGGGGTGGCGTCGAGCACGGCCTGGATCACGTTCAGCGCGCCCTGCTGGTTGTTGTCGTCAGTCTGGAAGTTGGCAATGGCTTTGATGGCCTCGCCAGCGTTGCCCATCGCAAAAGAGAATTTCGCCATGCGCAGCATCTCAGCATCGTTGCCGCTGTCGCCGATGGTGACGCAGTCGCTGGGCGAAAGCTGCCAGCGCTTAAGCAGGCGAGTGATGCCGTTGGCCTTGTGCAGGCCGGGAATGATCAGATCCACAAAGCCGAAGCCGCTGGTGACCGGCTTCATGATGCCGTCGAGGGAGACGTGCAGGGCGTCCACCAGCTGCGGGATCTCGCTGTCCGGCAGGTTGAGGGAGAACTTAAACATCTTGTCGTCGATCTCGCGATAGTCATCCACCTGCTTCAGACGGTGGTAGTGGTGCGACATCAGCTCGACAAACTCCGGCGGCGCGTTTTTGCTGACGTAGGCGCTCTCCAGGCCGCAGGCGACAAAGTTCAGGCCTTCGCTCTTGAGCAGCTCGCCCAGCACGATCTGGTACTCGTGGCGGGTCAGTTCGCCATGGAAGATCTCTTTGCCATGCTCGTAGACCAGCGCGCCGTTTTCGGCGACGAAAGAGATGTCGTCTTTGATTTCCGGAAAGAAGGAGATGAGCTGGTAGTACTGGTTGCCGCTGGCGACCACAAACTCAATGCCGCGCGCCTGAAGCTCACGGAACTGGCTGAGGAAACGGCTGCGGTCGTAGGCTTTGGCATCATCAAGGAAAGTTCCGTCCATATCGGTGACGATAACTTTTACGGTCATACGTTATGCTCCCAGGGTAAAAACAGTCAGGAGCATTCTAGTAATGATGTGAGCAAATGCACACCTTTAATTTCATATGAAAGTTGACCGTAGGCCCGGCAAGCTTGCGCCGCCGGGCATAACACTCTAAAGGCAGTGCTCGGTGCGGGCGATAATATCATCCTGCGCGTCCGGCGACAGGGCGGTAAAGAAGGCCGAGTAGCCCGCCACGCGCACTACCAGATCCCGATACCGATCCGGGTGCGCCTTCGCCGCCAGCAGCGTCTCGCGGGAGACGATGTTGTACTGAATATGCCACCCTTTATGCACCTCGAAGAAGGTGCGCAGCAGCATCATCAGTTTCTGCCGATCGCTGTCGTTTTCCAGCGTGGTTGGGTTCAGCTTCTGGTTAAGCAGCACGCCGCCGAGAATCGATCCCACCGGCAGCTTGCCCACGGAGCCGATCACCGCCGTCGGACCAAGGTGGTCCGTCCCGGAAGCCGGGCTGGCCCCCTCCGCCAGCGGGGTAAACGCCTTACGCCCGTCCGGCGTCGCCATCGTTGCCGCGCCAAACGGCACGTTAGCCGAGATGGACGAGGTGCCCGCATAGTAGTTGCCGCCAATGGGACCGCGTCCGTAGCGCGGATTGTGATACTGCTTTAGCTCGTTAATATAGGTTTCGTAGGCGCGATTCAGCAGCAGATCGACGCTGTCGTCGTCGTTGCCGTACTTCGGTGCGCCGTTAATTAAGCGCTGGCGCAGCTGCTCGTGGGTCAGCCCATCGAAGTCGTCCGCCAGGGCGGCGGCGAGCTGCTGCTGGCCGATAGCGCCCTGCTCAAAGACCAGCTTTTTCACCGCTGCCAGGCTGTTGCCGAGGTTGGCGATCCCTACCTGTAATCCCGATACCCAGTCGTACTTCGCGCCGCCCTGTTTAATGCTCTTTGCCCGCTCAATGCAGTCGTCCACCAGCGCCGAGCAGAGAATGTCGTGGACGTTCTCCTCCAGCATGGTGTCTACCACGTATTCGATCTCAATGGATTTGCGGGTGTAGTAGCGGATCTGCGCGTCCCAGGCTGCCATGACCTCACTGAAGTCGGCGAAGTTACCTTTCGAGAGTGCCTTCTCCTGAGCCAGGAACACCTTGCCGCTGGTCGCGTCGCGGCCTCCCTCCAGCGCGGCGAGCATCACCCGGGCGAAGTTGATAAAGCTCATCCCGGTGCAGCGGTAGCCCCACTTGCCGCCGACGGCGGTTTCGATACAGCCGATCGCCGCGTAGTCCCAGGCATCCTCCGGCGTAATCCCCAGCTTAATAAACTCAGGAATAACAATTTCATCGTTATTAAAGGCGGGCATGCCGAAGCCGCAGCGGATCACCTGTACGCAGGCATCAAGGAAATCGTTGCTCATTCCGGCGTGGTAGCGCACGCTCAGGTTGGGCTGGGTCGAACGCAGGCGACCGCAGGATTCGAGAATGGCATACGAGAGCGGGTTAACCGCGTCCAGCGCTTCACCGTTGACCAACTTCTGGCCGCCGATGGTCACGTTCTGATACAGCGGGCTCCCGGCTGACGCCTTCGAGTGCGAGCCGGAGCGGATCTTGTTCACCTCCAGCAGCTTCAGCCAGCAGCCGTGCAGCAGCTCGATGGCCTGTTCCCGGGAGAGAGTCTGCTTCAGCTCAACGTCGCGGCGGTAGTAAGGATAGAGATACTGATCCATGCGACCAAACGACACCGAATGGCCGTTGGATTCGATCTGCAAAATCAGCTGGATGAAGTAGCAGAGCTGTAACGCCTGCCAGTAGGTTTCCGGTGGACGATGGGCGATGATGTCGCAGTTCTCGGCTATCTGCAGCAGCTCATTCCGGCGGCTGACGCGCGGCTCGGCGCTGGCCATCTCACGGGCGAGGGCGGCAAAGCGGGCGATATGGTCGCTGACCGCATGCAGGACGATATCAATCGCCTTCAGGAACTGCTCCCCGTGCAGATCCTCCAGCACGGTAAGATTGATGCGCGACCGGCGCTCGGCCACCTTTGCGCGCAGACCGTCCAGGCCTTTCTCCAGCAGCAGCGGGTAGTTGACCGCCAGGTGCGCATCGCCAGAGGTCATATTGCCCTCGGCTTTGATGATGCCGGTCGCCAGCAGAGCTTTGTGCTCGTCGGTAAACATGCCGTAGCAGCGATCCTGTACCGTCTGGCCGCGCCACCACGGGCAGATCTCATGCAGCACGCGCTTGTTCTCTTCGCTCACCGCAAAGCCCGCGCCGGGGCGATCGGCCAGGTCGTCAATCTCCTTTTCGATCCACGACACGGTGTACTCCGGGAAGATCGGCGCGGCGCGAAGCTCGCTTGCCTGGTTGCCGATAATCAGCTCATCATGCTTAATCCAGATGGTGCGCTCGGCAAGATGGTGGGCGAGGGCCAGCGCCCGGCGCACCGCGATGGGCTTATCGAGATGCTGCCGGTAGGCCTCGGTATAGTGCCGGGCGCGCTCGGTACAGACCGGGGGCTTAACGATGTGCACCAGCGCATCTTTATGCGCCTGAATGCGGTGGGTCAGCGTATCAAGACGTAATTCGGTCATGGCATTATCCTCGTAGGGTTGCGGTCAGGCCATACTCGCGGGCGGACGCTTCGGCGAAGGCCAGCAGGTGCGGCGCGTCGAGCGGCTTATCGGGCGCGGTATAGGGCTGATTCAGCAGGTGATATTTGTTGATGCCCAGCGTGTGATAGGGCAGAAAGTGGATCTCCTCGACGTTAAGCTCGTCGGCGGCAAAGCGGGTAATCGCGGTGATAGAGGCCTCATCAGCGTTAAAGCCGGGGATCAGCGGCACGCGGACAGTGAGCTGTTTACCCCGCGCCGCCAGCTGCTTCAGGTTCATCAGCACGCGCCTGGCCGAGCCGTCGGTCCAGGTCTTAAATACCCGGCTGTCAACGTGCTTGAGGTCGGCAAGAAAGAGATCGGTATACGGCAGGGAAGGTTCGATGTAGCGCCAGGGCACGTGCAGGCAGGTTTCAACCGCCGTGTGAATGCCGTGCTCAACGCTGGACTTCAGCAGCGCGGCGCTGAGCGCGGGCTGCATAAAGGGTTCGCCGCCGGAAAGCGTGATCCCGCCCCCACTGCGCTGGTAAAAGGGTTTATCCCGCAGCACGGTGGCCATAATCTTCTCCACCGATTGGTTTTCGCCACAGACGGTCAGCGCCTGAGTGGGGCAGCAGCTTTCCAGCGCAGTAAGATGCGCCTCACTGAGCTTTTCCCGATGGATCCGCAGGCCATTGAGCGCCCGGGCAATGACACCCGGTGCGGCCTGCTGGCAGAGATCGCATCCGGCGAGGCAGAGGCGGGCGTCGAAGAGCACCTCCCGCGTCGGAGCGCGGCTCTCCGGGTTTTGGCACCAGCGACAGGCCAGCGAGCAGCCTTTCAGGAAGACGACGGTGCGAATGCCGGGGCCGTCGTGGGTGGAGTAGCGCTGAATATTGAAAATCATAATCTGCCCTCATGTTTCATATGCAGATTAAGTTACTTTCGAATGAAAGTTATTTTGACGCGGGTCAACATATTGGCAGGTTGAATTAGTTAAGTTCTAAACCATGCTTAATCTCTCACTTTGAGGAGTTCATATGGAACTGTACCTGGACACCGCCGATGTGGCGGCAGTAAAACGGCTGGCCCGCAGCTTCCCGCTAGCCGGGGTCACGACCAACCCGAGCATCGTGGCGAAAGGCAATCTGCCGCTGGTGGAGCTGCTGCCCGCCCTGCATGATGCCCTGGAGGGAAAAGGGCGGCTCTTTGCCCAGGTATTAGCGAACAATGCCGAAGAGATGGTGGCCGAGGCGCATAAACTGCGCGCTATCATCGCCGATATCGTGGTGAAGGTGCCGGTAAGCGCGGAAGGGCTGGCGGCGATCAAGCTGCTAAAAGCCGAGGGGATCCCGACGCTGGGGACGGCGGTGTACGGGGCGGGACAGGGCCTGCTAAGCGCGCTGGCCGGAGCCGAGTATGTGGCACCCTACGTTAACCGCGTGGATGCTCAGGGCGGAGACGGTATTCAAATGGTGACGGATCTACAGCGTCTGCTGACCCTGCACGCGCCGGGCTCAAAGGTGCTGGCGGCGAGCTTCAAAACCCCGCGCCAGGCGCTGGATTGTCTGCTGGCGGGCTGCGAGGCGATTACCCTGCCGCTGGACGTGGCGGAGCAGTTTATCGCCGCCCCGGCGGTAGAGGCGGCCATCGTTAAGTTTGAGCAGGAGTGGCAGACGGCGTTTGGCCGGACAGGTATTTAACCGTTATCCGCCGCACACCTCGCACTGCGGGTTGCGCATTAACTTCATCTCGCGGAACTGGCAGGTCATGGCGTCGTACAGGACAATTTTCCCGGCAGCGCTCTGGCCAAATTTCGCCAGTACCTTGATCGCCTCCATCGCCTGTAGCGCGCCAATCACCCCGACCAGCGGCGCCATCACCCCCGCTTCAATGCAGGTCAGCGCCGTATCGCCAAACAGGCGGCTCAGGCAGCGGTAGCAGGGTTCTCCCTCCTGCCAGGTAAAGACGCTAACCTGCCCCTCCATGCGGATCGCCGCCCCGGAAACCAGCGGCACCCGGGTCTTGAAGCAGCCAGCATTAAGCTGGTTGCGGATCTCGACGTTATCGGTGCAGTCCAGAACAAGATCGTGGGCGGCAATCTGGGCGTGCAGCGTCTCGCCCTCTAATTGCGCATTGAGGGTGGTAAAGCTCACCAGCGGATTAATGCGTGCCAGGGATGCCCGCGCCGAGGCGACCTTCGGCTGACCAATGGTTGCGTCGCTATGCAGGGTCTGGCGCTGCAAATTGGACAGCGACACGGTGTCGAAGTCCAGCAGCGTCAGGTGACCGATGCCCGCCGCCGTCAGGTACTGGGCCGCGGCGCAGCCGAGTCCGCCGAGGCCTACCACCAGCACGCGGGAGGCCTTCAGCGCCTCCTGCCCGTCAAAATCGAAGCCGCGCAGGACAATCTGCCGGTTGTAGCGCAGCATCTCGCTATCGCTCAGCTCGACGGCCATCACAGTCCCCCAAACAGATGGTTAAATGGCTCGATCTCTACCCACTCCCCTGGCTCGACGCTGCCGCGCTCGCGCTCCAGCACGATAAAGCAGTTGCCCTGGCTAAAGGAGCTGAAGATGTGCGAACCCTGGTGGCCAGTCGTGCTCACCTGTAAATTCCCCTCGGCGTCGCGCTCAACGATACCGCGCTGGAAGTCGAGACGCCCCGGCGCTTTCTTCAGCCGGGTAGCGGCGCGGACCCGCAGGCGCGGCGGCAGGGCGCTGCCAGGCTTGCCGCTCAGGCGGGCCAGCAGGGGCTGAACCAGCTGGTAGAAGGTGAGCGCCGCCGAGACCGGGTTACCCGGCAGGCCGCAGAACCAGGCGCGGCTGAGCTTGCCGAAGGCAAACGGCTTGCCGGGCTTGATCGCCAGCTTCCAGAAGGCGATCTCTCCCAGCTCTTCCAGCAGGGTTTTGGTGTAGTCCGCTTCGCCCACCGAGACGCCGCCGGAGCTGATCACCACGTCGGCCTGCTGGTCAGCGGCGATAAACGTCTCGCGCAGCCGGGCAGGGTCGTCCGGGATAATGCCAAGGTTGATCACCTCGCAGCCGAGCTGCTCCAGCATGATGTGCACCGCGAGCCGGTTGGTGTCGTAGATCTGCCCGTCACCCAGCGGCTGACCCGGCAGCTGTAGCTCATCGCCGGTAGAGAAGAGCGCCACCCGCACCTTGCGCACGACCTCCACCTCCGGGATACCCAGCGAGGCCAGCACCGGCAGCTCCGCCACCGTCAGAGTGGTGCCCGGCGCATAGACCACCGCGCCCTGGGTAATATCCTCCCCGGCGCGGCGAATATGTTGCCCAGGTCGCACGTCACCGGTAAACAGCACCCCGGCATCGCTCTGCTCGGTCTCCTCCTGCATCACCACCGCATCGCAGCCCGGCGGAATGGGCGCACCGGTCATAATACGGAGGCAGCTCCCCGCAGGCCACTCGCCGTGGAACGGCTGTCCGGCAAAGGCTTTGCCCGCCACCGGCTGCGGCACGCCTGCCCGTAGCGCATCAAGGCGCACGGCGTAGCCATCCATCGCGGCGTTATCGAAGCCCGGCACGTTGAGTGGGGAGATAATCTCCCGGGCCGTCACCCGGCCAAAGCAGGCGTGCAGGGGCAGCGTTTCGTAGTCGGTGAGGGGGGTAATGTGCGACAGCATCTGAGCAAGCGCCGCGTCGAGCGGGATCAGCCCGGCGTTATGGTCCATGAGTTCACTCCTGGGAGGGCAATCTGGGAAATCAATGCGCCATTATGGCAGAAAACCGACCCGGACTGCATGTACCCATTATGTGCCATTGCCGCGCGCGCGCTTTACATCATCGTTTCGACTTTCTATAGTCAAAATTCGTATCAAACAGCGGCGACAATAATGATATTTATAGAAAAAGCTGCCAGACGAGCAAAAGATAATGACTAAGCCGCAAATTCAGCAAACTGAAAATAGCGCCGTGCTGGATGTCAGCAACCTGAACATCAGCTTTGAAAATGAAGGCCAGATGACCCAGGCGGTGCGCGATCTGTCGTTCACCCTGCAGCGCGGCGAGACGCTGGCCATCGTCGGCGAATCCGGTTCGGGTAAATCGGTCACCGCCCTGGCGCTGCTGCGCCTGCTGGAGCAGCAGAGCGGAGCGAACGTGCGCTGCGACCATATGCGGCTTCAGCGGCGCAATCGCCAGGTGGTGGATCTCAACGCCTTAAGCCGGGCGCAGATGCGTGGCGTGCGCGGGGCGGATATCGCCATGATCTTCCAGGAGCCGATGACCTCGCTCAATCCCGTATTTACCGTGGGGGAGCAGATCGCCGAATCGATCCGCCTGCATCAGAAGCTAGGGCGTGAGGCGGCGCTGGCGGAGGCGAAACGGATGCTGGAGCAGGTGCGCATTCCTGAGGCTGACGCGATCCTCTCCCGTTATCCGCATCAGCTCTCCGGCGGCATGCGCCAGCGGGTGATGATCGCCATGGCACTCTCCTGCCGTCCGGCGGTACTGATCGCCGATGAGCCGACTACCGCGCTGGACGTGACGATTCAGGCACAGATTTTACAGCTCATCAGCGTGCTGCAAAAAGAGATGGCAATGGGGGTGATCTTTATCACCCATGACATGGGCGTGGTGGCGGATATCGCCGATCGCGTGCTGGTGATGTACCAGGGCGAGGCGGTAGAGACCGGCACCGTGGAGGCCGTTTTCCATAGCCCGCAGCATGCCTACACCAAAGCGCTGCTGGCGGCGGTGCCCAAACTGGGAGCGATGAACGGCAGCGATCTGCCTCGCCGCCTACCGCTGGTAAGCAAGGAGCGTCCGGACCAGCACGAGGCGGAGATCGAGCAGGATACGGTGGTTGACGGGGAGCCGATCCTCCAGGTGCGTGACCTGGTGACCCGCTTCGGGCTGCGCAGCGGCATTCTCAACCGCGTTACCCGCGAGGTTCGCGCCGTGGAGCATGTCAGCTTTGACCTGTGGCCTGGCGAGACGCTGGCGCTGGTGGGGGAGTCCGGCAGCGGAAAATCCACCACCGGGCGGGCGCTGCTGCGGCTGGTGGAATCCCAGGGCGGGTCTATTCTGTTTGAAGGCAAGCGGATCGATACTCTGCCGGACAGCAAGCTGCAGCCGCTGCGCCGGGATATCCAGTTTATCTTCCAGGATCCCTATGCCTCTCTCGATCCGCGCCAGACTGTGGGCTACTCGATTATGGAGCCGCTGCGCGTGCACCGGCTGATGGGGGAGGAGGATGCCCAGCGCCGGGTCGCCTGGCTGCTGGAGCGGGTAGGGTTAAAGCCCGAGCACGCCTGGCGCTACCCCCATGAGTTTTCCGGCGGCCAGCGGCAGCGCATTAGCATTGCCCGGGCGCTGGCTCTCGATCCGAAAGTGGTGGTAGCCGACGAGGCGGTATCGGCGCTGGACGTCTCTATCCAGGCGCAGATTATTAATTTGCTGCTCGATTTGCAGCGGGAGATGGGCATCGCCTTTCTGTTTATCTCCCATGATATGGCGGTGGTGGAACGTATCAGCCATCGGGTAGCGGTGATGTATCTTGGGCAGATCGTCGAGATCGGCCCACGACGCGCGGTTTTTGAGAACCCGCAGCACCCCTATACGCGCAAGCTTATGGCCGCCGTACCGGTAGCCGAGCCGGGGCATCCTCGGGCGCAGCGCGTGCTGCTCTCCGATGAGATGCCAAGCAATATCTATAAGCCGGGTGAAGATTCACATCGCGTGGCGCTGCACAGCGTTGGGCCTGGCCACTTTGTGGCCCACACGACGCCCGGCAGCACGCAATCCCGTTTTTGATCGTTAACAGGCAGGGAAATTCAGGAGAATAAGATGACACAATTTGTTGCGCGTAAATGGCGTCTGGCGCTTGGCGTTGCCGCCGCGCTCGCCGTGGCACCGGCCTTCGCTGCCAAAGACGTGGTGGTGGCCGTGGGGTCGAACTTCACCACCCTCGATCCCTATGACGCAAACGACACGCTCTCCCAGGCGGTAGCGAAGTCGTTCTATCAGGGCCTGTTCGGCCTTGATAAAGATATGAAGTTGAAAAACGTCCTTGCCGAGAGCTACACCGTCTCTGATGACGGGCTGGTCTACACCATCAAGCTGCGCAGCGGGGTGAAGTTCCAGGACGGCACCGACTTTAACGCCGCGGCGGTGAAGGCCAACCTCGATCGCGCCAGCAATAAAGAGAGTGGGCTGAAGCGCTACAACCTCTACAAGAATATTGCTAAAACCGAGGCGGTGGATCCCACCACGGTGAAGATCACGCTCACCCAGCCCTTCTCGGCGTTTATCAATATCCTCGCCCACCCGGCGACGGCGATGATCTCTCCCGCTGCGCTGGAAAAGTATGGTAAGGAGATCGGTTTCCACCCGGTGGGCACCGGTCCTTACGAGCTTGAGACCTGGAACCAGACCGACTTTGTGAAGGTGAAGAAGTTTGCCGGTTACTGGCAGCAGGGGCTGCCGAAGCTGGATACCATCACCTGGCGTCCGGTGGTGGACAACAATACCCGCGCCGCGATGCTCCAGACCGGCGAGGCGCAGTTCGCCTTCCCGATCCCTTACGAGCAGGCCGCCGTGCTGGAGAAGAATCCCAAGCTGGATCTGGTTGCCAGCCCGTCGATTATGCAGCGCTACATCAGCCTTAACGTAACGCAGAAGCCGTTTGATAATCCTAAAGTGCGTGAGGCGCTCAACTACGCCATCAACCGACAGGCGCTGGTGAAGGTCGCCTTTGCGGGCTACGCTACTCCGGCCACCGGCATCGTGCCGCCATCTATTGCCTACGCCCAGAGCTACCAGCCGTGGCCCTACGATCCGGCTAAAGCGCGGGCGCTGCTGAAAGAGGCAGGCTACCCGAACGGGTTCACTACCACGCTGTGGTCTTCTCATAACCACAGCACCGCGCAAAAAGTGCTGCAGTTCACCCAGCAGCAGCTGGCCCAGGTGGGTATCAAAGCCCAGGTCACGGCGATGGATGCCGGACAGCGTGCCGCCGAAGTTGAGGGTAAAGGGCAGAAAGAGAGCGGCGTGAGGATGTTCTACACCGGCTGGTCGGCGTCAACCGGTGAAGCGGACTGGGCGCTGTCGCCGCTGTTCGCCTCGCAGAACTGGCCGCCAACCCTGTTCAACACCGCCTTCTACAGCAATCCGCAGGTTGATAAGGATCTCGCTGCCGCGCTGAAGACCACCAGCAACGAGGAGAAGGCGCAGCACTACAAGGCGGCGCAGGATACCATCTGGAAAGAGTCGCCATGGGTGCCGTTGGTGGTAGAGAAACTGGTCTCCGCCCACAACAAAGATCTGAGCGGTTTTTATATCATGCCGGATACCGGTTTTAGCTTTGACGACGCGGACTTAAAATAGTCGTGCCTGGCCTCCGCCTGTCGTGGCGGAGGCCAGTAACAGGGTAGAAGATGCTTAACTATTTTTTTAAACGCCTGCTCGGCCTGATCCCTACGCTGCTGATCGTGGCGGTGCTGGTCTTTCTGTTCGTGCATATGCTGCCGGGGGATCCGGCGCGGCTGATTGCCGGACCCGAGGCCGACGCGCAGGTGGTGGCGCTGGTGCGCCAGCAGCTGGGTCTTGACCAGCCGCTGTGGCAGCAGTTCTGGCACTACATCACCAACGTGCTGCGGGGTGATTTTGGTATATCAATGGTCTCCCGCCGTCCGGTGGCGGAGGAGATTGCCAGCCGCTTCATGCCGACCTTCTGGCTCACCATCGCCAGTATGGTCTGGGCCGTGCTGTTTGGCCTCGCCGCCGGGATTGTTGCCGCCGTCTGGCGCAACCGCTGGCCGGATCGCATCGGCATGGCGCTGGCGGTGACCGGTATCTCGTTTCCGGCCTTTGCCCTCGGCATGCTGCTGATGCAGGTCTTCTCTGTTGAGCTGGGCTGGCTGCCCACCGTTGGGGCGGACAGTTGGCGGCACTATGTCCTGCCGTCGTTGACCCTCGGGGCGGCGGTAGCGGCGGTAATGGCGCGTTTTACTCGAGCCTCCTTTGTCGACGTGCTCAACGAAGATTACATGCGCACCGCACGCGCCAAAGGGGTGAGCGAGAAGTGGGTTATTCTTAAGCATGGCCTGCGTAACGCCATGATCCCGGTGGTGACCATGATGGGCCTGCAGTTTGGCTTCCTGCTCGGCGGCTCAATTGTGGTCGAGAAGGTCTTTAACTGGCCCGGCCTTGGCCGCCTGCTGGTGGACTCGGTGGAGATGCGTGACTACCCGGTGATACAGGCCGAGGTGCTGCTCTTCTCGCTGGAGTTTGTTCTTATCAACTTAGTGGTGGATATGCTCTACGCCGCCATTAACCCCTCTATCAGGTATAAGTAAGGATGCGACTTTTAAACTGGCGTCGCCAGGCGATGTTAAATGCTATGCCGGGGATCAAGCCGGCGCGTATCCGTACCCCGTGGCATGAGTTCTGGCGGCGATTCCGCCGTCAGCCGATGGCGATGGCCGCCGGGCTGTTCGTGGTGCTGCTGATCGTTGTCGCCGCCGTTGCGCCGTGGATTGTCCCTTTCGATGCCGAGAACTACTTCGACTACGACCGGCTCAACGAGGGGCCGTCGATGGTGCACTGGTTCGGCGTTGACTCGCTCGGGCGGGATATCTTTAGCCGTGTGCTGGTCGGGGCGCAGATCTCGCTGGCCGCCGGGGTGCTGGCGGTGCTGATTGGCGCTGCGATCGGCACGGTGCTCGGCCTGCTGGCGGGGTACTACGAGGGCTGGTGGGATCGCATCATCATGCGCATCTGCGACGTGCTGTTTGCCTTCCCCGGCATTCTGCTGGCGATTGCGGTGGTGGCGGTAATGGGCAGCGGCATGTCCAACGTGATTATCGCCGTGGCGGTCTTCTCGGTGCCGGCCTTTGCCCGGCTGGTACGCGGCAACACGCTGGTGCTCAAGCAGCAGACCTTTATTGAGTCGGCACGCAGCATCGGTGCCAGCGACGCCACCATCCTGTTTCGTCATATTTTGCCGGGGACCATCTCGTCTATCGTGGTCTACTTCACCATGCGCATCGGTACCTCAATCATCTCCGCCGCCAGCCTGTCGTTTCTGGGGCTGGGCGCGCAGCCGCCAACGCCGGAGTGGGGGGCGATGCTCAACGAGGCGCGGGCGGATATGGTGATTGCCCCGCACGTGGCGCTCTTCCCGAGCCTGGCGATCTTCCTCACCGTGCTGGCCTTTAACCTGCTGGGCGACGGCCTGCGGGACGCGCTGGATCCGAAGATCAAAGGGTAAGAAATAAAAAAGCCATCCTGTTCAGGGATGGCTTTTTGTTATTTAAAGCATGTAATTATGGCAGCTTATAGGCGATCACATAGTCACCGCGGTCAGGAGAATTACGTGCGCCTCCGGCAGTGATCAGCAGGTACTGCTTACCATCAACCGGCGATTTATAGCTGATAGGCGTACTTTGACTGCCAACCGGCAGACGGGCTTTCCATAGCTCTTTACCCGTTGAGGTATCGTAGGCACGCAGATAGTAGTCCTGCGTCGCCGCAATAAATACCAGACCACCCTGTGTCGCCATGGTGCCACCGATGGTTGGCATGCCGATAGGGATCGGTAATCCCATCTTCACGCCAAACGGACCGGTATCTTTCACCGTACCCACGGGGACTTGCCATGCGACTTTTTGCGTTTTCAGGTCAACCGCGGTCAATGTGCCAAACGGCGGCTTCTGGCATGGGATCTCAACAGGTGACATAAACCGTACTTTGGCGTTAATGGCGTACGGCGTGCCGGATAACGGTACCGGGCGGCTAATGGCAGCGGCTTCATTACCGTCATTTTTTGCGCCCTGGATCGCCGGCGATGCCGGGATCAGCTGAACTTCCAGTCCGACACGCATGTCGTTAATGAACAGGTATTGATTAACCGGGTCAATCGACAGGCCGCCCCAGTTCATCCCACCCAATGAGCCAGGCAGATTCAATGACGCATCATCACCGGGTGGCGTAAATAGCCCGTTATAGCGTTTAGATTTGAAATGAATGCGACAAATCAGCTGGTCAAAGGGAGTTGCCCCCCACATGTCAGACTCCTTCAATACGTCAGCACCAATGGATGGCATACCAACGGAGAAGGGCTGTGTCGGGGAGTAGATCTCTTTCGGGATCTGGCCCTGAGTAACCTTGCGCTCTTCAACTCTGGTTAACGGTTTACCGGTTGCCCGATCCAGAACAAAAAGCTGACCTGATTTAGTACCGAAAATCAGCGCTGGCGTTTTTTGGCCGTTAGCGGCCGCGAAATCAGTAAAGGTTGGCTGCATCGGGACATCAAAGTCCCAGAGGTCATTATGAACCGTCTGATAAACCCATTTCACCTTGCCGGTGCTGGCGTCTACCGCCACCATCGATGCACCAAATTTACGATCCAGAGCATTATGCTTCACACCCCACAGGTCTACCGCCGCGCTGCCGGTAGGCATGTAGACGGTATTGGACTGCGGATCGTAAGACATCGGTGCCCACACGTTAGGTGTCGAACGCGTGAAGGTTTCATTATCGGCAGGCGCCTGTTGATCATCTGGTTTGCCCGGATCGAAAGCCCAACGTAGCTGACCGGTTAGCACATCGAAACCACGCACTACACCGCCCGGCATATCTGTCGCGACGTTATCCGCGACACGGCCACCAATCACGACCGTAGTACCCGCCAGCGTAGGGGCCGAGGTAGGATAATATTGACCGCTATCCGCCCCTTTCCCCATCTGGGTACTTAAGCTGACCCGACCATGATTACCAAAGTCCTGGCAAAACTCACCCGTATCCGCATCCAGCGCAATCAATTCAGGCGTAACGCTGTTCATCAATATACGGCGCTGACACTGGGCATCCGCAGGCAGTGATACCGCAGCGACCGGAGAAGAGCCAGGCAGGGTTGGCTGCTGCAGCGGAGCCTGTGCATCAAAGTAGGCTAAACCACGGCAACGCATCCATTTTTTCTGTTTGGCGTTGATCTCTGTTTTCCACAGCTCTTTACCGGTTGTCGCATCGACAGCAATAACGTTGTTGTGCGGCGTGCAGAGAAAGAGCTTATTGCCAATCTGTAACGGCGTCTGCTGATCTTCAGCGCCGCCACCGTTAGGACTGACAGGAATATCACCCGTGCGGTAGGTCCATGCGACCTGCAGGTTTTGCACGTTGTCGCGGGTGATCTGGTCAAGAGCCACAAAACGCGATGCGCCTGGAGTATTGCCATAGTTCGCCCAGTCACGCTGTTCCTCTCCCGGTTTAACCTTAGTCAGAGGGAGCTGTTCACCCGAGGCCGTCACCGGATCGTGAGGGACGAACATGCCCGCAACGGTGGCAGCAAATGCCACCATCAGTATCGCCGCGAGGGAACCGGCCCCTTTCCAGCAGGGGTGTTTTCCCGCACGACGGAACAGCAGCGGTAATGACAGCGCCACAAGAATAGCGATGCCTGCCAGGGTTAACAGGCGTGAAACGAGCGGCCAGAAATCGAAGCCGGCATCCCATAGCGCCCAGATAGCGGTGCCCACTAAAACGACAAAATAGAGAATTGCGCCACTGACGCGCTGGCGCAGGATCTGTACACCTGAAAGGACAAGCACGCATCCGCTTATCAGAAAGTAGGGACTACCCTTAACGCTGACCAGTTTCCCGCCGTAGTAAGCAAAGAAAGCGCCCATCGCCAGAATTAAAACACCCAGTATCCCTAACCAGAGCGCCGCTGGTTTGGATATTTTTTGTATCGACATAAATGTTCCCTGTTGAGGATAAATAACCCGCTTATTTGTAAGTTAAATTGCTTAAATGTAACGATTTGTGGTGAAAAAGGGGTGAGTATATAACAAAGGGGGTAACAATTTAATCAACAGAAAAGCCCAATAATGCTGTTTGATAAAGCTAAAGGGTAATTAACGCTTCGCTCAGGGCCTTGAGGAATACCGGTAGAACCGGGTTGGGATTGGCCTTTGAGTAGACCAGAAAGTTGTGCGCCTGAATGTTAACGCCTTCAATTGCCATAAAGGTCACGTTGGGCAGTCCCAGCGTGCGCGAGGAGGCAGGTACAATCGCGCATCCCAGCCCGGCGTTGACAAGGCCCAGGATAGTGTGGGTCTGCGCCAGCTGATACTTAAAGTCCGGCGTCACGTTGCTAAAGACAAACAGGTCGGTAATGCGGTCGTAAAACTGGCGCGCCTCGTTAGGGCTGTAGAGAAAAAACGGCTCATTGTTGAAGGCGCTGAGCGGAATTTTACGCTTGCGGGCCAGAGGGTGATCGTTGTGAAAGGCGGCTACGAAGCTTTCGCCCTGAAGCGGGAGCCAGGCCAGACGAGGATTTGGTGGGACATGGCGCACAAAACCGACGTCAATAGTATTATCTTCTACCGAGCTAATCTGCTTATGTGAAACCTGCTCAAAAAGCTGGAAATCCACCCCCGGTAGCTTCACCGTCAGCTCTTTGAGCAGTTGAGGGATGAAACTCCATGAAAACACAGCGGTAAATCCCATCGCCAGCGTGCCGGTTTCGCCGGAGGCGCTCTGCTGAACTGACGACTCCAGCCGGTCCGCTAACTTCAGTATTAAACGTGACTCCTTCAGCAAATGTTCACCCATGTGGGTCAGCTGCACGTGGCGATTATTGCGGTCAAACAACGTCCCGCCGAGGCTCTTCTCCAGCAGCTGTATCTGGCGGCTCAGCGGCGGCTGGGTCATGTTCAGGCGCGCCGCCGCCCGTCCGAAGTTTAGCTCTTCAGCGACAGCAATAAAGCAGCGCAGCTGGTGCAGATCCATGATTCAATTCCTGTATTAATACATGCCGGATTTATATTAGACACGCATCATTGCCCTGTCCATCATCAGGTAAACGACTGCATGAAGGATGATGAAGATGACTAATAAGCGAGCCGCCCCAAAAAAACATGTTCTCTTAACCCAGCCGGTGCCGGAGGCGATAGATGAGATATTGCTCCGGGAGTATCAGGTGCATCGCCTCTGGCAGGCCAGCGAACCACAGGCCATGCTGGCGGAGATCGGCGGCCTCATTGAGGGGGTTGTCACCGGGGGCGCAAAAGGGCTGTCCCGCGAAATCATGGCTCAGCTGCCGGCCCTGAAGATTGTGGCGGTAAGCGGGATCGGCACTGATGCCGTGGATCTGGCCTATGCCGCAGAGCGCGACATCTTCGTGACGACCACGCCGGGGGTGCTAACCGACGATGTGGCCGACATGGCGCTGGGGCTGCTGATCGCCACCCTGCGGCAGATGAGCGAGGGCGAGCAGGTGGTGCGCGCGGGCCGCTGGCCACACACCACGCTGCCGCTGGCGCGCAAGGTCACCGGCAGCACTATCGGCATTGTCGGCATGGGGCGGGTCGGGCAGGCGATCGCCAAACGCGCCGCCGCCTTTGATACCCGTATTCTCTACACGTCGCGTGTCGCTGTCCCTGAGCTTGATTATACCTTTGTGCCTGACCTGCATGCGCTGGCCCAGGAGGTGGACGTGCTGGTGCTGGCCGCCTCCGCCGACGGCGGGGAGGTGATCGTTGACGCCGCCGTGCTGGAGGCGCTTGGCCCGGATGGCTATTTCATCAACATCGCCCGCGGCAAGCTGGTAGATGAGACCGCGCTGCTCAACGCCCTGCGCGAAAAACGCATTGCCGGGGCGGGGCTGGACGTCTTTGCCAACGAGCCGCACGTGCCGGAGGGCTTCTTCACCCTGCCTAACGTCACCCTGCAACCCCATCGCGCCAGCGCCACGCTGCAAACCCGGCTGGCGATGGGCAACATGGTGCTGGAAAACCTCGCGGCCTGCTTTAACGGGCAGCTGCCGCCGCACCGGGTGTGACCTAAAGCCGTAACCTCTGAACCCTACAAAATAAGAGTGAGAAAGCGATGAGCAAACAAATCGATATCTCTTTACAGCAGGTTAAACACGTCGGACATCACCGCTACTGGGTGCTTGGGCTGATTTTTATCATCACCGTGATCAACTACGCCGACCGGGCAACCATGTCCATCGCCGGCACCTCGGTGGTGAAGGAGCTGGGACTCGATCCCCTAATGCTGGGGATGATCTTCTCGGCCTTCGCCTGGGCCTATGCGCTGGGGCAGATCCCCGGCGGCTGGCTGCTGGACCGCTTCGGGGCGAAAAAAGTCTACGGCGCGAGCCTGGTGCTCTGGTCGGTCTTTACCATGCTACAGGGGACGGTGGGCTGGATCGGCCTGACCGGCAGCCTGGCGGCGATGACCCTCTTCCTGATGCGCTTTATGCTTGGCCTGGTGGAGTCTCCGGCGTTTCCGGCCAACTCACGGATTGTCTCAAGCTGGTTCCCGACCCGCGAGCGCGGCGTCGCCTCGGCGCTGTTCAACTCCGGGCAGTATATGGCGGTGGTGGTCTTTACGCCGATCATGGCCTGGCTGACCCACGCCTGGGGTTGGGAGCATGTTTTCCTGTGGATGGGCGGCGTGGGCCTGGTGCTGGCCGTAGTCTGGTTCGCCTGGTATAAGGAGCCGCATCGGGATCCGCGCCTTACCGAGGAGGAGAAAAACCTGATGCGCGAGGGCGGGGCGCTGGTGGATCTCGACAGCGAGGGGGCCACGAAGGGCAAGAAAACCTCCCTGCGCGACGCCAAATGCCTCTTCACCAACCGCAACCTGTGGGCTATCTACCTCGGCCAGTACTGCATTACCGCGCTGACCTACTTCTTTATCACCTGGTTTCCCATCTACCTGATCCAGGGACGCGGCATGACCATCATGCAGGCGGGCTGGGTCGCGGCGCTGCCCGCCATCTGCGGCTTCACCGGCGGCCTGCTGGGGGGATTTCTCTCCGACGCGCTGATTGCCCGGGGCATTCACCCCTCCCGCGCCCGTAAAACGCCGTTTGTCATCGGCATGGGGCTGTCAACCCTGCTGGTGTTTGCCAACTTTGTTGATACCAACAGCGCGGTCATTTTCCTGATGGCGCTGGCTTTCTTTGGCAAAGGCTTTGCGGCGGTGGGCTGGGCGGTGCTCTCTGACGTCGCGCCGAAGACCATGATCGGCCTGTGCGGCGGGGTGTTTAACGGCATCGGCAATATCGCCGGGATCGTCACGCCGCTGGTGATTGGTTATGTGGTCGCGGTCACCGGTTCGTTCAATAACGCTTTATGGTTTGTAGCCGGGCACGGCGTGCTGGCGGTCATCAGCTATCTGCTGATCGCGACCCGCTTTGAGCGAGTGGAAGAAAATCCTTCTTCTGTGCGCTCTACCACAAAAGCATAAACTTACCGCCGTTGCTTTCCCCTGCGGTCTCGGTTTGCGGGCATCATATCCGCAGAACGAGGCATTAAGGGGAAAGCAATGCGCGATGAATTACTGACGTTTTTGGCAAATCAGACTGACTTTTTCGATCCGGAAAAGCTGAGCGAGGTGTTTACCGCCAGCTATCTGGCGCAGCGCTTTTCGCTGAAGAGAAACACCGCCAGCCACTATCTGAACCAGCTTGTTACCCAGGGTGTGCTGGTGAAGATCAACACCCGCCCGGTCTACTTTCTGCATAAAAAAACCTTCAGTCAGCAGTTTTTCCCCCTGGCCGCTAATGAGTACGAGAGCGTTGCCCAGCTGCTTGGCGACGGCGGACCCGAGCCGGAACGCCCCGATCACTTTTCACTGCTTATCGGTCACGATGAGAGTCTGAAAAAGCCCATTGAGCAGCTTAAAACCGCACTCTTTTATCCGGACGGTGGCCTGCCGCTGCTGATTACCGGCGACAGCGGCACGGGCAAAAGCTATATGGCGAACCTGATGCACGAGTTCGCTATCTCCGAGGGGCTGCTGGCGGACGATGCGCCCTTCATCAGCTTTAACTGCGCCCAGTATGCCAGCAACCCCGAGCTGCTGGCGGCTAACCTGTTTGGCTATGCCAAAGGCGCGTTTACCGGAGCGCAGGCGGATCGCCAGGGGGCCTTTGAGGCGGCCAACGGAGGGATGCTGTTCCTCGACGAGGTGCACCGGCTCAACGCCGAGGGGCAGGAGAAGCTCTTTACCTGGCTGGATCGCAAGGAGATCTATCGGGTTGGGGAGACGGCGCAGGGTCGCCCGGTCTCAACGAGGCTGGTTTTTGCCACCACCGAGGAACTGCACAGCACCTTTTTAACCACCTTTTTACGCCGTATCCCCATTCTGGTGACGCTGCCCGATCTGCAGAGCCGCTCCCGGCAGGAGAAGGAGGCGCTAATCCTGCTCTTTTTCTGGCAGGAGGCGAAAAAGCTGGCGGTGCGTCTGGCGCTAACCCCCCGGCTAATGCAGGTCCTGAACCACTTTGTCTACCGGGGCAACGTCGGCGAGCTGAAGAACGCCGTAAAGTACACGGTGGCGGCATCGTGGGCCAAGCAGCGGGGCGGCGAGGAGCTTATCGTAGGCATTCAGCATCTGCCGGAGAAGATTGCCGCCGCGATCCCCGCCTCTGGTGAACCGCTGGCAGTGGATGAGAATCTTATCGTCGAGCCGCAGACCAGCCTGGTATGGCTTCTGCGCTCCCGGGATCCTACCCGAGGCGTGATCTACGACGCCCAGTGTCAGGTGCTGGCGCTCTACGAGCAGTGGATGAGCGGTCATGCGGACTGGGAGGAGGCGCGCAAACGGATGGGGGAGGCGATCGAGGGGCTTTTCGATCGGCTTATTTTTGATAACCGTGACGCCACGGACTCGCCGATGCTGCTTCTGACCACCCAGCAGGTGCGCGAGGAGTTCTACCGCCTGGAGAAGCAGTTCAATATTCAGTTTAACGGCAACTGCATCTACGCCCTGAGCCACTACCTGGTGCACCGCTCCCGGAGTACCCCCTCCCGTCTGAGCCAGGAGCGGATCCGCAGCCTCGACGATTTTCTCGCCCAGAAGTATCCGCTGCTCTACCGTTTTTGCCAGTCGATCGTAACCGCGCTGGCGCAGAAGCTGGATATTGAACCGCAGCGGATCGATGCCCTGCTGCTGGTGCTGTGGCTGCATCAGTCCGGTGCCGTCAGCCAGCCGCACGTTACCCGCGCCGTGATCCTCGCCCACGGCTACGCCACCGCCAGCAGCATTGCTAACGTCGCCAATCGGCTGTTAAAAAATCACCTGTTTGAATCCTTTGATATGCCGCTGGACGTCACCCCGGAAGCCATTGCCCGCCAGGTGATGGACTATATCGAGAGCAATACGCTGGCCTCGGGCGTCATCATTCTCGTCGACATGGGATCGCTCAACGCCATTCATTCCCACTTCCAGCGCCGGGTCGCCATGCCGGTGGCGATTGTCAATAACGTCTCCACCAGCATGGCGCTCTACGTGGGCGAGCGGATCTTACGCGGCGATATGATTGAGGATATCGCCCACGAGGTTAGCGGCGATCTGCCGGTTGAGCATCAGATCTTCTGGCCGCAGGCCAATCGCCCCCGGGTGATCCTCACCACCTGCGTCACCGGCCTTGGCGCGGCAACCAATCTCTGCGCGCTGCTGAAGGCCAGCATCCCGGAGACGTTGGGCATTGATGTCATCGCCTGCGACTACGACACGCTCAGCAACGGGCAGGAGCGCGCGCTGGCGTTTAATCGCTACGAGATGCTGGCCGTGGTCGGCACCTTTGATCCGCACCTGCCCGCCGTACCGTGGATCTCGCTGGATTCGCTGATCGCCGGAGACGGCCACGCCCAGCTGATGCGTATTTTTGGCGATATTGCCACGCCAGAGCAGATCGATGAGATCAACAACCTGCTGCTGAAGAACTTCTCCCTGCGGCGGGTGATTGAGTCCGTCACTATTCTCGACACCAGCAAGGTGCTCAACCAGGTGGAGCAGTTTGTCCTGCGCTATGAGCACCTGGCGGGCTGCCAGATCCCCAACGACCGCAAGGTGGCGCTCTACGTCCACATCAGCTGCCTGATAGAGCGGCTGATCCGCAATGCCTCTCCTGTCAGCTATGCGGGACGGCAGTGTCCGGAAAGCGAGCTGGACGATATTAAGCAGGCCTTTAGTGTCATTGAGAGCAGTTATAGTGTCAAAATCCCCGCGGTAGAACTTTGTTACATCCATAATATTCTCACGCTGGAAACGGAATTTATCCCGCAAGATCAAGAGTTTTAACCCACACGCTCTCCTGTCGTGGCGCATTTTATCGTGCGCCACTTTTTCGTGGCACGCTGGTTGCAATACCTCCGGTAGTGGAACGCATTTTCGAGGACAGGATGAAACGACACTACATATTTGCCAGCCATGGCACCCTTGCCCGGGGCGTGCTCGACTCAGTTGAGCTGATCCTCGGTAAACAGTCGGCTATTTCGACGCTCTGCGCCTACGTTGAGGAGCAGGGGGATCTCACCGAGCAGGTCACGGAGTTAATGCAGCGGATACCGGACGAGGATGAGATCGTGGTAATCACCGATATCTTCGCTGGCAGCGTGAATAACGAATTTGTTCGCTTTCTGCAGCGTCCCCGATTCCACCTCGTGTCGGGCCTCAATTTGCCGCTGGTGATCGATCTGCTTATTTCCGACGACGAGCCTGATACCCGGAAGCTTATTGAGGAGGCGTTAATAAGCTCCCGGGAGAGCATTCAATACTGTAACGACACCATCTCCAGCGCAATGCAGGCGGATAAAGATTTCTAAGAGGGAGGAAACAGGATGATTACGTTAGTGCGGGTAGACCATCGTTTATTGCACGGCCAGGTGGCGTTCTCATGGACGCAATACGTCGGTGCAGACTGCATTCTGATTGCCAACGACAGCGTCCCCAACGACGAGTTGCGTAAAACCACCATCAAGCTGGCTAAGCCGCCGTCGGTGAAGCTGGTGATTAAGAATATCGCTGACTCCATTGAGGCCATTAAAAGCGGCGTCACCGATAAATACAGGCTGTTTATCGTCGTGGAGTCGGTAGAGGATGCCTGGCGTATCGCGCGCGAAATAGCGGAAATAAAAAGTATTAACCTCGGCGGAATTAAAGCCAAAGAGGGCAGCAGAAATATCTCGAAGGCGGTAAACCTGCTGCCTGACGAAATAACCCGGCTTAATGAACTGGTGGGGCAGGGGGTTGAAATTGAGATCCGCCAGGTTCCCAACGATCGCAAACAGCTCATAACGGAATGTTTGTAATTCCTGAGGATTAACTATGGTAGAGGCACTTTTACTCGGACTGGTGGCGTTTATCGCCCAGTCAGAATATGCCCTGGGTACCTCATTAATATCCCGGCCTATTGTCACCGGCTTATTAACGGGACTGGTACTGGGCGATGTCCAGACGGGCATTATCATGGGCGCGACGCTGGAGCTGGCCTTTATCGGCTCCTTCTCCGTGGGCGCATCCATTCCGCCGGACGTGGTCACCGGCGGCGTGCTGGGCGTGGCGTTCGCCATCACCTCCGGGGCGGGGACCGAAACGGCGCTGCTGCTGGGACTGCCCATCGCCACCCTGACGCTGGTGTTAAAAAACGTCTATCTCGGAATGTTTATCCCAATGCTCAACCAGAAGGCGGATGCCTATGCCGACGAGGCCGATACCCGCGGTATCGAGCGGATGCACCTGATCGCCGGGTTCGGCCTGTCGCTGATGCTGGCCACGGTGGTCACCGTCTCCTTCCTGGTGGGCAGCAGCGCGGTCAAGTCCCTGCTGGACGCCATACCGGAGTTCATTAAGCACGGCCTCAGCGTGGCGACGGGCATTATTCCGGCGCTGGGCTTTGCCATGCTGGCCCGGCTGCTGATCAACAAAAAGGTCGCGCCTTACTTTTTCCTCGGCTTTGTTCTGATGGCCTACCTGAAAATTCCGGTCACCGGCATCGCGATCCTTGGCGCTATCGTGGCCGTGATTATAGTCAACGTCACCGCCTTTACCACGCCTCGCGCCACCACTGAGCAAGGAGTCAGCCATGACGACGAAGATGATTTCTGAAGAGACCCTGCCTGATGTGCAGGATGAGAAGGTCATCACTGCCCGCGATCTGCGCCGCGTCTTCTGGCGCTCCTTCCAGATGGAGTTCTCCTGGAACTACGAGCGGCAGATGAACCTGGCCTTTGTCTACACCCTCATTCCGGTGCTGAAAAAGCTCTATCCGCAGAAAGCGGATCTCAGGATCGCCCTCAAGCGTCACCTGGTGTTCTTTAACACCACGCCGCATATCGTCACCCTGCTGCTGGGCATTACCACGGCGATGGAGGAGAAGAACAGCCAGCAGAACACCATTGATGCCGGGGCGATTGATAACGTGAAGGCGTCGCTGATGGGGCCGCTGGCAGGATTAGGCGACTCCTTCTTCTGGGGAACGCTGCGCCTGATCGCAACCGGGATCGGCACCAGCCTGGCGCTGCAGGGCAGTATTCTCGGGCCGATCCTCTTTCTGCTGGTGTTTAACGTCCCACACATTCTGGTGCGCTGGCTCTTTACCCGCTGGGGCTACGTGCTCGGTACCGGGGTGCTACAGCGCGTGCAGCAGAGCGGCATGATGGAGAGCCTGACCTGGGGCGCATCGATCATGGGGCTGATGGTGGTGGGGGCGATGACTGCCTCGATGATCAACATCACTATCCCCATCAGCTTTGGCGCGGGGGAGGCGAAAACCGGGGTGCAGGACATTATCAACAACGTTATGCCCTGCCTGCTGCCGCTGATCAGCTTCGGCATCGTCTACTGGCTACTGGGCCGTAGGGTAAAACCGCTCACCATTATCGGCGGGATGGCGCTGGTGGGCATTTTCGGCTCGTGGATTGGCCTGTTTTAACCGGAGAAACCTATGTTACCTACCAGTATGTTACCAACCATGATGACCTATATCGAAGAGGAGCCAGCGGCGCTGGCGACGATCCTTCGCGAGCATCGGCATCGCCTGGCGGCGGTTGAGGCCTTTGCCCGCGAGCGGCCGGTGCAGCGCCTGCTGCTGCTGGCGACCGGCTCCTCGTTTAACGCCGCCCTCTGTGCAAAGGATCTCTTTGAGCGGCGCTACGGCCTGCGGGTGGAGATCAAAGAGCCGTACAACTTTGTTCACTATGAAACCGTCGATCCGCACACCGATCTGGTGATTGCTGTCTCCCAGAGCGGCAAGAGCGCCTCAACGCTGGCGGCGATGGAGAAGGTCCAGGCGGCGGGTCTGCCGGTATTCGCCCTGACCTCCGATCCGCATAGCCCCATCGGCAAGGGCAGCGATGATGTGCTGGATATCAACACCGGTATTGAGCAGGTGGGCTTCGTCACCCGGGGCTTCAGCGCCACGGTGCTTAATCTGCTGCTGATTGCTGTCACCCTCGCCAGAGTACAAAAGCAGATTACGGATGAGGAGGCGCAGGTCACGCTGCATCAGCTCAGCCAGCTCGCCGCCGCCATTCCTCAGGCGATAGCCCGGACGGAGGCGTTTTTCGACCGCCATCAGGAGACCTTAAAGAGCGGGACGCGTTTTGTGGCTATCGGCTACGGGGCATTGACCGGGGTAGCGAAAGAGTTTGAGACCAAGTTCACCGAAACGGTGCGCGTGCCGTCCAGTGGCTTTGAGCTGGAGGCCTACATGCACGGACCCTATCTGGAGGCCAATGCCCAGCACGTAATGTTTTTTATTGAGGATGCCCCGGACAGACGCCTGCGGGCGCTGCGGGACTACATGGCGCCGGCGGTAAAGCAGGCCTTGCTGGTGACCCTGAGCAGTGAGCAGGATCCGCAGACGCTGTCCCTCAACTTGCCGCTGGCGCACGATCTCGCCTCGCTGCTGCTGATTGTGCCGATGCAGGTGCTGGCCTGGCGCACGGCGTGTACCAAAGGGATCGACCTTTCGCTGCGTATTTTTGATGACTTTGACCGCGTATTAAAAGTAAGATCTAATTAATCAGGAGAGAAAATATGTTGGGTTTTAATCAGGACGAGTACCTGACGAGTGCTCGTGAGATCGTTGCTGCGCGTAACCAGGCTGAGCAGGCCGCTGATGAGATATTTCAGCAGGAGTATGATGCGCTATTTTTTGCGTCGGTAGGCGGATCTCTGGCACCGATGATGGCTATTAACGCCTTTGCCAAAGAGATGACCTCGCTGCCGGTTTACCTTGAGCAGGCCGCGGAATTAATTCATACCGGGCATAAGAAATTAACTAAGCAATCGGTGGTGGTCACGCTCTCTAAATCTGGTGATACCAAAGAGTCCGTAGAGCTTGCCGAGTGGTGTAAGGCGCAGGGGATCCGCGTCGTTGCCATCACCAAAAACAGTGACTCGCCGCTGGCCAGTGCGGCAGGCTGGCATATTCCGATGCGCCACAAAAACGGCGTAGAGTATGAGTATATGCTGCTCTACTGGTTCTTTTTCCGTCTGGTTAACCGTCACGGTGAATTTGCAGACTATGACCGTTTTGCCAGCCAGCTGGAGTTATTACCGGAGAATCTGTTACAGGCGAAATTAAAGTTTGATCCGCAGGCGGATGCCATCGCGCGTAAATACCATACCAGTGACTATATGATGTGGATTGGCGGCGCGGAGATGTGGGGCGAGGTCTATCTCTTCTCAATGTGTATTCTCGAGGAGATGCAGTGGAAGCGCACTA
>JBCNNW010000038.1:0-34542 GCA_039594205.1 Pseudescherichia sp. | reverse complement strand
CCACAGCCGCCCATATCCAGCTCGATCTGTGAGAAGCGCTGCCCCTCTTTAACGCCCTCTGGCGTGGCCCCCTCCAGCAGCGCGCCCATGCCGCCCAGCGACAGGTCAAACAGGCGAAAGCGCATAGGGCGCTTGTCCGGTAGCGTGGCCTTACCGAAGTAGGCCGGATGCAGCGGCGCACTGATGCGAAAATATTCCCGACGCTGAATAAACCACAGGGAAGAGGGCAGCGGTGCGACAAATGCCGGCAGCGCCTGGTAATCGCCCATGCTCAACCCGGACACGGTAAATTCAACTTTCGCCCCTCGCGTCTCTGCGGTAATGGTTACGCTGTCAACACGCTGGACCGCTTTATTCTCATACTCCTGACTGCCGAGATCCACCACCAGCCTGTCGAGATCCGCATCGAGGATCTTGCTGATGAACTGCCCGCTGCCCCAGGAAATACAGATCGGCACCTGCTCTTTGTGTAGATCGCGCAGTACGCCCAAAACGGCCAGAGGGGATTGTTTCAGGAACTGCTCACTGTAGTTGCTCACGCCGGATGGCTCCTTGATGACTGATAGCCCTTCGTTGTCTTATCGGCATTCGGGACGGGAACTTCAGCCGTAATGTAAATTTTTTTCCTGATAAAAATTAATAAGTCTGTGACATTTAACCTTTTTTGGAACTATTGCCTATACTCAATTCACGGTGCAGGCATTTTGGCCTGCAAAGTAAGCAACCATGTAAAAGGAGACAACGCAAAATGGGTATTATTGCGTGGATTATTTTTGGCCTTATTGCCGGTATTATTGCTAAGTTCATCATGCCGGGCCGCGACGGGGGTGGATTCATCCTCACCGTGATTCTGGGTATCGTCGGTGCTGTAGTCGGTGGCTGGCTGGCAACAATGTTTGGTATTGGCGGTGACGTAACGGGCTTCAATTTACCAAGTTTCCTCGTCGCAGTAGTGGGTGCGATTGTGGTTCTGGCTATCTACAGAATGGTGCGTCGAAACTAATGCTCTATGCCAGCCGGCAAGGTCGCCGGCTGGCATCTCTTTTATTCTAACCTGTCAAAAATCATATCCTACCGTGGCGAGAACGCTGCGCTCCGCACCAACATAGCAGTTGTTTGTTCCATAGCAGCCCGAAATATAGTCCCGGTCGCCGAGGTTACTGGCGTTAACCTGCACAAATGCCCCCTTCAACTGCGGTGACCATGCGCCCAGATCGGCCCTGACCGAGGCATCAAACAGCGTTACCGACGGCAGCCGTGCCGTATTCGCATCATCGGCGTACTGTTTGCCGACGTAACGCACGCCCGCGCCTACGCTCAAACCGTAATCAAACTGGTAGTGTGCCCACAGGGAAGCCATCTGATCCGGCGTGAGCTGCGGGGTATTAGACTCGTTGCCGTCCAGCGAATCTTCGAAGCGCAGGTGGTTCCAGGTATAGCCAGCGATCGTGCTCAGGCGCGGCGTCAGCTGGTTACGCGCTTCAAGCTCCACGCCCTGGGAGTGCACCTTGCCTGCGGGGAGGTAGGTGGCGGTGGCGATATTGATATCGCGGGTTGCCACATCCTTCTGCGTCAGATCGTAGATCGCGATGCTGTAGATATCCGAGGTGCCCGGCGGCTGGAACTTCAGGCCCGCTTCATACTGCTCAGCGGTGGTCGGCTTCAGCAGTTTGCCATCCGCGCCGGGCAGCGAGGCCGGGGTGATCGCCTGGCTGTAGCTCAGATAGGGTGAAAGCCCGTTTTCAAAGGCATACAGCAGAGAGGCGCGGCTGCTGACGTGGTCATCGGAGCGGCGGCTGTCGGTACCAAAGGTATCGCTGGCCTGCTCGGAGACGATGCGGTCATAGCGCCCGGAGAGATCCAGATGCCAGCGGTTCCACACCATCTCGTCCTGCAGATAGGCACCGGCCTGGTAGTAGCGGCGGTTATTATCATCGCTATAGGTGACGGTGTAACCGTGCTGCGGGGTGTAGCCGGTAAAGGGGTTAAGCGGGGCTGCGCTACCCGCGCCGGTCCAGAGATCGTTGCGGTAGCGGTGGTATTCCCCGCCAAGGATCACGGTATGCATCACTTCGCCGGTGGCAAAATCGGCCTGCAGACGGTTATCGGTAGACCAGGCGTCGAGGGAGCCACGAGAGCCGCTATAGCCGCGGGCAAGTTCGTCTGAGTTCGCGATCCAGCCGGTCTGATAAACCTGATCGAGGGCAACGTTGGCATGGGTATAGCTGCCGCTGGAGTGCACGGACCAGACATCATTGAACTGATGATCGAACTCTACGCTGTAGAGCTGCTCACGACGTTGATAGCCGTCGCCGCTCTCGCCCTCGTTGGTGCTATTCGACAGCTTTTTGCCGTTGTGGGCAAAGCGTGTCCCGTCCATCGGCAGCGAGCCGTGGTAGCCGCCAGAGGGATCTTTTTGCAGATAGGCGCGCAGCAGCAGGCTGGTATCGGAGTCCGGCTGCCAGAGCAGCGATGGCGAGATGGCGTAGCGCTCTTCGCGGGTTTTGTCATACTGGGTGTCGCTGCTGCGGGTCATGCCGATCAGGCGAAATGCCCATTGGTCATTGATGGCGTCGGTGTAATCAAACGCGCCACCCTTGGTGTTCTGCGTGCCGCCAGAGAGGCGGAAGTGGCCTTCTGACTTAAACTGCGGACGTTTCGAGGTCAGGTTGACCAGTCCACCGGGGACGCTCTGGCCGTACAGCGCGGAAGAGGGACCTTTCACCACGTCAATGCGTTCAATAAACCAGGGGTCGATCTGCAATACGCTGTGGCTTCCGCCGTCGCTCATCAGGCGCATTCCGTCGAGGAAGATATTATCAACGTCGCCGCCGTGGAAGCCACGTAGCGATACGGTATCGAAGCGGGTTGCGCCGCCGCCAAAGTTGGAGTTAACCCCGGGCGTATAGCTCAGCGCCTGATTGACGTTCATCACGCCCTGATCTTCCATCTGCTGGCGCGTGACCACCGATACTGTCTGGCCGGTAACAATTAACGGCTGGTCGGTTTTAGTGGCCCCCCGGGTGCTCTGCACCGTATAGCCCTCGGTCGGCGCGGTAGCCGACTGTGGCGCGGTAGCGCTAACGACGACGGTGTCTTCAGCCAGAACGGCATGGGGAAGGGCAATGCCCAGTGCGCAAAACCAGACAGAGCGTTTTAATGTTGTTTTCATTCGCAATCCATACTCTTTTAAGCGGAATGCGAATTATTATTGTTTATATTAACGTATACAAGCGTTAGTGTTGCGCTTCGCTGGCCTGCTACCATAATTGGTAGCAGGCCTGAGCGAGGCCTACTGGGCGACCTTTTGGGCTTCAGAGGCGCTCTGCGGGGCAGGCTGCTGGGCGGTAGATGGCGCAGCGGTTGTCTCAGCAGGCTGTGATTTCGGTACGCTGTCACACGGCTGCGCCTTCGGACAGACCAGGTCCAGCATCATCAGCGTGACGCCGTTGGTCCAGCCGAAGCCATCCTGCAGAGGGTATTCACCGCCGCCGCCGCCGGTACCGGTGCTGCTCACATCGTACTTCTCAACCAGCTTCTGTTCGCGATCGTAGGTGTGCTGCACGTTGGAGAGGAAGCGCCAGGTGACATCCATTGCCAGCTTATCCTGACCGTAGTTCTGCAGCCCGGTGGTGGCTACCCACTGCAACGGTGCCCAGCCGTTCGGCGCATCCCACTGCTGGCCGCTGTTGACCGTAGTGGTGGCGATTCCGCCGGGTTTAAGCAGTTGGGCCTCGGCTGCCGCTGCTACTTTAGCGGCACGATCCTTCGCTGCGGCGTTAACATACAGCGGGAAGAGCGCCGCCGCCGTCAGTGGGCTGCGTACTTTTTTGGTCTTCAGATCGTAATCTGCATACCATCCCTCTTTGTCGTTCCACAGGTTGGCCTCCATCCCTTTCTGACGGGCGCTGGCCAGGGCGTCGTACTGGCTCGATTTTGCGCTGTCCCCGGCGGCCTGGCTGGCACGGGCCAGCACTTTTTCCATCTTGAACATCAGGGCATTGAGATCCACCGGCACGATGCTGGTGGTGCGGATGCTGCCAAGCTGGTTAGGATCGTCCATCCAGCGCGAGCTGAAGTCCCAGCCTGAAGCGGCGGCAGAGCGCAGATCGCGATAGATCTCCGTGGCCGGACGGTTTGGATTGTTCTTCGCAGTGGTTACGTCATCCAGCCAGGACTCCGGACGCGGGGTATCGCGATCGTCCCAGTAGCGGTTGAGAATGGAGCCATCCTCCAGCTTCACCACGCGTTTATTTGCCTGGCCCGGCTGCAGGGTGTCAGCCCCCTCCATCCAGTAGCTGTACTCTTTCTCCAGCTGCGGTCGGTAGGTCTTCAGCGTCTCGTCGCCTTTATGGCTTGCCAGCAGCTCCACCATGAAAGCAAAGAACGGCGGCTGGGAGCGGCTAAGGTAATAGGTGCGGTTACCGTTAGGGATATGGCCCCAGGCATCGATTTCGTGGGCGAAGTTCGCCACCATATCTTCCACTTTATCCCAGTGGCCGCTCTCGGCCAGGCCGAGCATGGTGAAGTAGCTGTCCCAGTAGTAGATCTCGCGGAAGCGGCCCCCGGGCACCACATAGGGTTCGGGCAGCGGCAGCAGTGAATCCCACTTGTTGGTGCGATCGGTGGTGCGGGTCAGCACCGTCCACAGGCCGTCGATATGCTGACGCAGCGTCTGCCCGGCAGGGGGAACGTACTTCTCGTTCTCCTTTGGCAGCGTAAAGTTCATCTCTACAAAGTGGCGCAGGTCGAAGCCGGACTGGTTACGCTGCATCCGGTAGTCGGCGAGGATCATGTAGGGGTCGCTTTTCGGTACCGCATCGGCGAAGGTTTTCTGATCGGCAAAAAGCTTAGCCGTTTGCACGTCGGCAAACAGCGGACCCAGCAGGATATCCGGCGACTGCGGCGGGGTCTGGCTCTCAGCCTCGGCGGCCAGCGCCTGTGCGGAGGTCAACGCGAGAAACGCGCCACCCAGCGCCAGCTGCATGGCGAAAAACAGCGTCCGGGGTCGGCGCGATAAATTTCTTCTCATCTATTATCTCCTTAGCAATGAACAGCGTCCCGCTGTAATCAACCTTTGAAAACAGTAGACGAATATCCGCTGCCTGGAGTACCAGAAGTAAAAATTTGCGCCCTTACAAACATTTTTTGCCAAAAAAGCCCCGCGTGAGCAGGGCGCATTCACTGATTCAACTCTGGGGATTAATAAGCCAGGTCCCGGGCGTCACCACCGTCAGCGATTCGCTGCGGCGCTGGCTGCCGTTCAGCAGGGTAATCTCATACTTGCCCGCAGGCAGCTGAAGATAAGCAAACCCGCTGGCCGCTGGCGCAACCTCCTGTGGCTTGCCGTTCACCTGTAGTCTGTCGGTATCACTCATGCGAATGTAGATCCGGGCGATAGGACCGCTGGCAGGCGCGCTGCCTACCTTCGCCTCCGGGGCCGCTACGGGCTGAGGAGAGGAGAGGGCGGTCGCCGTTTCCGTCTCGTTTTGCGATGCGCCGAAGATCAGCGCCCCGGCGATGATGCCCACCAGCACACCGGCCGCAATCTGTGCCGGAGTTTTAACGCGCTGCCACAGGGAGGGGGTGGCGGCAGGCGTCTTCTCCACCGGAATCAGCATCGTGCCGGTTTTTTTCACTGCCGGAAGCTGGCCGGTGTCGCCTACGGTAATCCCTGCCAGGGCGGCAAACTCCGCGATGCTCTGGGGACGATCCTCCGGCTTCAGCGCCAGGGCGCGATCGACCGCCTGCAGCAGCGCCGGAGAGTAGCCCGGCGGTGGGTTCTCTGCCAGCGGGGCGCAGCTGTCCTGAATGCTGCGCGCGACGCTGGCGGGCGGTGTAGCGCCGGTAATCAAGGTGTAGAGCACTGCCCCCAGCGCATAGATGTCCGTCCACGGTCCGAGAAGGTTCTCACTGGCGTCCGCGTACTGCTCAAGAGGGGTAAAGCCAGGGTTAAGCAGCCGCTTGCTGGTGTCGCTAAGCTCGCCCGTGGTGGCCGGCGCGACGGCAAGGTCAAGGAGCAGCGGCTGGCCGCTCTCCTCAATCTGGATACTCTTGAGGGAAATATTGCGGTGCAGTTCGCCCGCATGGTGCAGAGTGGCAAGGGCGCTGCACAGCATGGGCAGCCGCTGTAAAATCCAGGCTTCGTTAATGACGTCTGGCCGCTGCTGATGCAGTGCCGCAAGGGTGATGCCGTCATAGCGCGGCGTCAGGATATAGGCGGTATCGTTATGCTGCCAGAAGCGCAGGACCAGCATCAGGTTAGGGTGGGTAAAGCGTGCCAGCTGGCGGGCCTGCTGGATAAACGCATTCAGCCCAGCGGCAAAGGCGGCGCTGTCCTGCTTGCTGCGCAGTACAAGGCGCATATCGTCGCCGCGCAGGGTAAGCGCCCGGGGCATATACTCTCTGACGATAACCGGACGCTCAAGCTCGCGATCGATGGCGTCGTAGAGAATATGCGTGTGGCTGGTTTGAATAACGTCCTGGATCTCTAGCTCATCGAAACGAAAACCCGGCGGCAACGCGTCGGGTGTGCTCGGATTGTTCTCGCTGTCTGTCATTATATGCGGATCTCTGTTCAAAACTGACGGCTATTCAGAATAGGTATTTCAGGATCACTATTGCGTGCGCCAGGCTCCGGCGGCCGGATCCCGCAGCTGCGGATGCAGATTGTCGATCAGCAGCAGCGTCAGGCTGTTGCCCGGCGTCAGAAAGGCAGACCACACTTTACGCACCTCGGTGAGCCGGGCTTGCAGACGAGTGTCGTCCAGCGCCTGATCCCGCGATACCTCTACCGCCACCGTGCCGCTGTTTTTCCAGCCGTTGAGCTGCGGATCGTAGGGCATAATCAGCCAGCTTTGCGGAGCCTGGCTGTTACTTACCACCATGCGTTCATTATTGACGCTGGTGATCAGCAGGCTGTCGGCACTGGCTTTATCGCTCAGGCCGCTGACCGGAAAACCATGCACGAAGGTCATCACCGAGCGCTTTTCACCCCTTTGACCCTGCTGGATCACCTCGCTGCGGCCGTTAAGCCAGCCGCCGCGCTCGCACTTACCGTTGGCTTTCGCGGGGATAAACAGCGCCGAAGCGTTGGCGTCACCCTGCCAGAAGGTGCGCAGATGGCAGCCATCCTGCAAGGTAAACTCAAGCCACGGCGTGCGGTCTGCTGCCGGCGAGGGCTGCTGCGCCTGAACTGCGCTGGTCGCAGACTGGGTCGCACGCGGTGTAATCACCACCGCCCAGTCGCTCTCTTTGGTCGCCACGCCTTCCGCGAGCAGTTCACCTTCAGGGTCGACCATCCGCCAGTTCACCTGGCCGATGGTGCTGCACTGGTTCTCCAGCAGCGCGCCGAGACGTGGCATAAAGCTGGTGAGAATAGAGGGCGCTTTGTCACCGCTGGCAACAATGCGCAGCGGTAATTTTGCAGAACACCAGCTTTGCGGCGATTTATCGTTTACGTTGTCTATCCAGACATCCAGCTTTTGAGAGGGGGATTGGGCAATACGATAATTCCCTGCCGACACGGTTGTGGATGCTAAAAGCAACGCCAAACCCGAAAGCCAGACTTTCATAAAATTCCTTGTTAGCCAGAGTAATTAATCAATAATCCAGGTGCCGCTATCGCCTTTTTGGCATGCCTTGCTGCCGTCATCCACTGCTACGCAGGTGGCTTTCTTTGCGGCGCGCTTAGGACGACGGCGATCGTTTTTCAGCGTCTGCTCGTAGAGAGCGCTTTTCACCATCGCACGCGGCGGCACGTAGCCAATCAGCTGCTCACTATCCTGTTCGGCTATGGCCAGCCAGGCGTTATCCACTTCGCCCAACACGGTATAGGTTTCGCCATTTTTGAGCTGGCCAAGGACTTTACCGCCGTAGGTTGGAGTGCTGAGGATGGAGCCTGGGTAGAGCGCCCGGTAGGCCTCGTTGACAGGCGTAAAGGTTGAAGGTGGCGAGACCGCATAGCGGTGCGTAAGCGTAACGCCGTTGACCTGACTGGTCACCAGCGTATCGTCCGTCATCTTCGGCGGTGGCGCTTTACAGCCGACAACGACAGTGACCGTAAGAAGAAGTAACAGGCCTCGCAATTTCATTATACCTTTCCCTGAAAAAATGATTAAACCCGACCGCCGCTGACTATTAAAGATTAATTCAGCTTAAGCATAGTCTGATGATTCTACATTGAGTTTATAACAATTCAATCGCCTTCTGCTGGGGAGAGATTGTTAAATATGGTCTTTACGTGCATATATTCTTATCAAAACGATTTTCACCCTGGTTCATCCCCCGTCAGGATATATTTTCCCGTACCGGGCGTGCAGTAAATCTTGAGCCAGATCAAGATCGGCAAGCGTATCCACATCACGCATAATGCCGTCGTCTGTGACCAACAGATCCTGCACGTTACCGCCGATCCTCGCCCGCCGCACAATCGCCGCTGCGCCGACGTCACCCTCCAGCGAGGCCAGACCAGGAAAGTAGCGGCGTCCAAACCCCACCGGGTGGCCCGAATGCTGCTGAAAGTGGGGTATCACGATGCGCTGTTCCGCCAGCGCCCCGGCAACCTGCCGGAGCGTTGCAGCCTGAACCAGAGGCAGATCGCCTGGCAGGATCAGCCAGCCAGCGGCGTGCGCGGTCGCCCGCACACCCAGCGCAATAGACGCGCCCATGCCAGCTGTGCCACCCTCCGGTCGCACAAGATGCCATGGCAGGCCGGAAGCGCTCACTGCCGCCAGGGTGTGATTGAGCACCGTTCTGCCATTGAGATGGGTGTCGAGCTTATGGGTTGCCGCCCCCGACGCGATAAATCGCTCGCCCCGACCGGCAGCGAGCACAATCACCACGGGCAGGGCGCGCATCAGGCTTCCTTCCGGCCGCGGGCTGCCGCGACGTCTGCCAACACAGAAAGCGCCAGCGAGCTGGCATCCCGCGCCTGAGGAAAGATACCGATCGGCGCTTTAATTCGGGCAATTTCGTCGGGATGGAAACCACGCTCGATCAGGGCGCGCACCCGTTTTTCATGGGTACGGCGGCTGCCCAACGCACCGATGTAAAAGGGTGCGGCGGCGAGGGCAGCGCTCAGCAGAGGCAGCTCCCGGTCAAGATCGTGCCAGAGCAGGATCACCGCCGTATGGGCATCGATCAGGGCTGAGGTGGTCCGCAGCCGGGAGCCATCATCAATATGCACATCGTAGCCCGCAGCCTCGGCCAGTTTAGCCGTCATCTCGGCTTCGACCGAACGACCAAAGATAATCACCCGCGTTGCGGGACGGTACTGGACGACAAATTCATCCTCTTCCCAGCCTGTCTCACCCTCGGGCATAACGATTTGCAGCGTCCGTGAACGCGGGCTGTAGCGCAGCGCAGCGGCATGGCGTCGATCCAGCGCCGCCAGCACCGCCAGCAAAGGGCGCGCCGAGCGGAGCGGGTGGATGCTCAGGGTAATTCCGCCCCCGCAGGGCAGGACAATATCAAACCACGGCGATCCCTCGCCGTAGACGATCGTGCGCTCGTCACCGGATTTGATGGCCTCCAGCGCCTCCCACGCGGCGGCGGCCTCAACGCAGCCGCCGGAGACGAAGCCGCAGTAAAGACCGTCCTCGCGAACGGCCATCTGCGCCCCTAAAGGGCGCGCCGCGCCGCCGCGAATGGCGGTGAGGGTGACCAGTGCTGTACCCATACCCGCGGCCAGCGCCTGCGTCGCAAAGCGCAGCACCGCCACGCTATTATCGGTTAAAAAGGCCCGCTGCGGCGTCGCAGCGGGTTCGCTCTCGGTTGCAATGTGAGCCAGCACGACGCCCCCTATATCGCTTCCGGCAGGCCGCTCAGCAGCTTGTCGAGGGTAACAGGGTAGTCGCGAACCCGTACGCCAGTGGCGTTGTAGATCGCATTGGCGATGGCGGCGCTAACCCCGCACAGTCCCAGCTCGCCAACCCCTTTGGCTTTCATTGGCGACGACACGGGATCGGTATCGTCCAGGAAAATGACCTCCTGAACGGGGATATCGGCATGCACCGGCACCTCATAGGCAGCGAGGTCATGATTGACGAAGTAGCCCAGCCGGGTATCCACCGCCAGCTCCTCCATCAGCGCTGCGCCAAGGCCCATGGTCATTGCTCCGATAACCTGGCTACGTGCCGTTTTCGGGTTGAGGATCCGCCCGGCAGCGCAGACCGCCAGCATCCGACGCACCCGCACTTCACCGGTCGCGATATCCACCCCAACTTCAACAAAGTGAGCGGCAAAGGTAGACTGCTGATACTTCTCCTGCAGGTCACCAAACTCGATGGTGTCTTCAGCCGTCAGCGTTCCGGCAGCGGCGGCATCGGTGAGCGGGGCGCTACGCCCCTCCACGATGACTCTGCCGTCGGTGAAGGCGGCTTTTTGCGGATCGAATCCCAGCTTATTTGCCACCGCCTCGCGCAGCTTGACACAGGCAGCGTAGACCCCTGCCGTAGAGCTGTTGGCTCCCCACTGGCCGCCCGATCCGGCGGAGACGGGGAAGGTTGAGTCCCCCAGCTGCACTACTACTTTTTCCAGCGGCAGGCCCAGCATTTCAGCCGCCGTCTGGGCAATGATGGTATAGCTGCCGGTGCCGATATCGGTCATATCGGTCTCAACGGTAAGCGTACCTTGGGCATCAAGGTGCACCCGCGCCCCGGAAGTCATGACCAGGTTATTACGGAAACCGGCGGCAACGCCCATGCCCACCAGCCAGCGGCCGTCGCGAATCTGTCCCGGCGTCGGGTTGCGGCGCTGCCAGCCAAAGTGTTGAGCGCCGGTACGCAGGCACTCTACCAGCTGACGACGAGAGAAGGGACGGTCCGGATTGGTGGGATCGACCTGGGTATCATTCAGGATACGAAACTCTACCGGATCGACGCCAGCCTTCTCGGCGATTTCGTCGATGGCGATCTCCAGCACCATCATACCCGGCGCTTCCCCTGGGGCGCGCATCGCGTTCCCCTCGGGGAGATCCAGCTCTGCCAGCCGCAGCCCGGTGTGGCGGTTCGCGCCAGCATAGAGAAAGTTTGTCTGCTGCACGGCGGTTTCCGGCTCGCCTTCGGGCAGGTTACCGGACCAGCTCTCATGGGCGATCGCGGTAATATGTCCGGCCTCGTCGGTGCCGATACGTACCTGCTGAATTGTCGCCGGACGGTGCGTAGTGTTATTGGGGATCAGCGGACGGGAGAGCATCACCTTCACCGGGCGCTTCGCCGCCCGGGCACCCAGCGCGGCCAGCAGGGCATCGCTGCGCAAGAATAGCTTGCCGCCAAAGCCGCCGCCGATGTAGGGCGACAGCACGCGGATGTTCTCCTTCGGCATATTCAGCGTCAGCGCGAGGTCGGAGCGGCACCAGTCAATCATCTGGTTGGAGGTCCAGACGGTAAGCTTATCCCCCTCCCACACGGCCATGGAGGCATGCGGCTCCATCGCCATATGGCTCTGATCCGGTGTGGTGTAGGTTGCGTCGAGCTTGACCGGAGAGGAGGCGAAGGCGGTAGCAAAATCGCCGGTCACGCTGTCGGGCTGATCCTCCATTGGCGCAGTCACGCTGGGTTTAACCTCAGCGAGATCGTACTCACCCCGATCCCGCTGGTAATCCACCTCGATCAGCGATGCTGCCGCACGCGCCTGCTCAAAGGTCTCCGCGACCACCACGGCAATCGCCTGATGATAGTGCTGGATCGCCGGGCCGCCGAGCAGGATAGCGGTATTTTTTTCGCCCTTGCCCAGTTTCCCGGCGTTGTCGGCGGTGACTACCGCCAGCACGCCTGGGGCGCTGCGGGCAGACTGGATATCGATACTGTTAATTCGCCCTTTAGCCACCCCCGCGCCAACGACATAACCGTAGGCTGCGTTGGGAACCTTATCATGCCACTCGTAGGCGTAGTGGGCGGTGCCGGTGGTTTTCAGCGGGCCATCAATACGATCGTGCGGACGGCCAACTACCTTCATCTGATCGATGGGGTTTTCCGTGGCGGGATTATCAAATTTCATCGCTTCATGCCCTCGCTTCTGCCAGCACCGAGGCGATGGTGCGCTTCGCCAGGGTTAATTTAAATGCGTTCTCATGGGTCGGCTGGGCCTCGGCAAACAGTCGGTCATAGACCGCCTGCGCACCCTGAGCCACTGCCGCATCGGCATCGTCGCGACGCCATGGCTGATGCGCCACGCCGCCCAGCGCTACCCGGCCGCTACCGTCTGGCTGCACGATGGCGGCCACGGAGACCAGCGCAAAGGCGTAGGAGGCGCGATCCCTTACCTTGCGGTAGATATGGGTTCCACCCAGCGGCGGGGGCAGGATCACCGCGGTAATCAGCTCTCCGGGAGCAAGGGTTGTTTCGATGTGCGGCGTATTACCTGGCGCACGGTAAAATTCAGCGACTGGAATGCTGCGCGTCTGCCCATCCGGGCGCACCGTCTCGATGATGGCATCAAGCAGCCGCATGGCGACGGCCATGTCGCTGGGATGAGTGGCAATGCAGGCTTTGCTGGTGCCGACTACCGCGTGCTGGCGGCTGAACCCCTCCAGCGCCGCGCAGCCGCTGCCAGGAAGACGCTTGTTGCAGGGCTGATTAGTGTCGTAGAAGTAGGGGCAGCGGGTGCGCTGAAGCAGGTTACCCGCCGTGGTGGCCTGGTTACGCAGCTGCCCGGAGGCACCGGCCAGCAACGCCCGGGAGAGTACGGCGTAGTCACGACGCACCCGTGGATCGGCTGCCAGATCGGTATTACGCACCAGCGCGCCGATGCGCAGGCCGCCTTCGGAAGTCTGTTCAATCTTATCCAGCGCCAGGCTGTTGATATCAATCAGGTGCAGCGGGGCTTCGATCTCCAGCTTCATCAGATCGAGCAGGTTGGTACCGCCAGCGATAAATTTAGCGTGGGGCGTGCGTCCGGCGCTGGCTGCCGCTTCGGCAGGCGTGTTAACGCGTTCATAGGTAAAGGCCTTCATGATTTCAGGCCTCCGGCAGCGTCATCAATGGCGGCGAGGATATTGGCATAGGCCCCGCAGCGACAGATATTGCCGCTCATTCGCTCGCGTATCTCCTCCGGCGTCGCCTGTGGCGTGGAGACCAGATCCACGGTCACGTGGCTGGGAATGCCCGCCTCAATCTCTTTCAGCACCGCCACGGAAGAGCAGATCTGTCCCGGCGTGCAGTAGCCGCATTGAAAGCCATCGTGTTTTACAAAGGCGGCCTGCATCGGATGCAGGTTATCCGGCGTGCCCAGTCCTTCAATGGTGGTGATCTCGGCATCCTGATGCATCACGGCGAGCGTCAGGCAGGCGTTGATCCGGCGGCCGTCAACGATAACGGTGCAGGCCCCGCACTGACCGTGATCGCACCCTTTTTTACTGCCGGTGAGATGCAGATGTTCACGCAGGGCGTCGAGCAGGGTGGTGCGCGTATCCAGCTCCAGCTGCTGGACTTCGCCGTTGACCTTGAACGAAACCGGTATCGTTTCAGGCGGTGGCGTCACCGGGGAGTCTCCGGCGCCGAGCGCGACGCCAGGTGAAATGGCCGCCGCCGCCGCAGACGCCGCGCTGGCCTTGATCAGCACCCGACGGGTTACGCTGAAATCATACGGCCCTCGGTCCGCTTCATTACTCTGATTGCTCATAATTGCCTCCACATCTATAGCGTTGTTTTTATACGTGCGCTAAATAATAGTAGGCGGTGAGCCAAAAATTACCCCTGGCTTTTATATATACAAGCCAGGGGCGCAGCGTTACCCGTTCTTAAGTACGCGCTGGCGAACCTCTTCCGGGTAGCCCTGCTCAAACGAGGCATGCAGGTGGCGAGTCGTTTGCAGCGTATCAAACACCACCCTGGCCCCTTTCTCTGCTACGTACTCCGCTTCGTCCGCCTGCGCTGGAATGGGGATGCCTGAGACGCAGGAGGAGGATGTTCGTCTGACACGGCGCGGCATCCCGCTCGACGCGCACCGGCGGAATGCCAGGCTGCTGGCGCGCGTCATAGAGCGCCTCGACAATCTCCGGCCCGCTGGCAACGGGATCCAGCCCCAGCGACATCGCTACGCGGGCATAGGGCATATCGGCGCGGGAGAGTGGATCTCATAGCTGCGGCGGGTGATGGCGCTCGGTTCAAAATCACAGTCGACTTCGCGCGTAACGTGCATAATGTCACCCATAGCGTCGAGGGCATCGATATAGCTTCTTAGGTCGTTATAGTATTTCATCTGGATCTCCTTAAGCCGTTGTGGAGCCTTTGTGATACAGTTTGAGTTCAAACTGTTCGTGTTCAAACTATATGATTGCCTCTATCCTGGCGTCAAGAGAAGGAGTCAGCAGAGCCGATGACGGAAAATCGCCCTTCAATCGTTGCCGCGCCGCTTTGGCCGCACGGCGACTGTTCATTAATGCACCTGATGCGCCGGGCTGGCCAGCGTACAACCCTGTGCTGGACGCAGAACGTCGATACCGGTCTGTCTGCGGTGCAGTACGCTATTCTGGTGGTGCTAAAGGAGGAGAGCGCCTGCGATCAGCAAACTCTTGGCAACCGGGCCGGATTTGATAAAGCCACCGGAACCTATGTGATCGATCGAATGAGTAAAAGCGGCCTGCTGCAGGTGAAGACCGATCCTGCCAACCGTCGGCGTAAGCTGGTCTCAATGACGGCAGCGGGTGAGGCGATGCTGGAGCGGATGATTGAGCAGGCGAAGCGCGCGGAGAAGACCATCACTGCCGGTCTGGATGCGCAGGATATTGCCGAACTAAAACGCCTGCTGAGCAAGCTGAGCGGATTGCAGGAGCCTGATAACGATGCCGCACCGGATAGCCCCTGAAAGCAACGTTGAGCCGAAGCCCGACCTCACCATCGGTTTTCTGCTGATGAAACAGTTTACGCTGGCCTCAGTGGCGGGGCTGGTGGAGTCCCTGCGCTTTGCGGCGGATGAGTCTTTCTCCAGCCGCCAGATCTTCTGTCGCTGGGAGTGGATGACCTGTGATGACCAGCCGGTGACCGCCAGCTGCGGCCTGCCGGTATCACCGACGGCAAAACTCGACTTCGGTAAAGCATGGGATTACTTCGTGATCGCCGGAGGACTGCTGGAGGAGACGCGTGAGTCTCCGGCCTGGCTGCTGCAGGCGCTACGGGATCTGCACGCGCGCAGTGTTCCCATTGTCACCCTGTGCAGCGGCGCTTTCGTTGCGGGCAGTGCAGGGTTACTGGATGGTCGTCGCTGTGCTATCCACTTTACGACCCGTGATGAGTTCAAAATGCGCTTTCCGAAAGCCATTCCGGTGATCGACAAAACCTACATTAAGGATGGCGGCATCATCTCCTGTCCGGGGGGAACGGCTATCGATCTGGCTGCGGATCTGATCCGTCACCACTGTGGGCTGGTGCGCGCTCAGAAGGTGCTGAAATACCTGCTGGTAGACGACACCGCCGTGTCGGGCGCAAAGGCGAAGCAGAAAGAGAGCCTCAGCCAGCCGGAGGTCTATGAAAACGAGCTGGTGAGCAAGGTGATTGACTTTATGCGCCATCATCTGGATTCACCGGTGCCGCTGGCCGAGGTGGCCGGGTTCGCGGGGGTGACCTTCCGCCAGCTTAACCTGATCTTCACCAAGTGCACGGGCCACTCGGCTGCCGTCTACTGGCGGCGGATGCGCCTTGAGCAGGCGCGCAAGCTGATGGCGGACTCCAGCAACAGCATCAACGCTATTGCCACCGCCACCGGCTTCTCCGATGCCTCGCATCTGATCGCCTGGTTTCGTAAGCAGTACGGTGAGACGCCCAGCTCGTTCAGAAAACGGCGCAGGGTGGTGGAAAAACTGGTCAAGGAGTAGGGCGACGAGCATGCAGGCCGGGCAAGCTCGCGCCGCCCGGCGTCAGGGTCACATCTTCTGCAGCGCGCTCTGTTTCGGCATCTGCCCCGTTGTGCGCACCTTGCGCGGCTGCTCGTCATCCAGCGCTGCGGCATCTTCCAGGCTGCGGGCGTTGGTCTCAGGGGCAAGGAACCAGGAGACAATCAGCCCGACAAAGGTAATCGCGGCGGCAATATACATCGTTGAACCGATACCCAGGGTCTGTAACGAGACCGGCACCAGCCAGGTTCCTACCGCTGCGCCAATACGCGACAGGGAGGTGCCCACGCCAACGGCCCCGGCGCGGATCTCCGTCGGGAAGATCTCATTCGGGTAGACCAGCTGCAATACCTGCGCGCCGCCGATAAACAGGGCGTAGGTCCCAAACATCAGCAGGATGATCATCGACGGACCGTCACGTAGCAGGCCCAGCAACAGCAGCGCCAGCCCGGACCACAGGAAACTCTGCAGCAGCAGCTTACGCCGTCCCAGGGTATTCACCAGCCGGGTCGCAATGATGCAGCCCACCACGAACAGCAGGGTGATGGCGATAGAGCCATAAGACGCCCAGCCGCCGCTAAGATGCAACGCTTCCAGCACCTTCGGTGCGAAGGCGTAGACGGCGAACACCGGGATCACCGAGCAGGTCCAGAAGATAGTCACGAAAGCCATGCGCTTGCCGTAGCCAGAGTGGAGCAGGTTAACGAAGGAGAGATTTTTGCTCTCAGCCTGCGTTGGCAGGTTTTGCAGGCCAAAGTCCGGGCCGTAGACGCGACGAATAATCACCTCGGCTTCGGACTGGCGGCCTTTGCCGATCAGCCAGCGCGGCGATTCCGGGGTGCCAAGACGGACCAGGAACAGCACAGCGCCGATGACGGCGGTGCTCGCAAGGGTCAGACGCCAGGACTCCGGGCCACCGAAGTTAAGGATCGCTTCCCCCACCAGATAGGCGGTAGCGGCCCCGGCGAACCACAGGATAGTCAGGGTAGCGAGGCAGGGACCACGGTTTTTCTTCGGCAGGAACTCTACCAGGAAAGCCGTTGCGACCGGGTACTCGATACCCACCGCAACGCCGTTGAGGAAGCGCAGGGCAAAGAGCATTTCGCCGCTCTGAACCCAGTACTGGGCCAGGGAGCAGACAATAAACAGCGTCGGGCCAACGAAATAGAGCAGGCGACGACCCAGGCGGTCGGTAAGCGCGCCGCCAATAAAGCCGCCAAAGAAGATGCCAATCAATGCCGAGGCGGCAATCATCCCCTCCCAGAAGGCGCTTAGCCCCAGGGCGGGAGAGACTTTCGTCATGGCAATGCCGATAATACTCAGGACATAACCATCAACAAACGATCCTCCGCCGGAGCGAACGGTAAGCAACCGGTGGAAACGGTTAAGCGGTACGTCTTCAACAGAAATGGTATTTGACATAGTAACTCCTGTCTTCCCCGGCGTTATTAAATAAAAGCCTGATGTCAGCTATTAATTACGCGCGCGGAATTCATGTAGGCCAGATAAGTTTTAATCGGATAAAAACAAGTAATAAATAATCGGCTTTGCCGCAGTTTATAATTAATTACAACCGGTACTCCCTGCTATTTAAAAATCATGTCACCTCGTTAGATAACTTCTTTGCTACTACGGAGCGGGTGGACCACCAGCAGAGCAGCGATCCCAGACTGACCATGGCAGTGCCCTGCCAGAAAGAGAGGGTCAGGTGGGAGTTAAGCATAAACGCCGCCAGCACAGCTGAGATAATAGGGATAAAGTACGACGCCGCCGCCAGTACCGTCACATTGCCATGGAGGATGCCGACGTTCCAGGCGGCATAGCCAAAGCCCATGGCGACGGCGGCGAACAGCAGGCTAAGTCCTGCATGCCAGCTTATGACAAACTCAGGCTGCGGCGACGAGAGGAATTTCACCCACAGGGTCAGCGCCGTTAAAATAAAGAACAGGGTGATACCGTTATTTCCTTGCGCAATGATTTTGGTGACCACGCAATATATTGCCCAGATAATTGCGCCGCTGAAGGCCAGACCGTAACTTAACGGATTATCCATTACGTTATTTGCCATTTCAGCGAATGAAAAGCCCTGGTCGCCGCCCAGTACAAAACCTATTCCGGCGATGGCTAAAATAATACCGGGAATAATCAACGGACTGGTTCTCTGGCGATTAACAATAACCGACAGCAGAATTGTCATACTCGGCCAGAGGTAGTTCACCATTCCCACCTCAATGGCCTGGCGACCGCTATGGGTAAAGCCCAGCGACAGCGACAGGCACAGCTCGTAGCAGACAAACAGCACGCTGCCGAGAATCAGATAGCTCACCGGAAAGCGGCGGATCTTCGGAAAACCGACGGTACAGAGCAGCAGCACTGCGCTACAGGTGTAGATCAGCGCTGCGCCGCCGACGGGTCCAAAGCCTTCGCTGACGCTTTTAATCAACCCTACGATGGCACTCCACAGCAGGATGGCAATGAATCCAATGAGTGTCGCTTTCTTCTGGGGCATAACCCTCTACCTCTGTTTACCATTCCGCTGTTTACAATTTATTCACAAGCTGCGCTAGTGAAGGGCCGCTCTGTTAAATTCTGGTTAAATGCAGGATCAAAACTATGCCTCCGGATTGACGGTGTAAATACGCCCCGGAGGGGCAGAAGCGCGGAATGTGATCGCTATCGGAATTTATATAGAAAATTACTACGGGGAGTATGTCATTTTAAATAATTGATATTTATATATTAATTTTTTAATAATCGTAAAAAAATCCTATTAGAGCGTATTTCCTTTGTATTTATCATGTATACAAATTTTTTTCGCCCATTGACCCCTGTCGCTCCTGAGTGCAAATTTTTAACAAACGCATCCTGTCCCTGCCGGTGCGCAGGCAGTCATGGTCATAAGTTTCCACCCTGGAGGTTATCGTGTTGACATTCGAAGGTATCTACACCCCGGCAATCACCCCTTACGCAGCCGACGGTAGCATTGACTTCGCACGCTTTGCTGAAGTGCTTGAGTCGCTGATTGAGGCGCGCGTTCACGGCATTATCATCGGTGGCTCCACCGGTGAGTACTATGCGCAGAGCGCAGAGGAGCGGATGGCGCTGGTCGAGCACGCCAGAAAAGTGATCGGCAACCGCCTGCCGCTGATCGTGGGCACCGGGGCGACCCGTACCGAAGATGCTGTTCACTATGCGAAGCATGCCCGGGAGACGAAAGCTGACGCGATTCTGGTGACCTCGCCGCCCTACGCCCTGCCTACCGAGCTGGAGAACGCGCACCACGCGCTGACTATCGATAAAGCTGCCCAGCTGCCGATCATGCTCTACAACTATCCGGGTCGTATGGGCATCACGATGGGAGAGACCTACTTCCGCGAAGTGAGTAAGTCGCCTAACGTGGTAGCGATCAAAGAGAGCTCCGGCGATTTTAACAACCTGCACCTGCTGGCCTGTAAGTTCCCGAAAATCGCTCTCTCCTGCGGCTGGGACGATCAGGCCCTGGAGTTCTTCGCCTGGGGGGCGCGCAGCTGGGTTTGCGCCGGATCTAACTTCATTCCGCGCGAGCACGTGGCGCTGTATGAAGCCTGTGTCGTAGAGAAGAACTTCGACAAGGGCCGAAAAATTATGGCGGCAATGATGCCGCTGATGAACGTCCTCGACGGGGGTAAATTCGTCCAGTCTATCCGCTACGGCTGCGAGCTGAACGGCCTGCGCTCGGGTCAGGTCCGCGCGCCGCTGCAGGATCTGAATGAGGAAGAGAAGGCCCAGTTGAAAACCATTATCGCCGATGTTAAGCGCAACGTGGCGGCAGCGTAAGGAGGACCTATGCAACAGCTCACTACGTTAAATGATGTCGCGACCCTGGCAAAGGATCTGCCGCTGCCGGATAAGGCTTTTATCAACGGTCGCTTTACGGCAGCCGCCTCGGGCAACACCCTGGCGACCACCAATCCGGCCACGGGCGAGCATCTCACGGATATTCCGGCCTGCGACGCCAGCGACGTTGACGCGGCGGTGAGCGGTGCCCGTGCCGCCTTCGAGGCGGGCAGCTGGAGTAAACTGGCGCCCGGCGAGCGGAAAGCCGTGCTGCTCAAGCTGGCCAGCCTGATGGAGCAGGAGATTACCCCCCTGGCGGTAATGGAGAGCCTCGACAGCGGCAAGCCGGTCAGCGAGTGTCTGGCGGTGGACATGCCGGAAACCATCCATGTGCTGCGCTGGCATGCGGAAGCCATTGATAAGCTTTACGACCACACGGCCCCGGTAGGCAGCGGTGCCATGGCGCTGGTGATACGCGAGCCGATCGGCGTGGTGGGCTGCGTGCTACCGTGGAACTTCCCGCTGCTGATGCTGGCATGGAAGATTGGCCCGGCGCTGGCGGCAGGCTGCTCAGTGGTAGTGAAACCGGCCGAGCAGACCTCGCTCACCGCGCTGCGCGTCGCAGAGCTGGCGAGTCAGGCTGGCATCCCGGCGGGGGTACTGAACATTGTGACCGGAACCGGAAAAGAGGTCGGGGAGCCAATTGGCCTGCATCCGGATATCGACATGGTCAGCTTTACCGGCTCCACCGCCACCGGCCGCCGCTTCCTGCACTATGCAGCGGAGTCCAATCTCAAGAAAGTGGTCCTTGAGTGCGGCGGCAAAAACCCGGCTCTCGTCTTTGATGATGCTGAGGATCTGCACGCCGTGGCCGGACACGTGCTGAACGGTGCCTTCTGGAATATGGGCGAGAACTGCTCAGCCACCTCGCGCCTGCTGGTGCAGGAGGGAGTAAAGGATAAGCTGCTGGCGATTATTGCGGAGCAGATCGGCGAGTGGCGGATGGGCGACCCCAGCGATCCGCAGAACAGGCTGGGAACGATGATCTCCCCCGAGCATTTCAGCAAGGTCAGCGGCTATCTGGATACCGCACGCAGAGAGGGGCTACGTATCGTGCAGGGCGGCGACACCGAGCAGGGGATCTACGTCCAGCCCACCGTCATCGATGGCGTAACACCGCAAAGCGCGCTGTTCCGGGAGGAGATCTTTGGGCCGGTGCTCTGCGTCACCACCTTTAAAACCGAGGCCGAGGCGCTGGTACTGGCCAACGATACACCGTATGGCCTGGCGGCATCGGTCTACACCGGTAAACTCAACCGGGCGATCCGCGTCTCCCGCGCGATTCGGGCCGGAACGGTCACCGTTAACTGTTTTGGCGAAGGTGATGCCACTACGCCCTTTGGCGGCTACAAGCAGTCTGGTTTTGGCGGACGCGACAAGTCTGTCTTCGCCCTTGACCAGTACACCGAGCTGAAGACCATCTGGATCGATGTACCAACGGAAGAGGCATAGGGAACGGGGGGCGATCTCCTGTAAAAACATCGCCTTGTGCAGAGTGTGAATTTTTTAACTATTTTTGCGGTATACAGGCTTTTTCTGTAGGTTAATCACTACCACACTCAATATGTACAGGGCATTCCAGGAGACGACAATGAGAACGGGTAAAGCGGCGCTCTATGAGGATCTAAAGCGTCTTATCTTAACGATGGAGCTGGATCCGGATGAGCTTCTGGATGAGGCCAGCCTCACCGCGCAGTATGGCCTGTCGCGTACGCCGGTGAGAGAGGTTTTCCAGCGGCTGGCGGGCGAAGGGTTCCTCGAAATCGTCGAGAAGCGCGGCGTGCGGGTGATCCCGATGAGCCACTCAACGCTGCGCAACTTCTTCCTGGTTGCACCGATGATCTACGCCGCTACGGGCCGCCTGGCGGTACAGAACTACAAGCCAGCCCAGCTTAAGGCGCTGAAGGAGACGCAGAAGCGCTTTCGTAAGGCGGTGCAGAGCCATGACGCCGAAGCCCTGGCCCTTGAGAACAACCGCTTTCATGAGTTGATGGGGGAGATGGCGGGTAATCCCTATCTGCAGCCCAGCCTGGGGCGTCTGCTGATTGACCACTGCCGTATCGGCCATACCTTCTTTCGTCCACAGAATGAGGACATGGAGCAGCGTTTGCAGCTTGCGGCGGATCACCACGATGCCTTTATTGCCGCTATTGAGGCCAGGGATGAACAGGCCGTTGTCGACCTGGTGTTTGAGCACTGGGAGCTGTCTCGGGTCAATATGGAGATCTTTATTGCTCCTCAGGGGCTGAAAGCCGATCATCTGATCCAGACGCCGGAAGGCAACCGCTAACTACCGTTCCATGCCTGCTGGCGCTCGTCGGCAGGCCCCGCCACGCCTGCGTTTTACCTCTTCCCGGCAACGTTTTTCTTTTTTTATGCGGAGTGCATTTTTGCTACGCGCGTCATGTTTTTTATACAAATTGTATACATAAAATATACAAGAAATATTCATTAAACACATTCCCGTAACGTACCGGAGTAATGACCGTGCAAAAGATCACCTCGCTGCCCTCAGATGACGCCCTGCCAGGCTGGTATCACACCAGTAAAAAACGTACTCCCCGTGCTGCCCATGAGGGACACACGCATGCCCGCTGGGCGATTGTCGGGGCGGGGCTGACCGGACTGGCCGCCGCCCGCCAGCTGGCGCTGAACTTCCCCGACGATGAGGTGGTATTGATTGAGGCTCAGGAGGTCGGCTTTGGCTCCTCCGGCCGTAACGCTGGCTTTGCCATCGATGTACCTCACGACATTGGTGCGAAGGACTACATCGGGGATGTAAAGACCGCCAACATGATCCTCAAGCTCAATACGTTGGGCCAGAATACCCTGCGTGGCATCGTCAAGGAGCACGGCATCGAGTGTCAGATGACAGAGTCCGGCAAGTATCAGGCGGCAGTGGGCGATCAGGGCATTGCTATTCTTGAGGCCTACCGCAACGGGCTGGAGAAAATTGGCCGTGAGTCGCAGATGATCGCCGGGCGGGATCTGCCGGACCATATCGGCACCTCCTGGTATAAGCAGGCGCTCTATATTCCCGGCACCATTCTGTTACAGCCTTCGGCGCTGGTTAAGGGGCTGGCGGATAGCCTGCCTGCCAACGTTACACTGTATGAGAATACCCCCATCGCATCGATTGACTATGGCGAGAAGGTCACTCTCGTGCACGACAGCGGCAGCATCACCGCCGATAAGCTGATCCTCGCCAACAACGCTTTCGCCGCGCACTTTGGTTTCCTGCGCGGCCGTCTGCTGCCAACCTTCCTCTACGGCAGCCTGACCCGCCCGCTAAGCAGCGAAGAGCAGGCAAAGCTTGGCGGCAAGCCGGTGTGGGGTGTCATTCCGGCGCATCCGTTTGGCAGCACGGTGCGCCGCACGGTGGATAACCGGATCCTGATCCGCAACAGCTTCAGCTTCCAGCCGGACGGTCGCCCGCGTGAGCGACTTTTGAAGGGCTATATCGATACGCATCGTAAATCCTTTGAGCGCCGCTTCCCGATGCTCTCTGAGGTTGATTTTGAATACTCCTGGAGTGGGGCGATCTGTCTGTCAGATAACCACGAAGGCTTCTTTGGCCAGCTGGCATCCAACGTCTATGGGGCACTCTGCTGCAACGGGCTGGGTATCACCCGCGGCACCGCGACCGGCAAGCTGCTGGCAGATATGATCGCTGGCGAGCGTAATGAGCTGATCGACTTCCTGGTCGCATCGCCAGGGCCGAACAGAACTCCGCCGGAGCCGTTCCTCTCCATCGGCGTCAACTCGGTACTGAAGTGGGGCCAGTTCCGCGCCGGGCTGGAAGTTTAAGCCTGCGTAAAGTTTGGTGAGAAATTAAGCGCAGCGCTTGCTGGGCAAAAAAACGGCGGTAGAATAGGCTAACTCCCGCCGTTTTTTTACTTCCCCTACAGGTGCCATGATCGCTTTCAAAACAGTTTGTCTGAGTTTGCTGTGCATTATTCTGCTCTCCCTTGTTGCCAGCATCGCCCAGGCCGTCAGCCAGCGCGACGCAAAAGCCAGCGAGGGGTGGTGGTCTGCCCGCCGCGATTCATCAGGCATCGCGCCCGATCCGGTTAAGTTTGCCCGCCTGGCAGTTGTTCAGGTCTATGCCGCCCCCACCTACGGCTGGAAAGGGGCGGTGGCCGTGCATCCGTGGATCATCTTCAAACGCGCCGGGGAGGATCGCTACACCCGCTTTGAGGTGATCAGCTGGGGCAGCGGCGACAAGGTGCGCCGTAACAGCAACCTCGCGGATGGCTACTGGTACGGATCCAGGCCGCGCCTGCTGGTAGATCGCCGGGGACCCGAGGCCGAAGCACTGATCCCGCAGATTAAGGCGGCGATAGCCTCTTACCCATGGCCGACTACCTATCACGCATGGCCGGGTCCCAACAGCAACACCTTTATCGCTCATATCGGGCGGGAAGTGCCTGACCTGAGGCTCGATCTGCCTGCTAACGCCGTAGGGAAAGACTATCGTCCACTCTATCGGCCCATCGGCTTGCCGCCTTCCGGACGCGGCCTGCAAATATCGCTGCTGGGCGTAGCGGGAGTGACCCTGGGGGCAGAGGAGGGGTTTGAGCTTAACGTTCTCGGGCTTAACGTCGGTCTCGACTTTACGCCTCTGCGTCTGCGGCTACCGTTTATCGGCGGCGTTGGATCAGATAATTTGCAGGAGCAGTAACACTCCGGGTTCAGGAATAATGTCAATCGCCCTGATTACATTATTCCTGGGGCTTCTTAGTTTATTAATGCACATTTGAGCAACACTCCCCCTCTTTATACTCTCTGATAAAAATGTCTTTTATGAGTTATCAGGGAGTGTGTGATGAGCGATTCAACAGCCGCCACCGGAACGCCGGTGGTGAGCGTGCACGATAACCGGGGGCTGACCGTGCGCACCCTCGACTGGAACCGGGAGCAGGTATCCGACCCGCTGCGCCTGCTGGTTACTCATTCACAGGTGGATGACGCCAGCCGGACCGTGGCACAGCGCGACCCGCGCCTGTTTACTGCCTGGCGTTCGGGCAGCACGGCAGCGAACCTGCACATCACGCCCTCGCTGGCAGGACAGGTCCTGCGACGGGAGAGCAGCGACAGCGGGACGCAGATTGCCCTGTTCGACGCCGCGGGCCGTCCGGTGTGGAGCCGGGACGGAAGAGGGACCGTGCAGACCCTGGCGTACGATGAGCTGGGGCGACCGGAAAGCGGCAGCGAGCAGCTGAGCGGGAGCGATGACATCCGCGTCAGCTGGCGCAGCGAGTATGGTGACAGCGGTCCGGCGGATGATGGCTCGCAGGGAAACAACCTGCGCGGCGTCTGCGTGGCGCAGTATGACGGTGGCGGCCTCACTGAACTGACGTCGGTGGCGCTCGGCGGGGCGGCGCTCAGCCAGGGGCAGCGCTTCCTGGTTTCGGCAGAGGATTTACCAGACTGGCCTGAAGATAAGACGGCGCGGGAGACGCTGCTTGAGGCAACTGTATATACCACCACCACGACCACCGACGCCCGCGGCGCCACTCTGAGCCAGACAGATGCGAAGGGCCACACGCAGGCCAGGCGCTATGACGTCAGCGGCAACGTGCGCTGCCAGACGGTAACCCCGTCAGGCGGGGATCGGCAGACCCTGCTGGAGCGCGTGACGTGGAGCGCAGCGGGTCAGGTGCTGACCGAGCGGGCTGGCAACGGGATGACCACCACCTGCGGCTACGACCCGCAGAACCAGTGGCTCTCCACCATCAACGCACAGCGTACGGACAATACCCTTCTTCAGGCGCTCAGCTACGGATATGACTACACCGGCAATGTCACCTCGGTGACTGATGGCAAGGTGACAACGGGCTATTACCGCAACCAGACCACGAACGGAACCCGGACATTTACCTATGATGCGCTGTACCAGCTGCTGAGTGCTACCGGCAGGGAGAACGCAGGCAACACCGGGATGCAGTACAGCAGCCTGCCGGTGCTGGCAGACGGCAGTCAGTACGTCAGCTACACCCGCAGCTACCACTACGATGACAGCGGGAATCTTTCAACACTTACGCACGCCGGGGCAGCCAATTTCACCCGCACCATGACCACAGAGAGCACCTCCAATCGCAGCGTGCAGCAGAACGACGGCGGGCCGCAGACCCCGGATGAAGTCGCCGGCTGGTTTGACGGCAATGGTAATTTGCTGCAGCTCCAGGCGAGCGCGTCCGGTACGGACGGGCTGGCGTGGGACGGCAGCAGCAACCTGCAGTCGGTGACGCTGGTCAGCCGCAGCAGCGGGGACAACGACCGGGAGGTGTACCAGTACAGCGGCAGCGAGCGGGTACGCAAGCAGACCCGGACCCTGGTGAACAGCGACGCCGGGTTGTGGGATGTGGACGAGGTGCGCTACCTGCCGGGGCTGGAGCTGCGCAGGCGCTGGCAGGAGACGGCAGACGGTGACAGCCCGCCTTCAGAGGAGCTGCACGTGATGACCAGCCAGGCGGGGCGGGCGGGTATCCGGGTGCTGCACTGGGAAACCGGCAGGCCGGACGGCATCAACAATAACCAGGTACGCTGGAGCGTGGACGACAACATCGGCTCGCTGGCGCTGGAGCTGGACAGCGGAAGCCAGCTTATCAGCCGGGAGGAGTACTACCCGTTCGGCGGCACGGCGGTGTGGGCGGGGCGTAGTGAAGTGGAAGCCAGCTACAAAACCGTGCGCTACTCCGGCAAGGAGCGTGACAGCACCGGGCTGTATTATTACGGCCATCGCTACTACGCCCCGTGGCTCTGCCGCTGGGTCAGCGCCGACCCGGCGCATGAGGTAGATGGTCTGAACCTGTTCCGGATGGTCAGGAATAATCCCGTAACGCTCAGGGATGATGACGGGCGACAGCCTACCGCATCTTCATCAAAAGAAAATTCCTCGCAAAAATATATCTTTTCACCCTTTATCTCTGCGACCGACTCACTACTTTATGATCTCCTTCATAAGTTTTATTATTCTAATATTAAGAAGCAACAGGCAGATATAATTAAACCGATTTTTGTAAATGAAGATCAGAAAAGATCTTTTAACAGACAGATGAGTGAGGAAGAGGGGATGATGATAGCTTTGCTGGAAAATATTTTACCCGAGGGTGACCCTGAGTTTAGACATACTCAGGCAACAGATATCTTTAATAAGTTTAAAGAAGCTTACTCCCAGCAGCAGCTATCTAAATTCCCTCCTGAAAGTAGTGGCGGAACTCTATATATTTCAGGACACGGAGCTGCGGGAAGTGACAGTCTCTATCCGGGTTCATCAAAAGGCTCAATAAGAGAGAAGTTAAGTGATGATATCGCTAACAGATTGAAAATAAAAGGTATGCCTGAAAATATGAATATTAAAATGGATTTTTGTTGGAGCGGTGCATCCTCAGAGCCTGAAGGGGTGGCAGTAGAAGAGTATCAGCATGCGTTTTCAGAGGGAAAAATATTCAGCCTGGTGGCTGGAGAAGATAATAGTTTTCTGGATCAATTCGCCGAAGATCTCAAAGAGGAAATTCCTGAGTTTAGTGGAACGCTATCCGGATATGCAGGTGTGGTCCATACCGTTAAAAAAGTAGACATTCATAATCAGTCTGGTGATGGAAAGCCACATTACATGGTTTCGCTGCCTGTAAATGACGGTAGCGAGTTCTTTATGCGTAAGAGTGATGCCAGAAGAACGATTACTATGTAAAAGTGAGAGCCTAAAATAGCTGCAACGTAAGCCGTTGCAGCTATAAACCTCTTTACTTACTCGCTACCTGCGCCTGCAGGTGCTTACTGCGTTTCTGCTTACGTAACTTATCGATCAGGCGGTGCGCCTCTGCATGCGTCGCCACCGCCGGAGATGAACCACTGAGCGGCTTCTGGGCCGTCTCACGCAGGGTCAGGACGGTAATCAGACCGATAATCCCCGCGCCCATCATATAGTAAGCTGGCATCATCACGTTGTGCGTGGTATCTACCAGCCAGGCGGTGACCAGCGGCGTGGTACCCCCAAACAGCGAGACCGACAGATTGAAGCCAATCGCCAGCGCGCTATAGCGGATATCGGTAACGAACAGGGCCGGGAGCGTTGCAGGCATGGTGCCGCTAAAGCAGGTGTGCAGCACGCCAAGAATAACCAGCCCGCCAAATACCGCCAGCATATTGCCGGACCCGATCAGCATAAAGCTTGGGATGGCCAGCAGGATCAGTCCGGCCGCGCCAAGAGCAATGACCGGGCGGCGGCCGATGCGATCGGTCCAGTAGCCCCACGCGAGGGTTAACGGCATCATCACAAACATGATCACCATTACCAGCAGCAGGCCGGTCAGCTCACTCATGCCCAGCACGCTGGTCAGGTAGCTTGGCATGTAGGAGGTCAGCATGTAGTTCGAGACGTTAAACACCAGCACCAGCCCGATGCACTTCAGGATCTGCTTGCGATGTTTGTTAAGCATCTGGATCAGGCTAAGCTGCGGCTTGCTGTGCTCAAGCGCCTCTTGCTTATCCATGTGATCTTTAAACGCCGGGGTCTCCTCAAGCTTAAGACGAATGTAGAGGCCAAACAGCCCCAGCGGCGCAGCGAGGAAGAACGGAATACGCCATCCCCAGGAGTGCATCGCCTCGGTAGGCAGAACCGCGATCATAATCGTCACGAGGCTGGCACCCAGCAGATAGCCACCGAGGGTACCGAACTCCAGGAAGCTGCCCATAAATCCGCGGCGTTTGTCGGTGGAGTACTCGGCAATAAAGGTTGCGGCACCACCATATTCGCCGCCGGTGGAGAAGCCCTGTACCAGACGCGCCACCAGCAGCAGGATCGGGGCGGCGATGCCAATGCTGTCATAGTCGGGGATCAGGCCGATGCTGAACGTACCGATCGACATCATGATCATTGTTAAGGCCAGGATCTTCTGGCGGCCAAAGCGATCCCCCAGCGGGCCGAAGACCATTCCACCGATAGGGCGTACCAGGAAGGCGGCGGCAAAGGTGCCGAAAGAGGCGATCAGCTGCGCGGTACTGCTGGCGCCCGGGAAGAAGACCTGGCCGATGATCACGGCCAGATAGCTGTAGACCCCGAAGTCGAACCACTCCATGGTGTTACCGAGCGCGGCTGCGCCAACGGCCTTTTTAAGCAGGCCGCTATCGATAACGGTGATGTCGTCTACGGTTAACTCGTTGCTTGTTGAAGCGTTATTTTGGTGCTGGTTTAACGTCGTTCCGTTGCTCATAAACTCCCCATGAGTGTGGATGGCGCAACCTTATAGCTTTCGCAGCCGTAAAACCCAAATCAAAGGAAATGAAAGCTATAAGATGCAGATGATAATGGTTCGCCACGTTTAGCGGCGGGGGTACACCATAAATAAAATAGTCGATGGGTGCAACTTTTTGGCGGGAATAGCTGGTTTTCTCTGAAATAGTGGCGATATCAGCTTAATCTGAACGGCATGGTAGCAATAAATAACCCCCCTAAATTACAGGGAATATTATTTCGCCTGCTAACGATCTATGTAATTGCGGTCATTAGCACTATGATGGTGCCACCCTTTTTTATATTTTTCTGTAGTGATGACTATTTCAATGACCCCCCAGCGGCAAGCCGATCTCCTCCTTATTATGGTCACCCTTATCGCCGCCTGCGGCTGGATTTTTTCCCGTGAGGGGATCTCTGGAATGCCGGTTTTTGCCTTTTTAGGGCTACGTTTTGGCTGTGCCGCCCTGGTCCTGCTGCCGTTCTGCCGGGGCCAGCGCATTGCGCGTGAACAGATAGTGAGGGTGCTTATCAGCGGGGGCTGGATGGCGCTGACCATGTGCCTGTGGATCTACTCTGTTTCAACCACTCCCTCGATCGGCGAAGGCGCATTTATCATGAGCCTGTCTATGCTGTTCGTGCCGCTGGTGGCATGGGGAATGATGAAGGTCCGGCCCGCGCGTGCCTACTGGGAGTGTCTGCCGCTGGCCTTTGTAGGGCTAGGGCTGCTCAGCTTACAGTTCCCGATATCGTTTCACGCCAGCCAGGGATGGTTTTTGTTGACTGCCGTGGTGCAGTCGATCTCCTTCTGTTACACCAGTCGCTGCGCCAGAGAAGTACCGCTGCTGCCGCTGACGGCGGTGCAGCTGGGCATGACCGGCGTAGTGGGTTTAGTGCTGTCAGGGCTGACAGAGACGTGGACTCAGCCATTCACCGCGACCACCGCGATGTGGTTGCTTGCCAGCATCCTGATCGCCACCAGCCTGCGTTTCGGCCTTCAGCTTCAGGGGCAGAAGCATGCCGCCGTCGCCAATGCGGCAATTATCATGGTTCTCGAGCCACTGTTGACGGTGATTGCGGCGGCAATCTGGTACGGAGAGAAGTTGCCGATGCAGAAGATCACCGGCGGGATACTGATCCTGGTGGCCCAGCTGTGGTTTAGATGGCGGATGGTGGTGCGGGTGTAAGAGGGGATAGGGTGAGTAAAAGATGGTGTAGGGTGGTAGGCCGGGATAAGCCGTCGATCTGATACCGCACCTCACCGAAGCTGCTGTACTGGCCGCTCCAGCAGAAGTTGCCCTGTTCATCGGTGACGTCCAGGGGGGCACCGTTCAGATCGGTGTTGAACCAGCAGATGTCGCCCTGGCTGTCATTCCTGAGATGGTCGATACGCGCCAGCGGACTGTAGGCTTCGTTCGGGTCATAAACATAGGTCCGGCAGCGATCCTTCTGCTGCTCCTGCAGCAGGCGATAACCCTGCCACAGGAAGGGCTTTAATTATTCATCTGAAGAATTTACTCTTTCAAGTATCTCATCTTGTGTTTTCCCGTATGGGGGAAGCCATAAAGTAATGTCGTTTTCTATAAAAGTATCGTACTCATCAGGAGGTAATTTATTTTCTAAATCTTGATAAAGATACTTTCTTACTTTAGATAGTTTATCTAAAACATTTCTTTCATTAAAAAAAAGCAATAGTGCTGAGGCTTCTTCTTTTTTATTTACATCAAAGCCGGAGCCAATTTTATCTATTACTACAACAATCTCCTCCATGAACCTCACTATTTCTTTTAGTTCTTCTATATGTTGTAATTCTTTTTTCATATTCTTAACATCTCTTTTTGAATGTGGTTGTTTTTTCTAGCTCGACGCTGCCTTTTATGTAGTATTCCTCTATGCCTAAGTTATTCTTTCTGAATTTGAAAAGATTATCATTAATATTAAATTCAATGTAACTTCTGGCATGGCTTTGCTTAATTTTAAGCTTATCCGCGGCATCAGCCATACTAAACATAATGCCATAAACTACGGTTATACATTGATCAACTTATTCATAAGCTGGGAAAACGAGAGGATCTTTCTCAGCTCTATTTCTATTTAATTAATGCTTTTAAATACATAATAACATCACGTTCTAAAAAATTATTAAAGAGTGTATTGAGCCTACAGATACGCTCATATTCATTCTTGGTTAGAGAAAGATCATTTTCACATATATAATCACATAATATTTCAAAAGCTAATGATTCCTCTCCAAAATTAATGTAATTTAGTGCATAATTCAATTCCTCTTTTGAAAGTCGGCCATTAAATTGTTCGCCAAACTTCTTTAGCTCAATACTAGCTGCAGTAGTCATTATTTTGCTCCTGGTAAAGGTAGAATCGGCCCACTGTCAGGAAATGCGGTGACTATTCTCCCTTTTGCTGGTTGGAAAATAACCCTGATCTGTACTCCATCCCTGACTTCCCATGCCACCCAATTAGCTGCTTTTCCTGCTTTGGTTAATGCGCCTCCAGTCCCTTGTTGAGCATACCATTTGGTTGATGGTGAATTAACAATATCATCAACTTCAGAAATGATTTTTTTCGAATCCCAGGATTGAGGGAATGTTGTTTTACCTGGCTGGCCCGGCCACATATGACCACCACTACCAAGACCATCGCCATGAAGGATATGTTTTTGTGCTTTTGGACCACAGCCAAATAATTCGAGAGGATCAATCCACCCTAGGGGATTCGGCGCATAGTGATAAAGATTCAGCCCACCTGCCAGCCCAATCGGGTCCTGTACCGTGAATCGCCCGACCTGCGGGTCGTAGTACCTGAACAGATTATAGTGCAGCCCCGTTTCGCTGTCGGCGTACTGACCGGCATAGCGCAGCGGCTGTGATCCAGGGTTCCGTTCTGCAACAGCCATGAGAAGCCGTCGCTCTGATACCGCACCTCGCCGAAGCTGCCGTACTGACCGCTCCTGCGGATATGGCTCTATCATTGAGCGACTTTATCGTTACTCGGTTGAGGCCAATACTAAACCATAAGGTATTGCCTATTCACTTGTTATATATTTGTGATCTACCATGATGCTGTTTCGATCCCATATTCGCTCGCGAATATGACAAACCCTTTGCTTAAGTCTTTATTAATAAAAATCTTTTCATCTGTATGGTTTGTTAATTTATTTTGATACCAGAAGAAATCTAAATTATTCTTTACGGAGTTATAAGGCAAAGATAAAAAGAAAATGTTACTATCCGTTTTTATCATCAAAGTCACGAAATCTTGGTCCGAAATTTTAGCGAGGAAACTTTCAAAAAGTATCTTCTCAGAATCAATGTCAAAATGATTTTTTCTAAGCTTAAGTTTGTCGTGAGATTTATCAACAACTTCTTGATAGGTTATATGACAGCAGTTAATATCTTTTCCTTGCAGATTCGTCTCAAGTAAAATAGTTTTTATGAGTGTTTTTAGCTCACTATTTCTTTTTGCTTCTTTCAGCTTTTTTTTTAGATCTATGGACATTTCTTTTTGCCTCTCATGTCTGTAATGCCCCTTTTTTCTTCAGGAATATGCCCGACGTGTTGATTGTATCTAATGTTTTTTTCTAACGGGTTACCATGAAGATCATCTGCAGTATGTAAGTGTGGGCCTCGGCCAAATTTATCCTCTTCATGCATTATTATGTACTTTTTGGCACCATTGTCATCAAATTCCCAAACAGTACGGTTTTCATACTTATTGTCAAAAACTTTTGTAGAAACAGGGATGTTAGTATTTTTTGGTATAGCTAGCTGTCTTTTGGCTGCTCGAAATTGAGATTTGAATGTAATAGGAGAATCGTTCAATCCCCATGGATCAATCCACCCCAGCGGATTCGGCGCATACTGATAAAGATTCAGCCCACCCGCCAGCCCAATCGGGTCCTGCACCGTGAACCGTCCCGCCTGGGGGTCGTAATACCTGAACAGATTATAGTGCAGCCCTGTCTCGCTGTCGGCGTACTGTCCGGCGTAGCGCAGCGGCTGATGATACAGGATTCCGTTCTGCAACAGCCGTGAGAAGCCGTCGCTCTGATACCGAAGCTGCCGTACTGGCCGCTCCAGCGAGTATGGTTCTGTAATAGCAGTAATAATATTTTTAATTAGCTATTATATAAACTCTTTTGTTTTTTTCAAAGCCATTGGAGGTGAGAACGCTATAATTAAAAGCTAAAATAGAAGATAGGTAATATTTTATCAGTTTTGCCTCAGGAACATCTGACTGCTTAAGATTAAGATTGGATAAGAGCCATTTTTTTCTTCGAGTAAGTAAAATGTTAGGTCTTAAGCTACCCATTTCTGTTGCATCGTCCCATCCAGTTATAGTTATACATGAAAAAAAGTCAGCTAATTCAACGTCATTGACAATGCTTTTAGCAAGGGTTGCATTTTTTTTTAGTAGGTTCATTGCGACCTTAAGTAAAACTTTGTTTTTCTCATCAAAAGGGAGGTGTGATAAAAATGATATGGCATTCCACCTTGAGAATAATGGTAATTCTTCAAAGGTTTCATACTCGGCAAAATAAACCTTAGGATCATCTAGTCCTTCTTTTTTTATAAGGTTGTGTATTTTTTTGTCAATATGATTCATATTCAACTCTCTATATTCCAACCGTAATTCCGCAACCATTTTAAGGTTTTCTTTGAAAAAGTGGGAGCGCCGTCATGTATTGACCCATCCTGATTCAATGCTGGGTTTTTCCCTTTTTCCGGTTTCGTCTGATGTGCATGCCATTGGCTAACCGGAACGCTTTGTTCTGGCTCATCAATGCGTTTTATGTCTCGGGGACCCTGACCCCTTTCTACTTTTTTCTGAGCGTCTCTAGGCGTGCCTACACAAGTATCTTTGGAAAGCCCCCACGGATCAATCCACCCAAGCGGATTCGGTGCATACTGATAAAGATTCAGCCCTCCCGCCAGCCCAATCGGGTCCTGCACCGTGAACCGTCCCACCTGGGGGTCGTAATACCTGAACAGATTATAATGCAGCCCCGTTTCGCTGTCGGCGTACTGTCCGGCGTAGCGCAGCGGCTGATGGTCCAGGGTTCTGTTCTGCAACAGCCGTGAGAAGCCGTCGCTCTGATACCGCACCTCACCGAAGCTGCCGTACTGGCCGCTCCAGCGGAGGTTGCCCTGTTCATCCGTGACGTCCAGCGGGGCACCGTTGAGGTCGGTGCTGAACCAGCAGATATCGCCCTGGCTGTCGTCCCTGAGATGGTCGATACGCGCCAGCGGGCTGCAGGCTTCGTTCGGGTCATAAACATAGGTCCGGCAGCGATCTTTCTGCTGCTCCTGCAGCAGGCGATAACCCTGCCACAGGAAGCGGGTCTCTGACGTGGCGCGCTGCGTGGTGACGGTTTTTCGGATCCGACGGCCCAGGGCGTCATAATGATACTGCGCTGTAAACCGGCCTTCCGGCCCGGTGCCTTCTGCCTTTATCAGCCTGTTTTCCGCGTCATAGACAGAATGCTGATCGCCCGTGGCGCTGCGACGGCTGACAAGATTACCCCAGGTATCATATTCCATTATCCGGTGCTGCCAGTGCAGCAGGCGGTTATCAGTAA
>JBCNNW010000037.1:0-34847 GCA_039594205.1 Pseudescherichia sp. | reverse complement strand
GACCCAGCCCACGTCGGCGGTGCACCAGTAGATGTCGCCCGGATGGTAATCAAAGACATACTTAAAGGTGGTGGCTGCATAGACCAGATAGCCGCCGGTGGTGTGCAGCACCCCTTTTGGCTTACCGGTGGAGCCAGAGGTATAGAGGATAAAGAGCGGATCTTCCGCGTTCATCTCTACCGGCTGATGCTCGCTGCTGGCCTGCGCCATGACGTCGCTCCACCAGAGATCGCGTCCCTCCTGCCACTCAATATTGCCCCCGGTACGCTTGAGCACTACCACATGTTCGATAGTGGTCACGTTGGGATTTTTCAGCGCATCGTCGACGTTCTTTTTCAGCGGGATGCTGCGCCCGGCACGTACGCCCTCGTCGGCAGTGATCACCAGCCGCGAGCTGGAGTCGATAATGCGTCCGGCCACCGCTTCCGGTGAGAAGCCGCCAAAGATCACGGAGTGAATAGCGCCGATGCGTGCGCAGGCGAGCATGGCTACCGCCGCCTCCGGCACCATCGGCATATAGATCGCTACCACGTCGCCTTTTTTGATGCCCAGCGCCAGCAGAGCATTGGCGAAGCGGCAGACGTCGGCGTGCAACTCGCGATATGAGATATGTTTACTCTGCTCGGCGTCGTCACCTTCCCAGATAATCGCCGTCTGATCGCCGCGCTCGGCCAGGTGTCTGTCGAGGCAGTTGGCGGCGAGGTTGAGCGTGCCATCCTCATACCATTTAATAGAGACGTTACCCGGCGCGAAGGAGGTATTTTTTACCTTCTGATAGGGCCGGATCCAGTCAAGAATTTTGCCCTCTTCACCCCAGAAGGTCTCAGGATCGCTGACGGATTGCTGATATTTGGCCTCATACTGCTCCGGGTTAATCAGGCAATTTTCCGCGATATTGGCGGGAACAGAGTGTTTATGTATTTGGCTCATGGCTTTTGTTCTCCTTGTAAGATGTTAAGGATATGTCACGTAAACGTTAAGGGAAGAGTGAAGCACGGCTTTGTTTACTTTTTGGGCGGAAGATCACGCATTGTTTGAATGGTTGAAAATTCAGCAAATGAATCTTTGAAGGGAAATAATCACTACTGTTGATGTTTGCAGGAGGCGTAATGAAAAGCTTATCCATAACATATAGTTATGCATTAAGTATGGGATAAAAGTCGTTTCTTATGCAGTTTTGCGGTGAAAGACCCTCATCTTAAAGGGTTGCACTTGATACCATGCAAATGGTACTGATAATGCGCGTTAAAAAACCCCGCTTTACTAAGCAACGCTAATCACACCCCTTTCAGTATGTATCGTTCCGGTACACGGAATGGTGCTTCATTGAGGACGTCTGTAGTTATGAAAAATGTGAAAGTCAGCCTGGCCTGGCAGATTTTGCTGGCCCTTGTGCTGGGTATTCTTCTGGGTAGTTTCCTGCATTACCAAAGCGATAGCCGCGAGTGGCTGATTGCAAACCTGCTTTCACCGGCGGGCGATATCTTTATCCACCTGATCAAGATGATTGTGGTTCCGATTGTCATCTCCACGCTGGTTGTGGGCATTGCAGGCGTGGGCGATGCGAAGCAGCTTGGCCGTATCGGTGTCAAAACGATTCTCTATTTTGAAATCATCACTACCGTTGCCATCGTGCTGGGTATCACGCTGGCTAACGTGTTCCAGCCAGGGGCGGGCATTGATATGACGCAGCTGGCGACGGTGGATATTTCAAAATATCAGAGCACCACGGCGGACGTGCAGAGCCATGCCCATGGGCTGATGGGCACTATCCTCTCGCTGGTGCCGACGAATATCGTCGCCTCTATGGCGAAGGGCGACATGCTGCCGATCATCTTCTTCTCGGTGCTGTTTGGCCTCGGGCTGTCGTCCCTGCCTGCCGCACACCGCGATCCGTTGGTGACCGTGTTCCGCTCTATTTCAGAGACCATGTTTAAAGTCACCCACATGGTGATGCGCTACGCGCCGGTTGGCGTGTTTGCCCTGATCTCGGTGACGGTAGCCAATTTTGGCTTCGCCTCCCTGTGGCCGCTCGCCAAGCTGGTGATCCTGGTGTACGTGGCGATCCTGTTCTTTGCGCTGGTGGTGCTGGGCGCGGTGGCGCGGATGTGCAAGCTAAGCATCTGGACGCTGATCCGTATCCTGAAGGACGAGCTGATCCTGGCTTACTCCACCGCCAGCTCGGAGAGCGTTCTGCCGCGTATCATTGAGAAGATGGAGGCCTACGGTGCACCGGCGTCCATCACCAGCTTCGTGGTGCCGACCGGTTACTCCTTTAACCTCGACGGCTCCACGCTCTATCAGAGCATCGCCGCTATCTTTATCGCCCAGCTCTACGGCATTGACCTCTCTCTGGGCCAGGAGATCATCCTGGTGCTGACGCTGATGGTGACATCGAAAGGCATCGCTGGCGTACCGGGCGTCTCCTTTGTGGTGCTGCTGGCGACCCTGGGCAGCGTGGGGATCCCGCTGGAAGGGCTGGCGTTTATCGCAGGCGTTGACCGTATCCTCGATATGGCCCGTACCGCACTGAACGTGGTAGGTAACGCGCTGGCGGTGCTGGTGATTGCCAAGTGGGAACGCAAGTTCGACAGCCAAAAAGCACTGGCCTACGAGCGCGAGACGCTGGGTAAATTTAAAACCACCGCCAATCAGTAGTAATTAATTATTGCTAAAAAAACCCGCCGAGGCGGGTTTTTTATTATTCACACCATGTGAATGTATTTATAAAAATTATAAAAGGGTGCATTAAGGACACAACGCTGGCAATTCGGGCGGGTTACCCCGCCCGTTGAGTTAGCCTGCTGTGCAGGCTAATTTAGCCGCCACCTCCTGACGATCGTTTTTTATATTAAACTCGCAAAGCCTTCCGCGGTTAATAAAGGCAAAGGTCAGGATTGTTAGACAAACCACTAACAGAATGGCTAACAGATATTTTAATGGCGTCATGCCTTTTACTCCTTGCAAAAAAAAGGGTAAGAGGCTACTCTCAACTTGTCAGAGTTGTGTAGAGTAGCCCCCGGGTTTATGGAAACATTGCCCGGGGCTTTCAACTCTCTGACTACCACACTCTCAACATTGTTCGGAATAACACTGAGCGTGCTTAAGACAGAAAGCCTTAAGCACCCGCCAATAATGATATCGCCTTCAGGTTAAAAGAAAAGAGAAATAGAGATGTAATTTTACTAACTTAATTACATTTTTCTTCGAGTGCACTCGCAGAACTTTATAAATAATAATCCATATGAATATATAACACCGGCCTCTAATTCGAGGTCGGTGTTAATTAGTACGCCTGTTTTATCCTAATGCACTCTCCCGCAGTCGGGATTTAAGCTTGTTATACTCATCAATGACGTACCGCTCGGCGGCCTGCTGATCGTCGATTGCCTCCACGCGTACTGCGCAGTACTTATACTCCGGCGTTTTGGTTATCGGACTCAGGTTCTCCGTGACCAGTTCGTTACAGGCTCCAATCCACCACTGGTAGGTCATGTAGACCGCGCCCGGGTTCGGGCGGTCGCTGACCTGCGCCCGGGTGATGACTCTCCCCTTGCGCGAGTTGACCCACACCAGCGCCTCATCCTCAATGCCCAGCCGGGCGGCGTCGGCGGTGTTGACCTGCGCATAGCCTGGCTCATCGGCCAGCGCGGCCAGCGCCGCACAGTTGCCGGTCATTGAGCGGCAGGAGTAGTGACCCACCTCACGCACCGTAGAGAGCACCATCGGGTAGTCGTCGGTGAGCTTATCAATAGGGGCAACCCAGTCGCAGGTAAAGAACTTCGCCAGCCCGGTGTCGGTATCAAACTTCTCTTTAAAGAGGTATGACGTCCCCTCGTCAGCCTCTGACTCATCGCGGCACGGCCACTGAATATAGCCCAGCTCGCCCATCTTCTCGTAGGTCGCACCGTAGAAGTCCGGGCAGAGGTGGCGCAGCTCGTCCCAGATCTGCTGGGTAGTGTCGTAGTGCATCGGGTAGCCCATCCGCGTGGCGATCTCGCTGATGATCTGCCAGTCGGTTTTCAGATTCCACTGGGGTTCTACCGCCTTAAAGAAGCGCTGGAAACCACGATCCGCCGCCGTATAGACGCCCTCATGCTCGCCCCACGACGTTGACGGTAAAATCACATCCGCTGCCGCCGCAGTTTTGGTCATAAAGATATCCTGCACGATGACCAGCTCAAGGTCCGCAAACCCTTTGCGCACCGCCGAAAGTTCGGCGTCGGTCTGCAGCGGATCCTCGCCCATGATATAGGCGGCCCGCACTTCGCCATGCGCCGCCCGATGCGGCAGCTCGCTGATGCGGTAGCCGGTATGGGCCGGCAGGCTCTCTACGCCCCAGGCGCGAGCGAATTTTTCCCGATTCGCCGGATCGCTGATGTACTGGTAGCCTGGATAGGTGTCCGGCAGCGCGCCCATATCACACGCGCCCTGCACGTTGTTCTGTCCGCGTACCGGGTTAACGCCGACATGCGCCTTGCCAAGGTTGCCGGTGAGCATCGCCAGGCTGGTGAGGGAACGCACCGTCTCAACCCCCTGATAGAACTGGGTCACGCCCATGCCCCAGAGGATTGATGCCGTTTTCGCCCCGGCATAGAGCCGTGCCGCCTGGCGGATCGCCTGAGCGCTAACGCCGGTAATCTCCTCGACGGACTCTGGCGTATAGCCTTCAACAATTTTGCAGTACTCTTCAAAGCCCTGGGTGCGGTTTGCCACGAACGCTGCGTCGTAGAGCTTCTCTTCAATAATGACATGCCCAAGGGCGTTGAGCAGCGCAATGTTCGAGCCGTTCTTCAACGCAAGGTGCATATCGGCAATGCGCGCGGTCTCGATTTTGCGCGGATCGCAGACAATAATTTTCGCCCCGTTACGCTTCGCACGGATCACATGATTGGCGACGATAGGGTGGGAATCTGCCGGGTTATAGCCAAAGATAAAGACTAAATCCGTGTTATCAATTTCCGTGATGGCATTGCTCATTGCGCCATTGCCGACCGACTGGTGCAGACCTGCAACCGAGGGGCCGTGTCAGACGCGTGCGCAGCAGTCGACGTTATTGGTGCCAATAACGGCGCGGGCAAATTTCTGCATCACATAGTTGGTTTCGTTGCCGGTACCGCGCGACGAGCCGGTGGTCTGGATGGCATCCGGACCATATTTCTCTTTGATGCCGCTCAGGCGGTCGGCGACATAGTTCAGCGCTTCGTCCCAGGAGACCGCTTCCAGCTTGCCGCCGCGCTGGCGACGGATCATAGGTGTTTTCAGACGCGGGGTGAGGATCTGGGTATCGTTGATAAAATCCCAGCCGTAGTAGCCTTTCAGGCACAGGGTTCCCTGATTGGTTTTCCCCTGCGCCGCCTCCGCGCGAACGATTTTTCCGTTATCCACCACCAGGTTGATCTTGCAACCTGAGGCGCAGTACGGGCAAACCGTGACGACTTTATTCATCGCTTCTGCTCCAGTTAAATACAGCGCGCATTTGCGCTTCTGCCCCTCTATGCATCTTGCATGCCATGTTATTATTGTGGGTATTGGCAGAGGTTACGGGGGAGTGCGGGGCAAAACCCTGTCGATGAACAGAGCATCGACAGATTTGACGTGTCGAAAGGCGAAGGGGTGTGACAGCGGTTAAAGATCCAGCACGTCGCGGTGTGATTTGCTGCCGATCCTCACCAGAATGGCTAACACTTAGGGCATGTCTCTCGGGTAGGCGTAGATGATGAAACCGGCAATTCTGATAGTGGATGATGATGCGGCAGTCTGCGAGCTCTTGCAGGATGTGCTCAACGAGCATGTCTTTGCCGTACACGTCTGCCACAGCGGCCGGCAGGCGCTGACCCTTGCCGCTAAACAACCTGACATAGCGCTGGTGCTGCTGGATATGGTGTTACCGGATACTAACGGGCTGATGGTGCTACAGCAGTTACAAAGGCTGCGTCCGGCGCTACCGGTGGTGATGCTCACCGGGCTGGGTAGCGAGTCGGACGTGGTGGTTGGCCTGGAGATGGGAGCTGACGACTATATCGCTAAGCCCTTCAATCCCCGGGTGGTGGTGGCCCGCCTGAAAGCGGTGCTGCGGCGCACCGGGGCGCTGGCGGCGGATGCCCCGGTGCCGAAAGGGGCTGATATGACGTTCAATGGCTGGAGCCTGAATACGACTCGCTGTGAACTGTACGACCCGCACGGACAGCTGACGCCTCTCACCCAGGGCGAGTATGGCCTGTTGCTGGCGCTGGTACAAAATGCGCGACGGGTACTCAACCGCGAGCAGCTCCTTACACTCACCCACAGCGAAAGCATAGAGGTATTTGACCGCACTATCGACGTGCTGATTATGCGGCTGCGGCGTAAAATCGAGCTGAACCCGCATCAGCCTGCGCTGATCAAAACCATCCGTGGCCTGGGCTACGTATTCGCCGCCGACGTGGTTCATAACGAGATCGCGGCCTGAGCATTATCGCGGATAAATGCCCGATGCTCATCCAGAGATTTCGCGCCGTCGATGGCGTTGGCAGCAAGCAGGCTGGCCCGGGCGCAGACGTGGGCAAGCTGAATACTCTCCAGTAACGACCAGGCTTCATGGCAGCCGTAGAGGAATCCGGCGCAGAACGCGTCTCCCGCCCCCACGCTGCCAACGATCTCCTCCTGCGCCAGATGCCAGGAGGGGAGCCAGAACCCCGGCTCCTGCGGCGTCTGTGCCCATGCCCCTTCCGGGCAGTGGATCACTACCCGCTGCTTCACCCCCGCGGCCAGCAGCTGCGCCGCCGCCTGGGCGATATGCTCAATATGCGGTTTGCCATTTTCATGGCGGATCGCCAGCTCGCTGAACTCGCCCGCTTCCAGCTCGTTAATCACCAGATAGTCGAGATGCTTCAGGGCTGGGTTGACCAGCGGACGGTAGCGAGGATCGCCTTTGCGCGACACCAGATCCAGTGAGGTCTCAAAGCCGAGGCCGTGCATCTGGGCCAGTAGTCGGGCGCTGCGAGTGCCAAACTCGTCGTCCGGCATATCCAGACTATCCAGCAGCAGCAGATAGCCGAGATGGAAAATCTTCATGGTGCTATCAAGGCGATCGAAGGCGGGCAGATCCAGCAGGCGGTTCGCGCCAGGCGAGTGGAAGAAGGTGCGCTGGCCGCTGGGATCGGTCATCACCTGCGACATAGACGTGGGGGCAAAGGTGGTGCGCTGCACATGCTGGCGGTTGACGTGATACTGCTCCAGCATCGCCATGATGTAATCGCCATCGTTATCCTCGCCCACCAGCCCGACTGCCTGCAACGGCAGGCCGGTGCGCATCTTCGCCAGCGTCAGCAGAACGTTCAGCGGCGCACCGCCGGTGGAGCGTTCGCTGTGGACAATCTCCGCCAGCCAGCCGCGCTCCGGCCACTGCACGATCTGGTGAACGTGATCCACCAGCATATTGCCCGCCCCGATGATGCCTCTGCGTGCCATCAAATTTTCCCCTCGCTGCCGAAGATGCGCATCTGCTCGGCAACAATATCGGCGATCGCCTGCTCAATGCTGAGCATCAGCTCGGCGAACTCGTCATAGATCTGATCCCGCGCGGCCATACTGTTGTCTACCGCTGCCAGCGCGGCCTGCGACATACCGGTATAGAAGTTAATTTTATGGATCCCCAGGCTGATGGCGCGACGGAAGTCCGCATCGCTGATGCCGGAGCCGCCGTGCAGCACCAGCGGCAGGGAGGTCTGCTGGCGAATCGCCTCCAGGCGGGTAAAGTCGAGCTTTGGCTCACCCTTGTATTTCCCGTGGGCGTTGCCGATCGCCACGGCCAGCGCATCAATGCCGGTGCGGTCGACAAAGTCCCGCGCCTTATCCGGATCGGTAAAGAAGGCCTCGTCGGCATGGCCGTACAGCGCTCCACCTTCGTCACCGCCTACCGCCCCCAGCTCTCCTTCGACCGAGACGCCTACCGCATGGCACATCTTCACCACCTCCCGCGTCTGGCGCACGTTCTCTTCATAGTCCAGCGTTGAGCCATCAAACATGACGGAGGTAAAACCGAGGCGCAGCGCCTGCACCACGGCTTCAAAGTGCAGGCCGTGATCGAGATTAAGTACTACCGGAATATCGTGCCGGGCGGCTTCATACTTCACCGCCTCCACCAGCGTATCCAGTGACAGATACTTGAAGTGCACTTCGGCAATATTGATGATAAACGGTGAGCGCTGCTGTTTTGCTGCGGCAAACAGCGCCCGCAGAAAGTGGGTATCCAGTACGTTAAACGCACCCAGCGCATACTGATGCACACGGGCATGTTTCAGACCATCGGCGAGAGAGATCAGCGGCATTGCAGCCTCCTTGGTTAGGGAACCGGGTGAAGAAACAGAGAGTATTCGTTACAGAGCACCAGCTGAGCCGGCTCATCTTCTTCAATGCTGTTATAGCGATCGCGCGGCTGCAGGAAGTGGTTGTCATGGTCATCGTCGTTGACGGAGGAGACCTCACCTACCAGCACGTCACCAAAGCCATGCTCCCCCCAGAAGCTGTGATACAGCCCCGGCGGCAGACAGATGCTCTCTCCAGGCGCGAGGCGTAGCTGGCTGCCCGCGGTATGCGTCTGTAAACAGCCGTCGATGGCCACCGTCACGTCGGTCTGTTCGGTCTGCTGGTCGGCCCCGGCGCTCCACAGCTCGATAATTAAATTACCGCCGCCGCGGTTAATAATGTCTTCACGCTTGCGCCAGTGAAAATGCATGGGGGTCAGCTGGCCGTCGCGGACGTGCATGATCTTCTCCGCATAGCATTTAGGCCACGGTGTTCCGGTGGGGGAGCCATTGCGCAGGGTAAAGAGCGTCAGCCCCTGTGTCGCAAAATTCGCTCCGCCAAAGGCGGTGACGTCCCAGCCCAGCCGGAGATCGAACACCTCCTGCCAGGCATCCACCGGCAGCTGCCGCCAGCGAGACGGGGCAAAGCTGGCGAACGCCGGCAGGTGGACATCATGCAGGGAGAAAAACTGCCGCGTGTGGCCAAGGATTTCGTTGATCGCGGAGCGTTTCATATATGGCCTCCAGAGGCGTAGGCCGGGTAAGCAGTGCGCCACCCGGCGTTTACGTTACTTAACCGTCCAGCCTTTGTAGTTCGCCACGCTCTGCTTGTCGATCATGGTGACCGGGATCAGCACCGGCTCTTTCGGCGCGGGCTTGCCCTGCAGGATGTCATAGCCAATCTCCACCGCCTTCGCCGCCATCACCTGCGGATCCTGTGCCGGGGTCGCCACGAACAGGGAGTTCTCACGCTTCAGCGCCTCTTCCCCGTCCGGCGAACCATCTACGCCAACGATAAAGAACTCGCTGCGCTGGGCCTGCTTGGCGGCAAGATCGGCCCCGATCGCTGTCGGATCGTTAATGGCGAATACGCCGTCGATCTTCGGATTAGCCGCCAGCAGGGAGGTCATGATCTCCAGGCCACCTTCGCGACTGCCCTTGGCGTTCTGATTCCAGGAGAGCACCTTGATGCCTGGGTGACGCTTGAACTCGGTCTGGCAGCCCTCAACGCGGTTCTGCACCGCTGAGACCGGCGGCCCATTGATGATCACCACGTCACCTTTGCCTTTCAGGCGATCGGTGATGTACTTACAGGCGATCTCGCCTGCCTGGGTGTTATCGGAGGTGATGGTCGCATCAGCGCCCTCGGCCGCCACGTCAACGGCGACCACCACGATCCCGGCATCTTTGGCGCGCTTCACCGCCGGGCCAATGCCTTTGGAGTCCGCCGCGTTGAGAATGATCATGTCTACTTTTGAGGCAATAAAGTTATCGATCTGCGACACCTGTTGGCCAAGATCGTAGCCGCTGGAGACCAGCGTCACCTTAACGTTCTCCCCGGCCAGCTTGCGCGCCTCCAGCTCTGCGCCCTTGGTGATCTGGACAAAGAACGGGTTCGCCAGGTCGCCCACCGTCACGCCGATGGACTTCAGATCTTTGGCCTGCGCAAACGGCGTTGCGGCAAGCAGTGCGCCAGCACAGAGCGCGGTGACTAAGGGTTTCAAACGCATATTCTGTTCCTTATGTGTAGGGTATTGTTGTTATGCACTTTGATGGTGACGGGTACGGTATTTATCGATTAGCACCGCAATGATGATCACCGCCCCTTTGATCACCAGCTGCCAGAAGTAGGAGACGCCCATCAGCGTCATGCCGTTGTTGAGGGTGGCGATAATCAGCGCCCCCACCAGCGTACCGGTGATGGTGCCGATGCCGCCAACAAAGCTGGTGCCGCCGAGGATCACCGCAGCGATGGCGTCCAGCTCATAGCCAGCGCCGAGGTTGCCGTTGGCGCTGTAGAGACGCGAGGCGCTCATCACTCCGCCGAGGCCAGAGAGCAGACCGCTCATGCCGTAGACGAAGAGCAACACCAGCCACACCTTGATGCCGGTCAGGCGCGCCGCCTGCATGTTGCCGCCGACGGCGTAGATATGCACCCCGAGGGTGGTACGGCGCAGAATAAACCAGCAGATGGCGATCACCGCCAGGGCGATCACCACCAGCCACGGGATCGGCCCGAGGTAGTTATTGCCGATCCACTCAAAGCTAATACTGGAGTTGATCACCGTGGTGCCGTCGGCCAGCAGATAGGCCGCACCGCGCAGGGCGGTATAGGTTCCGAGGGTGACAATAAAGGGTGGCAGTCCGGCAAAGGCGACCAGCGCACCGTTAAACAGCCCCAGCACCAGGCCGAGCATCAGCGCCGCCGGGATCGACAGCATCGACAGCTCCGGGATCAGGGAGACCACCATTGCCGCCACGGCGGTGGTGCCCAGTATCGAGCCGACCGAGAGGTCGATGCCGCCGGTTAAGATGATAAAGGTCATGCCCGCCGCCAGCACGATATTGATTGACGCCTGACGGGTGATATTGAGCAGGTTGCTTTCGGTGAAAAAGTTAGGCGCAATAAAACCAAAAATGGCAACGATCAGGATCAGGATCGGCAGGATCCCTACCGTTTGCATCAGATCCCCCATCAGCATCTTCTTCGCCGACGCGGATTTCGCCACCTGCTGCGGGGCAGGTGCTAAGGTCTCTTTTTTAGCCATGGTGTACCGCCTCATCTACGCCGGTTGCCAGCGTCATAATATTTTCCTGAGTGATGTCTTCCCCGTGCAGCTCCCCGGCAATGGTGCCTTCATGCATCACGTACACGCGGTCGCTCATACCTACCACCTCCGGCAGCTCGCTGGAGATCATCAGGATCGCCACGCCTTTGTGCGCCATCTGGTTCATAATGCGATAGATCTCGCTTTTCGCCCCGACGTCGACGCCGCGCGTTGGCTCGTCGAGGATCAGAATGCGCGGGTTGATGGCAACCCAGCGGGAGATCAGCAGCTTCTGCTGATTGCCGCCGGAGAGTCCCCCCGCCCGCACCTGGGCGTGAGGGACGCGGATCTGTAAGAGCTGAATAGCATCGTCGGAGATGGCCTGGGCCTTTTTGCGATCCAGCATGCCGTAGTTCGCATCCCGCTCCAGCGTCGCCATGGTGATATTTTCGGCGGCAGCCAGCTCAAGAAACAGCCCCTGCTCTTTACGGTTCTCGGTGAGAAAGCCAATGCCTAAATCGATAGCGGTACGTGGGGAGTGGATCACCACCGGCTCGCCGTCAATCTCGATGACCCCGCCGGTGGCGCGACGCACGCCAAAAATCAGCTGCGCCAGCTCAGAGCGACCCGCACCCACCAGCCCGGCGAGGCCGACGATCTCCCCGGCGCGGACGTGGAGGCTGACAGGATGGATTTTGCCGCCGTCGGTCAGGTTGTGCACGTTGAGGCGGGTTTCGCCAGGCGTAATGTCGCGCTCTTTATTAAACAGGTCGCTGAGCGGACGGCCCACCATCATGCGCACCAGTTCGGCCGCGTTCAGCTTGTCACGCATCAGGCTGCCGACGTACTGGCCGTCACGCAGAACGCTGACGCGATCGGATAGCTCATACACCTCGGCCATGCGGTGGCTGATATAGATAATCGCCATCCCCTCGTCGCGCAGGCGCAGGATCAGCTCAAAAAGGCGGTGGGTTTCCCGGGAGGAGAGGGCGGCGGTGGGTTCATCCATCACCAGCACCCGGCTGTTGCGGTGCAGCGCCCGGGCGATCTCCACCTGCTGCTGCTCGGCGATGGTCAGCTTCATTACCAGATCGCTGGCCTTAAACTGCGCCCCAAGACGGTTAATGACGTTTTGCGCCTGGGTAACCATCTCTTTACGCTTCACCAGTCCGCCGCTGGACAGCTCGCTGCCAAGGAATATGTTTTCCGCGACGGTAAGGTTCGGGGCGAGCTGCATCTCCTGGTAGATCAGGGTAATCCCGGCAGAGAGGGCATCTTTCGGCCCTTTGATGCTGTAGGGCTGGCCGTCGATAATAATCTCTCCGCTGGTGGCGGTATAGGCTCCGGCGAGGATTTTCATCAGCGTACTTTTACCCGCGCCGTTCTCTCCCATCAGGGCATGGATCTCACCGGGCCAGACCGTCAGATCCACACCCTTGAGCGCGTAGAATTTACCAAAGGCTTTGGCAATATTGCGCATTTCCAGTACCGGTGTCCTGCTCATGGCAGATCTCCTGCGGGGTGGGCGATATCAGCACTCCATCACAGGAACGTAAACGCAAAATGTCAGAAGCCGTTCATATTTGTCATATTGTGTTTTTTCTTCCCGGAGCGTGATATGCCGCAGCAAGGAAGTCACTTTTTCGCCAGCGCGCGCGGGCGACTGCTCATCTTTAACCTGCTGGTGATGGTGGTGACGCTGATGGTCAGCGGTGCGGCAGTGCTGGGGTTTCGCCATGCCAGCCAGATCCAGGAGCTGGTGCAGCAGCAGACGCTGGACGATATGACCGGCAGTATGAATCTGGCGCGGGATACGGCAAACGTAGCGACGGCGGCGGTTCGCCTGTCGCAGGTGGTGGGCGCGCTGGAGTACCAGGGCGAAGCCGAGCGGCTAAAGGCAACTCAGGCAACGCTGCGGCGCTCGCTGGAGCAGCTGGCCCACGCGCCGCTGGCGAGCAGCGAGCAGCAGCTGGTGGCGCGCATCATTCAGCGTAGCAATGAGTTGCAGCACAGCGCTACGCAGATGCTGGAGCGGGGCCATCGCCGCCATCTGCAGCGTAACGCCTTGCTTAGTTCGCTCTATCAAAACCAGAGTTACCTGCGTCACATTCAGCGTATTAATCTGCGGGACGACGGTAGCGCGCCGGATCCGCGACTGCTTGATGAGATGGACCGCCTGATTAGCGCTGCCATCCAGACGCCCTCGCCACGCCCAACGGTGGCGGCGCTGGAGTCGATAGTGGCGCAGCTACCAGAAAGCGCCGGTCAGCCCGTTATCAGCGCCATACTGGGCGACTTCACCGCCGAGCTGCGCAAGCTGGGACCGCTCTCGCTGCAGCTGGAGGAGAGCGATCTGTCGATCAACTGGTATATGTACCACATCAAAGCGCTGGTGGCCTTTTTGAATACCGATATTAATCAGTATGTTGAGCGCGTCGTGGAGATGTCGCAGCAGCGTACCGATCGGAGCCACCGCGAGCTGAAATCCATCATTCTGTTTATTCTCGCCTTCGCGCTGCTGGCGCTGGTGATCACCGGCTGTGCGGGCTGGTATATCTACCGAAACCTGGGATCCAACCTGACCGCCATCTCCCGGGCGATGACCCGGCTGGCACGGGGGGAACAGGACGTCTCCGTTCCCGCGCTACAGCGACGGGACGAGCTGGGGGAGCTGGCGCGCGCGTTTAACGTCTTTGCCCGCAATACCGCTTCGCTGGAGCATACCTCCCGACTGCTGCGGGAGAAGACCAGCCAGATGGAGATTGACCGCAGCGAACGCCAGGGGCTGGAGGAGGCGCTGCTGCATAGTCAGAAGATGAAAGCCGTGGGGCAACTGACGGGCGGACTGGCGCACGATTTTAATAACCTGCTGGCGGTGATTATCGGTAGCCTGGAGCTGGTCAGCCCCGGCTCGCCGGATGCAGCCCGCATTAACCGGGCGCTGCAGGCTGCCGAGCGTGGCGCATTGCTTACTCAGCGTCTGCTGGCGTTTTCGCGCAAACAGTCCCTGCATCCGCAGGCCGTCGCAATGCAGCCCCTGCTGGAGAACCTGAGCGAGCTGCTGCATCACTCTTTGCCTGCCACTCTGGCGCTGGAGATTGAGGCGCAAAGCCCCGCGTGGCCGGCGTGGATCGACATTGGGCAGTTGGAAAACGCCCTGATCAACCTGGTGATGAACGCCCGCGACGCGATGGAGGGCCGGAGCGGCGTTATTCGTATCCGCACCTGGAACCAGCGGGTAACGCGCAGCGACGGACGCCGCCAGGACATGGTCGCTCTGGAGGTCACCGATCGCGGCTGCGGGATGTCGCAGGAGGTCAAAGCCCAGGTTTTTGAACCTTTCTTTACTACCAAGCAAACCGGCAGCGGCAGTGGCCTGGGCCTGTCGATGGTCTACGGGTTTATCCGCCAGTCAGGCGGGCGGGTAGAGATTGAGAGTGCGCCGGGGCAGGGAACAACGGTACGACTGCATCTGCCGCGCGCATTGGTGCAGGCTGCCGATCTGGGCCAGCGCGAGGCTATACCCGACGGCGACAGTACCGACCGGCTTATTCTGGTGCTGGAGGATGAGGCCGACGTGCGGCAGACGCTGTGCGAGCAGCTGCATCAGCTTGGTTACCTGACGCTGGAGGCGGAAAACAGCGAGCAGGCGCTGGCACTGCTGGCCGCCGCGCCGGATATCGATTTTCTGCTGAGCGATCTGATGCTGCCGGGCAGGCTGAGCGGTGCTGAGGTCGTACAGTTTGCTCGCCAGCACTACCCCGGGCTGGCGTTGCTGCTGATCAGCGGTCAGGATCTGCGCCCGGCGGACAACCCGACTCTGCCGGATGTCGAACTGCTGCGTAAACCCTTCACACGCGCCCAGTTAGCCCAGGCGCTACGAAAAGCGCAGACGCGCTAGTCAGCGGACTTCGATATGCGTCGTGCGGGGAATGGCCATTAGACGTTCGCCGCAGGTCAGAAGCAGATCCACATCTGGTGAGAAGGGGGGGAGACGTTCACTAAGCTCATGCACGATGCGCTCCGGCAGCTGGGGCGCAACCATGCGCTCATCGGCAATGCCGTTGCCGGTCAGGCGCAGCATACGCCCGCCGCTCAAACTGGCAACCTGTAAAATCAGCGGGGCGCGGCTGCTATCGGTTAAGGTTAGCAGTACGCTGGCGAGATCGAGCGGCTGGCACTCATCGTTAAGCGGGCTGAAGGTGACAATCACCCCCGGCTCGCTCATGGCTTTAGATAGACGGCGAAAATGGTGTTGAGCACCCTGCATGGACGACCTCCGGTTAGAATCGTCCTATCCTGGCCGCTGAGTGTGACATTTCGGTTAAGTTACGGTTACTGGATAATGAAGATAGTGCCAGCGCTCTCTAAAAATGGGACGCCAAAGATTAATTCTTTTTAACGAATTCTGATTTAAGCTTCATCTGACCGAAGCCGTCGATTTTGCAATCGATATTATGATCGCCCTCAACGAGGCGAATATTTTTAACTTTGGTACCGATCTTCAACATTGAGGAGCTGCCTTTGACCTTGAGATCCTTAATTACCGTCACGCTGTCGCCATCCGCCAGCAGATTGCCGTTGGCATCTTTGATGATTAATTGATCGGTCCCGGCTGCGGATTCGCTTTCATTCCATTCATACGCGCATTCTGGGCAGATGAGCAGGCCATTATCTTCATAGGTATACTCGGAGTGGCATTTTGGGCAGTGGGGAAGTGACATGGTACGATCCTCGTAGGGGCTGACAACGCAGACGCATGGCCCGCAAAAAGCTCGGCAACAGGCCGAGAAAGGGGTGATTATACACTAATACCTTACTGTTGTCGGTGCTATTATTTTTATGCAAAATCAGACAAAAATGCGCGGCCTTGACACAACCTGGCACAACGGTGAGCGATGCTAGCGGTGTGACGCGAAGGTAAAGGTTTATGTATGATATTTAGAATATTTTTAGGGGGAAATTGCCACTTTTCATCAATTCATATATGGTGAGATAAAGCATCAAGCGTTATTCGCGATGGCATCTGGCACCCGCTAACTCTTCTGGCCGAAGGTGGTTTATTACCCTCAAATTAGGTGGGTAAATATATGAAGATATATCCTGTTTGCACATAAAAATGCGCTACGCTCTCTAATCGCTCTGGTTTCTTGGTCCGGAACGAAAGATCTGTCGATGAGTTGAGACAAAAAATTATCTATTTTCCTGAGCGTCATCAGGCGATTATCTTTTTTAGATATTTTCCACACGTAATTATAAAAGCCGAAACTTTACTAAATAAATAGCACGGCTAAATAAAAGTAAGAAAATTTGCGTTAAGGAAAGACTTTCATCATGCACACACAGACAATTTTCGAATTAAGCCAGGAAGCCGAGAGGCTGTTACAGCTTTCACTGCACAATCTCCAGTCGCTGCAGGCCATGTCGATGGCAACGCTGGATGAAGCATTGTCTGCCGAGGAGAGCGATAGCGCCAACGTCCTGCCGCTGCATTTCAGCGCCCGCGGCGTAGAGGCCCAGTACGCCACCCTGGATAACGAGCTGCGGAAAATTACTCGCCTTGAGATGGTGCTGGCTATTGTCGGCACGATGAAAGCGGGCAAATCGACGACGATTAACGCCATCGTGGGTACCGAGGTGCTGCCTAACCGTAACCGTCCAATGACAGCTCTGCCGACCCTCATTCGCCATACGCCGGGGCAGAAAGAGCCGGTGCTGCACTTCTCCCATGTCGGGCCGATCGATGCCCTGACGCAGCAGCTCCAGACACGGCTGTTTAACGTTGACCGTGAGCGGCTGGCGCAGAAGCTGGAGATTGATAAGGATATGACGACCCTGCTGGAGCGTATCCGGCAGGGCGACGCATTCGATAAGCACTACCTTGGGGCGCAGCCCATTTTTCACTGCCTGAAGAGCCTGAACGATCTGGTGCGTCTGTCAAAAGCGCTGGAGGTCGATTTTCCCTTCTCTGCCTATACCGCCATTGAACATATTCCGGTGATTGAGGTTGAGTTTGTCCACCTCGCCGGACTGGAAAACGACATGGGCCAGCTGACGCTGCTGGATACCCCTGGGCCAAACGAAGCCGGGCAGCCGCACCTGCAGCAGATGCTGAACGAGCAGCTGGCGCGCGCCTCGGCAGTGCTGGCGGTACTTGATTATACCCAGCTCAAATCTATCTCGGATGAAGAGGTACGCCAGGCGATCGCCGCGGTTGGCAAGTCGGTACCGCTCTATGCGCTGGTGAACAAGTTTGATCAAAAAGATCGTAACAGCGATGATGAAGAGCAGGTTCGGGCATTGATTGCCGGGACGCTAATGAAGGGCAATATTAATCCGGGGCAGATCTTTCCGGTCTCCTCTATGTGGGGCTATCTGGCGAACCGCGCCCGTCACGAGCTGAACCTGCGCGGCAAGCTGCCCGATCCCAGGGAGCAGCCATGGGTGCAGGATTTTGCTGAAGAGGCGCTGGGCCGCCGCTGGCGGCTGACGGATCTCGACGACATCGTCCACATTCATCATGCGGCGGAGCTGCTGTGGGAGGATTCACTCTTTGAACAGCCGATCCGTAAGCTGCTCCATGCCGCGCATGCCAACGCCTCGCTCTACGCCCTGCGCTCGGCTTCGCATAAACTCTTAAACTACTCCCACAGCGCCAGCGAGTATCTGGATTTTCGCTATCAGAGCCTGACCGTGGCGTTTGAGAAGCTTGAGCACAATATTGCGCGTCTCGAAGAGGATATGACCCTGCTGAAAAGCTGCCAGGAGCGGGTCAGCGATGAGGTCAACCATGAGGTTGACGAGGCGCTGGCGGCGGCAGACGTCTTCATCAACGGCCAGCAGGCAGATATCGTCAGCGCTATCGACAGCTATTTCAAGGATGGCAGGCTGGTGGAGATGGCCAACCTGAGCTTTGCCAGCCTGCAGCAGAGTGAGGAGTTTGGTCCAGGCAAGCTGGTGCTGGAGGAGGAGGGGCAGGCGCAGATCGTGCTGAGCAAGATCCGCTCCGCCTGCGAAGTGATACTGCTGGCGGCACAGGATAAAATTGGCCGCGAGCTGGCGCTGCGCTTCGATCAGCTGGAAAACACGCTGACCCGCTCCCTGCATGATGCCATGCGTCCTATTGAAACGCGCGTAAAAGAGGAGCTTAGCCATACCGGGTTCCGGGCGCGTATCAGCCTGCCTGCGTTCCAGGCCAGCACCCTGAACTTTAATACGCGCCAGCTTTTCGTTGACGCCATCGCCTCGGAGGATCTGCCGGTCGGGCAGTCGCGCGTCGGTGGAGTACGCGAGTCGATGTCCCGCTGGCTCAATAATCCCGGCTGGGGGTGGAATGATTACGTCGTGACCCGCACGCGCTATGTTATCGATGTGTCACTGTTGCATAAAAATTTGATCGCCCATATTGCGCATTTTTGTGCGCAAATTCGTAAAGCTTTAGCGGCACAGGTCGATGTTTCAGTTACGGCGGGAATGGCCACCTTCTTTGCTGAGTTTTCGCTGAGTCTCTCCGGGATTCAGGAGAGCCTGCGTGACAGTCTGTCTATCCGCCAGCAGAACGAGTCATCGGTAATGGCGCTTCGTCAGCACCTGAAGCAGTGTATGACGACGGCAAAATGGATCCATGAGGATGCCCGCCTGTTACGCGATGATATTCAAACCCTATTCGCGGCAGAGTAACCATGAAAAATCGACTACTGAACGGACCCGGGAGCACGCTGGAGTGTATCCATCCAAAGTTTATCGTCGATCTGGTGCTGGGCATTGACGCTCCCCGCCAGGCGCAGATCGTGCCGCAGCAGCAGCTGTTACGCGATCGCCTGACCCAGGAGATCATGAACCAGACGCAGCTACGCCCGTGGGCGATGGCGGGCGTCTTTAATGAGAGCGATGCCCTGCGTCTTGGCCTGGCCGAGAAGCTGGCAAGCATGTTCGATCCGGGCCAGCTTGCACTCTCGCGCATTACCCAGCGTCTGGCCGTGCTTGAGCATAACGCCGAGCGCCGTCCTGCCGCGTCCGCCACCTTATCTGAACAGATTAGTGAACTGTACAAGCACTTCAGCCAGCGCGCCGCCTGGAAAGAGAAAGCCTTAACCCAGCGTGGCCTGATGGTGCAGGCCGGGCTGCACAGCGAGCAGATCTTTACCCGCTGGCGTGCTGGTAAGTACAACGGTTGGTCTATGGCCGGGCGCTGCTATATCGCCCTTGAGGAGCTACGCTGGGGCGCTTTCGGTGATGCCTGCCGCCTGACCAGCCCGGAGGCCTCCTCATTGCTGAAGGACAATCTCCGGGTAATGGCGGCCGGTTTTCTCGCCCAGGGGATCAGCGCCTCGCCGGCTACCCGCCATTTCTATCATCAGTGGTTAACCACCCCTACGACGCCGGGCCTGATGGATTACAAAGATATGCTGGGCTGGCTGGGGGACTGGTGCGATGCGGATCGCCACCCGATATGCTGGACCATTACCCAGAGCTGGCAAAACGTGGCGCTGGGTATGCCGAGGCTCTGTTCGGCAACGCGACTGGCAACGGCCATGGTGGATGAGATCTTTGGGGAGGGCGTGTAGCCCCTCCCGGCTGGCAGGAGGGGTTGGAGTATAAGGCAGTGTCTTAGTGGTGTAACGAGTCGGCTTCGACCGGCTTCTCTCTACTTGCCGCACTCTGCGGTTCGCCAAAGCGCCTTGCATAGAGCGCCGTTATAATCGGTACCAGAATCGCCGTTACAATCACGCTGGCTGCTACCAGCGCTGTCGCCGACGCCGCTACCGGTTCGAACGCCGGGTTAATCTGGGCAATAATCACCGGGTTAGCCACCGCCGCGCCTGCCGCTGATGAGGCCGCAACCCCCGCCGTACCGTTACCGCCGCCAATAAACTTGTCAGCCAAAATCAGCGGAATACCGGTGATGATAATCACCGCCACGCCGAGGAAGATACCCAGCAGGCCGGTGTCCATAATGACTTTCAGGTTGATGGTGTTACCCAGCGCGAAGCCGAAGAACGGGATCAGCACCGGCGTTGCCTTGCTGAAGAATGCCCGCAGATCGTGGTCGAGATTGCCCAGCGCGAAACCGATCAGGAACGGCAGCACTGCACCGATAAAGTGGTGTGGCTCAAAGGAGGCCAGGCCAGCGGAGCCGAGGATGACCATGGTCATTAGCGGGCCGGACTCCAGCGACATCAGAACAAACGCGCCGGACTCCTCTTTGGTGCCATACTGGTTCATGAGGCTCGCGTAGAGTCCACCGTTCGTCATATCCATCGCGGAGACAATCGCCAGCACGGAAATCCCGGCAAAGAAGCCTGTCTGGATACCCTGCTCCGGAATAAAGCTGGCGGCAATCATCGCCACAAGCCATGCGACGGCAATTTTGGTGAGCACCAGAGTTCCGGATTTGCGTAAGACCGTGCCGGTGGCACGTAAATCGATGGAGGCCCCGATACAGAAAAACCAGACGGCCAGAATCGGTACCGTACCGGTAATCATACCTTTAGTGAATGAACCGAAATAGGCACCGGTGTCGGGCGCTAAGGTGTTTAAGATCGCGCCAAGCAGCAGCGGGACCAGCATCATCCCACCGGGGATGCGTTCAATTGTGGCCTTGATTTTCATTATGAACCCTCACTTCTCATCACGCTGCACGAGCGAGAAAATAATAGTTTTAATTTCAATTCGTTAAGGCATCCTGGCGTTGAAGCCTTCGCTATCATCATGCAAATTGAATCAGGGAAGTGCGGGGCTGGCATGGCCACCTGCGGTAGCCCTGATGCGTTAGAACTGCGGCTATGATGCGATCTTTGGAATATCGATTCAATGAAAATAAAACAGTGTTTTAGTTATCTTCGTCACATATTTCGCGTAAAGATTTCTAACGTATTAGCGAGGGGGAATTTGTGTAAATACCTTGTAAAAGTTACAGTTTTAAAATCGCTAGCGATGAAATAATTAGCTGAGTTATTGATGAAAAATCTATATAAAGCCTTATTTTATATTTATTGCTACCGCTTTGCTGTTAACTCGGTATGGATTTCAGAACGCAGCGGAAATAGAGTAACCGCACACTTTATGTGAAGTTGATCACAAATTTAAACCCTGTTAATGTTAATAGCTCGTTAACTGCCCAATCAGGCGTAAACAGGTTTAGTTGTACAGGCTTTAACCAGGCTGAATAACTAAACCTGCTACTCTTGAAGAGGGGTGCTGCGGCATCCTGAACGTTTAGCATCACCACAGAGGCGTATGCCTTCCTGGCCAGGCGATTAAGGGCGCAAGTCAAAAGAGGATAAAGATGCTTAAAAGGAAAAAAGTTAAGCCTATTACACTGAATGACGTCACCATTATTGATGACGGTAAACTGCGTAAGGCTATTACCGCCGCATCGCTCGGTAATGCGATGGAGTGGTTTGATTTTGGTGTGTATGGCTTTGTGGCTTACGCACTGGGTAAGGTTTTCTTCCCGGATGCTAACCCGAGCGTACAGATGATTGCCGCTCTGGGTACGTTCTCCGTTCCCTTCCTGATTCGACCGCTGGGCGGGCTGTTCTTCGGCATGCTGGGTGATAAATACGGCCGCCAGAAGATACTCGCTATCACTATTGTGATTATGTCGATCAGTACCTTCTGTATCGGGCTAATCCCCTCCTATGAGAGCATTGGCATCTGGGCACCGATCCTGCTGCTGGTGTGTAAGATGGCTCAGGGCTTCTCGGTAGGCGGTGAGTATACCGGCGCGTCGATATTTGTGGCCGAATACTCCCCGGATCGTAAGCGCGGGTTTATGGGCAGCTGGCTGGACTTCGGGTCCATTGCCGGTTTTGTACTGGGTGCGGGCGTGGTGGTTCTGCTCTCTACGGTCGTCGGCGAGGAGAATTTCCTCGACTGGGGCTGGCGTATTCCGTTCTTCCTTGCATTGCCGCTGGGGCTGATTGGCCTCTACCTGCGTCACGCTCTGGAAGAGACCCCGGCGTTCCAGCAGCATGTGGATAAGCTGGAGCAGGGCGATCGCCAGGGCTTGCAGCATGGTCCTAAGGTATCGTTTAAAGAGATTGCCACCAAGCACTGGCGTAGCCTGCTGGCCTGTATCGGCCTGGTGATCTCCACCAACGTTACCTATTACATGCTGCTGACCTATATGCCGAGCTACCTGTCGCATAACCTGCACTACTCGGAAGATCACGGCGTACTGATTATTATCGCCATCATGATCGGGATGCTGTTTGTGCAGCCAGTGATGGGCCTGTTGAGTGACCGCTTTGGCCGCCGTCCGTTTGTCATTCTCGGCAGCACCGCGCTCTTCTTCCTGGCTATCCCGGCCTTTATTATGATTAACAGCGATGTTATCGGTCTGATTTTTGCCGGTCTGCTGATGCTGGCGGTGATCCTGAACTGTTTTACCGGCGTCATGGCCTCTACGCTGCCGGCGATGTTCCCGACGCACTTGCGCTTTAGCGCCCTGGCCAGCGCCTTCAACATCTCGATTCTGATTGCGGGCCTGACGCCGACGCTGGCGGCCTGGCTGGTAGAGAGCACCGAGAATCTGATGATGCCAGCCTACTACCTGATGGTTGTGGCAGTGATCGGTCTGATCACCGGTATCACGATGAAGGAGACGGCCAACCGTCCGCTGCGCGGTGCGACGCCTGCGGCATCGGATATGCAGGAAGCACGTGAGATCCTGCAGGAGCATCACGACAACATTGAGCAGAAGATCGAGGATATCGATGAGGAGATCGCGGAGCTGCAGAAGAAACGTTCGCGCCTGGTCGATCAGCATCCGAAGATTAACGAGTAAGTTTCACACTCAGTAAAAAGCGGGCCTCGGCCCGCTTTTTTATTGCCTGGTATCAGCAATCTGTCATTAACAACCCGCCGCGATGTAATCCCCGTTGGCGCTTACCGGGATCACGGTTAAGAACAGCACCGTAGCAAACAGGATTAACGCTACGCCACCAGCCACTTTTAAAACAGGAACTACCCAGGCCAGGCGCTGTGCCTCACCGGCAAACAGCGCCGCCGTACGTCCACGGGCATAGCGTACCGCCAGCGAGAGACCCATAATCGACAGCGCCGTACCCAGTGACATCGTCATAACGGCGGCGATGCCCCAGCTGACAATCCCCAACGCATTGGAGAAGAGCAGGATCATAATCGCCCCGCTGCACGGGCGCGCACCGATCGCCAGAATGACCCCCAGCCGCGTCTTCCAGTCTCCCTGCGTCGCCATGCCTACGCCGTGATGACCGCAGCCACAGTCCGGAGCATGCTGATGCCCCAGCGGTTTCAGAGAGGCGATGCGCATCCTGCGCGGCCTGAGGCCCTTGAGCGCCCGGTAAATAACGTAGGCGCCAAAGCCGCCAATCATCAGGGCGCTGATCTTCTCAACGTACCAGCGACTTTCGCTCAGGTCGCCCGCCGCGAGATTAAAGCCCACTGCCAGAATAAAGACAAACAGGATCGCGCTGACGCCCTGCATCAGGCTGCCAAGAAACGGTACGACGCGGGAAGCCAGCTGGCTCTCCTGGTTGGTGCTGAGATAGGTGGCGACGATAAATTTGCCGTGGCCTGGGCCAATCGCATGCAGCACGCCATACAGAAACGCGCCGGTCAGCAGCCACAGGCCGCCGCTGTACTGGTGATTATTAAGCTGCAGCAGGTACATCACCAGATAGCGGTGAAGGGTAATTTGCGTACTCAGACACCACTGAATAAATGCACCCCAGTGGCTGTGCAGCGTAAAGAGGGCGAAGAGCGTGGCGAGCAGAAGTGTCACCGCGCCGGGAATACGCCAGTGTCGGGTAAGCAGTTGGGTTGTCATAGGCAGCCAGATGGGTGAAGCATTGTCGAATTATAGTGCATGGTGCGGGATTTTAGCGTGACTGGCTACAGGCGCAGCCAGCCACAAAACAAAAACCCGCCACGAGGGCGGGTTCTTAAGCATCAACCAGACTTAGAACGTCTTGCGTAAACGCAGGCTGAAAGTGTGCGCCTGATAGCGGTCGCCTGCCTGCAGATCGTAGCGTGCGTCGAAGCTCAGCTCGTTCGCATCATACAGCGTGCTGCCAATGGCCAGGCCTGCCATATCGTCTACCGGCGCTGCGCCTTTGGTGATAAAGCTGGTTTCACCAATGGTATCTGCGGCGTAGGACGCACGGCTGCTGACCTGACGATCGTCATACTGATGGATCCAGGAGACCTGAGCAAACGGCGTCAGGTTGCCCATACCCGTTGCGAAGGTCTTCTCAATCCGTGCACCGATGTCGCTCACCACGGACTGGGAGTGCAGGCTGCCGACATCCAGCGCCATGCCGTTACCGCCGGTCTCTTTATAGCCATCCACGTGCTGATAACCGTACGTCAGGCTGGCAAGCGGGGTCAGCACCACATCAGCGGGCAGCGTCAGCGGGTAGCCGAACTCGGTTTGCAGCGTGATGGACTGTCCGTTGAACTTGCCATTCGCCGCACCGGAGAAGCCGGTGAAGTCAGCCCGGCGAACGGAGCTGTAGTTCTGACGGTTAACGCCCGCGGAGAGGTTCAGATACCACGGATCGCCGGTGTAGCCTGCATACCCAATCACGCCGTAGTTATCAGCGGTGGAGGTGTTGCCGGACAGGTTATCTTTACCATGTACGGAGGTGTTGCTGTAGTTCACCGCCGCACCCAGACGCCAGTCGTCGCCCAGGGCCCGATCGGCACCGAGGATCAGACCGCCAAATTTCGCCGAGTAACCGCTGACGTCATCCGTACTCTCCTGACGCGCGTAGCCGCCAAACGGCTGGCCCCAGACGATCCAGTTGCTGGCGTAGTCGTCACCGGTGGCAACGCCGCTGTTACCGGAGGCGGACGGGTTACGTACGGCATCAATATGTGCCCCGACTACCGCCTGCGCGGTAGAGGTGGCGACGGTCGCCGCAGAGCTGGTGTTAATGTTCTGTCCTGGGGACAGACGCTCGCCTACGCGATTCGCTTCCTGAGTCCCTTCAATCGCCAGCGAGGCGTTATACAGCTCCAGCAGCTGCGGAGAGATACCCGAGTAGTTACCCAGGCCGCCCAGGGCAGCGGTGGCACTCGGAATAGTGGCCAGGCCCTGTTTGACTGGCTCTGCGGGTGCTGGCTCCGTAACTACAGGCTCGGTAACTACAGGCTCAGTGACAACCGGCGGAGTAACTACAGGCTCAGTGACAACCGGCGGAGTAACTACAGGCTCAGTGACGACCGGCGGAGTAACCACAGGCTCGGTGACGACCGGCGGAGTAACTACAGGCTCAGTGACAACCGGCGGAGTAACTACAGGCTCAGTGACAACCGGTGGAGTAACCACAGGCTCGGTGACAACCGGTGGCGTGATCACAGGCTCTTCCGGCTCTGTCACTACCGGCGGAACGTCAACCGGTGGCGTGACCACAGGCTCTTCCGGCTCTGTCACTACCGGCGGAACGTCAACCGGTGGCGTGACCACAGGCTCTTCCGGCTCTGTCACTACTGGCGGAACGTCAACCGGTGGCGTGACCACAGGCTCTTCCGGCTCTGTAACCACAGGCGGGATGACGACCGGTTTTGTGCCCACGGTTAATACCAGCGCCTTGCTGGCACCATCCTCATAGACCGAGCCTGTTACCGCCCCGTTATAGCCGATGGCCTGGTAATTCAGCTTATCGGCGTTGTAGTTAGTCTCTGCGCCACTGGCATTGATCACCACATAGCGCTGACCTTCCGCAAACTTATAGGTATTACCGGTACGCAGCAGCTTAACGCTTGAGTTCTCATCAATGGTGGCGCTGCCCGTAACGTTCAGACGGCCATAGCCGGCATCGGCCATAATACCATTGTCCAGAGTGTCGAGATCGGCGAGGCCGGAGATCAGCGTAGCGGCGGCATTCTGATGGTAGTTACCGGAGATAGTAATGTTATTGTTCACCTGCAACACGGCTTCGCGGTTCAATACGGTGTCAGCTGTATTGATATGATCGTTTAGCAGCAGCGAGCCGGTGCCAAACACAATGCCTGAACCATAATTGCTGATATTGCCGATGCCATTGAGGCCGGTCAGGGTGCCTTGCGTGGTCGTTCCGCCGTTGATCGTCAATGGCTTAGTGCCGCTGAAGTAAATATCGCCCTTGATTAGCCCGCTGTTATTCAGCGTAACGTCCGTGCTGCTTCCATTATCCCAGCTATCCATAGCAAAGGCGAAACGATCTCCGCTCAACGTCCCGTTGTTAATAATATCTATTTGTGAAAGCTGGTTATTGAAGCTGGAGAGATAAAGGCCAATATTACCGCTAGCAATGTCGCCGTTGTTAACGATCTTGCTGATGCCGTTATTCTGGTTGCTATTAAAGCTTTCAAAATAGACGCCATATTGTTTTGAGATGATTTCACCATTGTTTTCAATGGTATCTATCGTGCCACCGTTGAGGACACCAAAGGTGTCTCCACTGATTTTATTATCATTGATGAGGGTGTTAATCGTTCCGTAGTTGAAGATACCCGCACCGTTGTAAAAATCTTCCGTACCGACCGTCTGGATAGTGCCGGTATTATGCAGCGTACCTATAGTACCCTGGTTGTAGATAGCACCGTTTTGACCGTAAAACATACCATTACTGTTTGTGGCCGTAGAGATAATGCCCGCGTTGGTCAGGGTATCAATGATGCCCTGATTATTAATACCGCGATAGCCAATAATGGTACCGTCCACGGTATTGGTTAACGTGGTGATATGGCCGTTGTTATTCACAGCACCCGTATTATCATAACCGTAGTTGTAATTATCCGGCGCGTTTTTAATGGTTCCGCTGTTGGTGAATGAACCCACCGTGCCTGAGGCCCCCACCGCAACAATACTGCCATAGTGATATGGATTAACGCTGGCAATAGTCCCGTTATTATTAAATGCGTCTACTGTCCCATCAATCTGGACGAGATTGCTGTTTGGACTGTAGAAATCATCTACAACATCATTAATAACGCCATCGTTGGTCAGGGTGGTGACCGTGACGTCCTGATTCACAGTTAGCGCTGTGGTAGGCGCGCCGGTAAGCATGCCCGTGTCAGTGATATGAACGAAATTAGCGGAGTGATCAATCTGAAGATTATTTGAGGAGGTGTCGATAATCATGTCAGAGGTTGCGAAAGCGTGCGTCGTCAGCACGCCCTGTGCCGCCGTTGAAGCTACCAGCAGGGAGATCAGCTGGCTAAGACGTTTTTTTTTCATGTTTGCCACTGCAATGTTGCGATAGTTGTTAAAAGACACATGACAGGAACTTCGGATTAATCCGATACCATTTCTGCGGAGAATATACAATTTGTTGCAAAAAACAATAAGGGCTGATTAATTATTTCATTATGAAATAAATTCATGATTTACGTGGGTATTGCGGTTTAGCTTAGGGAACGTCAGGGTATGAGTAAAAAACGCACCGGTTTAGCGATAGCCGCATTGATTAATTTATCTTTTTTATTGGTCGGGTGCGTATCTGCCGATCCGCGGCAACAGGCAAATGAGATAGCAGCACGATCCGGGCTGCTCAGTAACAATTTACAAAACGGACCCTTCTTAATCGCCACGTGGAGCCGGATTGTGCCTCCGGTTAACAGCTTGCGGGTTTACATTGAAGGAGATGGGTTTGCCTGGAAAAGTCGCACGCAGGCTTCAGACGATCCCACCCCGCGTAAGCCAACCGGGCTGATGCTGGCCGCCGCCGATAAAAGCGATAACGTACTCTATCTCGCCCGGCCGTGTCAGTTCATCGGGCCGCCTCTACCGGTCAGCTGTAGCGTAAGCTGGTGGACGAACAAGCGTTTTTCACCTGAAGTTATTGATGCTATGGATAATGTACTTAGCCAGGTTGTGACGCGCTATCCTGGCGTAAAGCTTGAACTGGTAGGTTATTCCGGCGGAGGCAACATTGCCGCGCTGCTGGCGGCGCGTCGTACCGATGTGCGTTCGCTGCGTACCGTCGCAGGTAATCTCGACGTTGCCTATGTGAATGCGCTGCATCATGTTACGGCAATGCCTGATGCGGTCAGCGCTATCGACAGCGCTTCCGCACTGCATACGCTGCCGCAGATCCATTTTAGCGGTGATGCCGATAAAACCGTTCCGCCCTCCGTAGCCCGGCGTTTTCAGCGGGCCGTCGGTGGGCATTGTACTCAGGTTGACGTTGTCAGCGGCATGGCGCACGGATCGGACTGGGCGGCCATCTGGCCTCAGCTGTTGGCGAAGGCGTTGACTCCCACAGGGGATCACTCCTCATGCGTGCTATAACCGAAATCGAGCCCGCCACGAGGGCGGGTTCTTAAACATCAACCTGATTTAGAAGGTCTTGCGTAAACGCAGGCTGAAGGTGTGCGCCTGATAGCGGTCGCCTGCCTGCAGATCGTAGCGTGCGTCGAAGCTCAGCTCGTTCGCGTCATACAGCGTGCTGCCAATGGCCAGCCCTGCCATATCGTCTACCGGCGCTGCGCCTTTGGTGATAAAGCTGGTTTCACCAATGGTATCTGCGGCGTAGGACGCACGGCTGCTGACCTGACGATCGTCATACTGATGGATCCAGGAGACCTGAGCAAACGGCGTCAGGTTGCCCATACCCGTTGCGAAGGTCTTCTCAATCCGTGCACCGATGTCGCTCACCACGGACTGGGAGTGCAGGCTGCCGACATCCAGCGCCATGCCGTTACCGCCGGTCTCTTTATAGCCATCCACGTGCTGATAACCGTACGTCAGGCTGGCAAGCGGGGTCAGCACCACATCAGCGGGCAGCGTCAGCGGGTAGCCGAACTCGGTTTGCAGCGTGATGGACTGTCCGTTGAACTTGCCATTCGCCGCACCGGAGAAGCCGGTGAAGTCAGCCCGGCGAACGGAGCTGTAGTTCTGACGGTTAACGCCCGCGGAGAGGTTCAGATACCACGGATCGCCGGTGTAGCCTGCATACCCAATCACGCCATAGTTATCAGCGGTAGAGGTATTGCCGGACAGGTTATCTTTACCGTGTACGGAGGTGTTGCTGTAGTTCACCGCCGCACCCAGACGCCAGTCGTCGCCCAGGGCCCGATCGGCACCGAGGATCAGGCCGCCAAATTTCGCCGAGTAACCGCTGACGTCATCCGTACTCTCCTGGCGTGCGTAGCCGCCAAACGGCTGGCCCCAGACGATCCAGTTGCTGGCGTAGTCGTCACCGGTGGCAACGCCGCTGTTACCGGAGGCGGACGGGTTACGTACGGCATCAATATGTGCCCCGACCACCGCCTGCACGGTAGAGGTCACCACGGCGGTCGCGGAAGTGGCGTTAATGTTCTGCATTGGCGACAGACGCTCGCCTACGCGGTTCGCTTCCTGAGTCCCTTCAATTGCCAGCGAGGCGTTATACAGCTCCAGCAGCTGCGGAGAGATACCCGAGTAATTACCCAGGCCGCCCAGGGACGCCAAAGCGCTCGGGATCGTAGCCATACTATTCTTAGTTGGTTCAGTTGGTTCAGTGGGTTCAGTTGGTTCAGTGGGTTCAGTGGGTTCAGTGGGTTCAGTAGGTGCAGTGGGTTCAGATGGTTCAGTTGGTTCAGCAGGTGCGGTGGGTTCAGATGGCTTCGGCTCTGCGCCAATGGTCAATACCAGCGCCTTGCTGGCACCATCCTTATAGACTGAGCCGGTTACCGTACCGTTATAGCCGACTGCTTGATAGTTCAGTTTATCCGCGTTGTAGTCGGTCTCTGCACCGGCGGCATTGATCACCACATAGCGCTGACCTTCAGCAAAATTATAGGTGCTGCCGGTTCGCAGTAGCTTGACGCTTGAGTTCGCATCGATATTGGCGTTGCCTGTAACGTTCAATCGGCCATAGCCGGTATCGGCAGTGAAATCATTGCCGGGGTTAGCCAAATCAGAAATACCGGAGATCAGCGTTGCAGCCGCACTCTGGTGGTAGTTGCCTGAGATTGTGATGTTGTTATTCACCTGCAACGATACTGCACTGTTCTGCACGGTATCATACACGATGACATTATCGTCCAACAATAAAGAACCCGTACCAAATACTACGCCTGAACCACTATTAATTATAAAGCCAGTGCTATTAAGGCCGGTTAATATGCCCTGCGTTGTGCTTCCGCCGTTAATTATCAGTGGCTTAATGCTGCCAGAATAAATATCGCCTTTGATTAAGCCAGTGTTCTTCAGCGTAACGTTAGTACTCTCATGTACATAATAGCCCTCAATGAAGAGGGCATGCTCACCGCCGCTCAACGTACCGTTATTAACAATATCTATCTTCTTGTTCGGGTTGTTGAGGTCAGAGATATAAATTCCGGTGCTGTCAGCCGTGACTTCACCATTATTAATGATTCTTGAGGTACTATTATCTTCAGTATTGTTGTAGCCGCTGACATAGATGCCCGTGTTATTTGCAGCAATCAGCCCGTTATTTTCAATGGTGCCAATAGTGCCTTCGTTACGAATGCCATATGTACTGCCGCTAATTTTATTATCATTAATGAGGCTGTTAATGGTTCCATAGTTTAAAACGCCCGCTCCTGTATAATAAGGATCCGTATCCGCCTGCAGGGTCCCGCTATTATGCAGTGTGCCAATAGTGCCCTGGTTGTAGATAGCACTGTATTTCTCATCCCACCCATTCCACAGAGCATTTTCATTGTTGTGCGCGGATATAGAGCCTGCGTTGTTAAGATTATCTATGGTACCCGAGTTGTAAATACCACGGTAGCCTGAGATGGTACCGTCTACAGTATTAGTCAATGTTATAATATGGCCCGCGTTATTCACTTTGCCAGCATCTTTATTCGTATGATTACCGCTTTGAATAATTCCGCTGTTGGTAAAGGAATCCACCACACCCGATGCGCCTACTGTGATAAGGTTGCCATAGTGATGCCGATCAACACTGGCAATAGTTCCACTGTTAGTGAATGCCCCTACTGCTCCATCGATCTGAACTATGCTGCTGCTCTTTGGGTTCCCGAAATTACTCGTATCAGTGGCATCTTTAATAATGCCATCGTTGGTCAATGTTCTCACTTTCACGTTCTGACTGACGTTTAACGCCGTGGTTGGCGCACCGGTAAGCGAGCCTGTGTCGGTAATATGAACGAGATCGGTAGAGTGATCGATCTGCAGACTGTTCGTTGGTGTGTCGATAATAACATCAGAGGTTGCAAAAGCGTGCGCTGTCAGCAGGCCTTGGGCCGCTGTTGAAGCTACCAGTAGAGAAATTAGCTGACTAAGGCATTTTTTTTTCATTTTTTGCCACTATAAAGGTTATAAGAGATGTTAAAAATATACGATAAACATATCAGATTAATCTACTACCATTAATGAGAAGAGTATATATTTCGATATAAAAAGCATTAATATGGTTTTAATGATTCATATTCGAAATAAATTCACGATGTCTGTATATACGCCAGACTAAGTCAGGACGCATCAGCAGTCTAAGTAAAAAATACAACGGCTTGATGGTAACTATATTGATAAACTTACCTTTTTATTAGAAGGGCGTGTCTACTGATGTGCGTGCTGTGTACGCTGCCGTGGGTGGGCATTGTACTCAGGTTGACGTTGTCAGCGGCATGGCGCACGGATCGGACTGGGCGACCATCTGGCTTCAGCTGCTGGCGAAGGCGTTAAACCCTGCCCGGGATCACTCCTCCTCTGTTCGATAGCCAAAATCAAACCCCATCAGCACGGTCTCCCGCAGATACTGATTCATCGGGTAGCTGTAGCTCTGCCCAATACTGACGGCGTGTACGATACGTAATAGCGACTCGCCGCGCAGAAACAGGGGCTTATCAGTAATCGTAATTTCAGCGCCCTGTAATGCGTTCTTTAGATCCTGATAGGCTGGTGAAACGGTGATGCTGTTGTTCATGAAGCTGAACGTCACCAGCAGCCCTGAGATCAGCGCCACTGGGAAAACCAGCGGATGATGATTAAGCACACGCATGGCACGCGAGGATTTTCTGCTTAACAGGGCGGCGGTCAGGGGAACAAGGATTAAATAGAGCAGTTTAGCCAGATGGGTCAGCGCACCAATAAGAGAGAAGATCAGCGCAACAGGCGGCACAATTACCGCGCGTGCGGCATCTTCTCCCTGCTTTTCATTCTCCCCACCCATGCTATAGCTGTGTAACGACGCACGCAGCTTCGGTAACTGCTCTTTCACCGCCTCGTTAAGATGGACTGCGTGCAGCTCGAGAGCAAAAAGCTCCAGTCCATCGTTAAGGGGATACGCTTCGCGCACCGGCGTGCCTGCCGGGAGCAATAATTTTTCGCGGAGTGATTTCTGCACCACCTCCTGACGGAAAAAGACGCCCCAGTCGAGGCGTTTGGGGAGCGTAACCCCGTTGAATACCACGGTACGCTGGGTGAGATAGTGCTGTCTGACGGTTTTTGCCACCGCGGCATCAAAACCAGCCCGGTCGGATGGCGACCAGTTATTGGCTACCGGAACGCCCTGAGCGCGGACATTGCTGCGGACGCTGGCATAATAGCGCCTGGGGACATTCCAGGTTCTTAGCCCTTTAGCGCGCAGTGAACGCTCATATCGCTGCCAGGCTCTCTCCTGTTCAAGGCGCGTCTGTACGCTAAGATCCACCTCATCGTTATAGTAGGCAATGTACTTTTTATGGATGGCTTCACGCGCCTGGAGCCACGCTTTGTAATAGCCGAGAAGGCCGCCCTCTCTGGCGCTGATGCTGTCGCGCAGGTTCTGTTCTGCACCGCTTTTCAGCAGCTCATGATAGCGGTCAACGGAGCTGAGCAGGATCGGCAGCATCGCCAGAAATGCCTTGCCTGACGGGCTGCTCCATGTTTGCGCCTGACCACCGTGACTATCGAGCGGAATGCCCTCCAGCGTCTGGTGACCATCAATCAGCGATTGCTGGTAGAGCTGCGCCAGCAGAGACATCTGCCGAAACTCACCCGTGCTGTTTGAAACCTGACGTTCAATAAACCACTCTACCGCATGCCACGTTACTGTGCCGGTCAGCAGGCACAGGCAGAGCACCCCTCCTACGCTGGTCTTTGTCGACAGAGAGACATTTTTTCTTTTCAGTCTGGCGATGCCCACAAGGGCGAACTGTAACACCAGAAGCGCGGCAGCAATGGCGGTTAAGGTTCTGCCGTACCGCTCCATGTTGTGAACGTCTTCTGCCGTTGAAATAGTGCCTACCAGATCAAGCAGGCGGGAGTTGAACGCCAGTTCACAGATGAGATAGGTGAGGGTGATGCCCATCACCAGCCAGTTCTGCCAGGCGGGAAGAGGGGAGCGCTTGATCCCGTCCCACAGCTGGCTATCTCCTGTAGTCTGCTCCGTCATGACTTAATACCCAGGCTTGTCTGGCGAGTTTTAGTTGGCTGATAGATTTGAGTGGGCAAGGAGTTATCCAGCTCTGGCTGGGCGACCTTCGGCGGCAGCGGCTCTGCGGCCTTGACCTGCGTGCGTTTCGCCGGTTTAGCCGCGGCCTGAGGTTTGGCCTTGCGGGACGATGTGGTTTTACTACCGGCGTTATGCTGCACGGTTTTTTCTTGCTGAACCGGGAGCCTGCGATGGTAAACCTCACCATGCTGCCAGTTGAACTGCTCAATCCGGTTATCGACCTTGAAATTTAGCTGCAGCTTATCCGCGCTGGCCGTCACGTCCGGCCCAGTGTCGCATATTCCCGTAAATGCCCACTCCTGAGAGCGCGTATTCTGGAGGTCTACCAGACGGTACTGCGCCGGGCAGGCGGGCGTAGCCACCTTTAACAGCAGCAGCGTATGTCCTTCAACCTGGTACTGGTTGATGATCCTCACCCAACTCACGCCCTCCAGCGGGCGCTCAATCATCAGATTGCTCCATTTCAGGCTATAGCGGCCATTCAGTTCCCGAAGTGCACCTTTTGAGCCATCGGCCAGCGTAAATTGGCCAACTTCATTGCCCAGCACGCTCGCCAGATCGGGGTTAAAAAGCATCTTACCGTTTTTATCGTAACGGACAGAGCAGCCGTTTAACACAAGGGCAAGTGAGAGAACCAGCAGCGTTCTCAGAATGAAGTTGGGGGGTGACACGATCATGTCTCAGTTCCATTTGTTTGCATGGTTTTTATCGATGCGAAAAAAGTTATCAATGTCGCCATGGATAACGTTCAAAGGGGATGGCTTTGATAAGATTATGTTTTTGGTAGTTTGCCTGTGTCAGGATGAAAGGCAAACTACCATATATGGAGATGGGAAGGTGAGTGTAACGCGAGTCTGAGTAACGTCAGACCTTAAGCATTTTTACCGTGGCATCAATGTCAATCTCATCTGCTGAGAAGATCAGCGTGGTGCCCTGGAAGGTGGTGATCGCCAGCTTTTTCAGCGAGCGCATTTCGCCCGGCTTGATGTCTGATTTCGGTCGGATGCTGTTCATCAGGATCCCTACCGACAGCACCGGGTTCTCTTTATCGATACCGGCGTCAGCGGGAACTTCTTCACTGTAAACCACGTAAGACTTGATCGAGGTGAGCTTGATACGCTCGCCCGCGATATAGATGTATTTGCTTTCCGGCGCAACCTTCACCGCGTACGCCGACAGGCCCTTGTTGTTGGTGGTAGGCTCGAAGGTGACCGCCGCATCCTTTTTGATTAGCTCAGGGTTGGCGACCTTAATCACATGAAAATAACGGTTATCGCCGTTCTCATCTTTGATAAATCCAAAACCTTTATCTTTAAACCACGTTGTGATCGTTCCGTTCATCGCCATTACCGCCTGATTAATCGTTTATCTACTCAATTTTTGCAGCGCGCAGTGTAAAGCACAATGCC
>JBCNNW010000036.1:0-35812 GCA_039594205.1 Pseudescherichia sp. | reverse complement strand
TGGTCCTGTTTGCTGCCATTCGCGAACGTCTGGCGGTGGCGGACGTACCGGCACCGTTCCGCGGTAACGCTATCGCGCTGGTTACCGCGGGTTTGATGTCTCTGGCCTTTATGGGCTTTAGTGGTCTGGTGAAGCTGTAATGACTGCAATCTGGATAGCCATCGCTGCCCTGAGCGTGCTCGGGCTGATCTTTGGCCTGATTCTCGGCTACGCCTCCCGCCGTTTCGCGGTTGAGGACGATCCGGTCGTCGAAAAAATTGATAACCTGCTGCCACAGAGCCAGTGCGGCCAGTGCGGCTACCCTGGCTGTCGCCCCTACGCCGAAGCCGTGGGTAGCCAGGGCGAGAAGATTAACCGCTGCGCCCCAGGCGGTGAAGCGGTCATGCTTAAGATAGCCACGCTGTTAAATGTCGATCCGCAGCCGATTGGTGACGATGCCGAGGCCGTAGAGCCGGTACGTATGCTGGCGGTCATTGACGAACCGAACTGCATTGGCTGTACCAAATGCATTCAGGCCTGCCCGGTTGACGCCATTGTTGGCGCAACCCGCGCCATGCATACGGTCATCAGCGATCTCTGCACTGGCTGTAACCTCTGTGTTGCCTCATGCCCGACGCAGTGTATCGACCTGCGTCCCGTTGCGACAACAACCGAAAGCTGGAAATGGGATCTGCAAACTATTCCAGTACGCATTATCCCTGTGGAACAACATGCTTAAGTTATTCTCCGCATTTAAAAAAGATAAGATTTGGGATTTCAACGGCGGCATCCATCCCCCGGAGATGAAAACCCAGTCAAACGGTACGCCGCTGCGCCAGCTTCCGCTGGCCGGGCGTTTCGTTATTCCTTTAAAGCAGCACATCGGCGCTGAGGGCGAGCTGTGCGTAGCCGTCGGCGATCGCGTCCTGCGCGGCCAGCCGCTTACCCGCGGCCGTGGCCGTATGCTGCCGGTTCATGCGCCTACTTCCGGGACGGTAGTGGCGATTGCCCCCCACTCCACCGCGCATCCGTCGGCGCTGGCCGAGCTGAGCGTTATTATTGATGCCGATGGTGAAGACCGCTGGATCGAGCGCGACGGCTGGAGCGACTATCGCTCCCGCTCGCGTGCCGAGCTGATTGAGCGTATTCACCAGTTTGGCGTGGCGGGCCTCGGCGGCGCAGGCTTCCCGACCGGGAATAAACTGCAGGGCGGCGGCGACAAAATTGAAACGCTGATTATCAACGCTGCCGAGTGCGAACCGTATATCACCGCCGACGATCGCCTGATGCAGGACTGCGCCGCGCAGATTATCGAGGGCATTCGTATCCTTGCGCATATCCTGCAGCCGCGCCAGGTGCTGATTGGCATCGAAGATAACAAGCCGCAGGCCATATCGATGCTGCGGGCAGTGCTGGCGAATGCGCATGATATTATGCTGCGCGTAGTTCCGACGAAGTATCCCTCTGGCGGTGCGAAGCAGCTGACCCAGCTCCTCACCGGCAAACAGGTTCCGCACGGCGGCCGCTCGTCAGACATCGGCGTGCTGATGCAAAACGTCGGTACTGCCTTTGCCGTCAAGCGTGCGGTGGTCGATGGCGAGCCTCTGACCGAGCGCGTAGTGACGTTGACCGGCGAGGCCGTCGCCCAGCCCGGTAACGTCTGGGCGCGCCTGGGAACACCAGTACGCCATCTGCTTGACGCCGCCGGTTTCTGTCCTTCCGGCAAACAGCTGGTGATTATGGGCGGCCCGCTGATGGGCTTTACCCTGCCGTGGCTGGACGTGCCGGTAGTAAAAATTACCAACTGCCTGCTGGCTCCTTCTGCCAGCGAAATGGGCGAGACGCAGGAAGAGAAAGGCTGCATTCGCTGCAGCGCCTGTGCCGATGCCTGCCCGGCAGATCTGCTTCCGCAGCAGCTTTACTGGTTCAGTAAGGGCCAGCAACACGATAAAGCCACCGCCCATAATCTGGCGGACTGTATTGAGTGCGGCGCCTGTGCCTGGGTCTGCCCGAGTAATATCCCGCTGGTGCAGTATTTCCGTCAGGAGAAGGCCGAGATCTACGCCATCGCACAGGAAGAGAAGCGCGCCGCCGAGGCGAAAGTTCGCTTTGAAGCGCGTCAGGCCCGCCTGGAGCGAGATAAAGCCGCACGTCTTGAGCGTCACAAGCAGTCCGCAGCCCAGCCAGCCGCGAAAGATAAAGATGCCGTAAACGCTGCCCTGGCTCGCGTGCGTGAAAAACAGCAGCGCGCCGCCCAGCCGGTGGTGGTTCAGGCCGGTGCAGAGCCGGATAACAGCGCGGTGATTGCCGCGCGTGAAGCCCGCAAGGCCGAAGCCCGCGCGCGTCAGGCTGAAAAAGCCCAACAGCCTGTGGCAGAGGCAGCGGCTGAGCCAGCCGACCCGCGCAAAGCCGCCGTTGAAGCGGCTATCGCCCGAGCGAAAGCACGTAAGGCTGCGCAGGCGGCAGCGCCAGAAGCGACGCCTGAGCCGGTTGCCGAGCCAGCCGCATCGGTTGACCCGCGCAAAGCTGCCGTTGAGGCAGCCATCGCCCGGGCCAAGGCGCGTAAAGCACAGCAGCAGGTCATTGAAAAAAGAGTGGATACCCCGGCGGCCAATGACGATCCGCGTAAAGCGGCCGTGGCGGCAGCTATCGCCAGGGCTCAGGCCAAAAAGGCCGCAAAACAGGCAGTTAACGAGGAATAGATGGTCTTTCGAATCGCAAGCTCACCCTATACACACAACCAGCGCCAGACATCGCGAATTATGATGCTGGTTCTGCTCGCGACCCTACCTGGCATCGCGGTGCAGACCTGGTTCTTTGGCTGGGGTACGCTGCTGCAGATCCTGCTGGCAGGCGCGAGCGCCCTCGCTGCAGAAGGGTTGATCCTTAAACTGCGTAAACAGAACGCAGGGGCCATCCTTAAGGATAACTCAGCCCTGCTCACCGGCCTGCTGCTGGCGATCAGTATTCCGTCTTTCGCGCCCTGGTGGATGGTGGTGCTGGGTACCGTTTTTGCGGTGATTATTGCCAAGCAACTCTATGGTGGTCTTGGGCATAACCCCTTTAACCCGGCCATGATCGGCTATGTGGTGTTGCTAATCTCCTTCCCGGTGCAGATGACCAGCTGGTTACCACCTCACCAGATTGCCGCTAACGTACCAGGCTTTATGGACGCGCTGCAGATTATCTTCACCGGCCACAGCGCAGGCGGCGGCAATATGGATACTTTGCGGATGGGGATTGATGGCATCAGCCAGGCCACGCCGCTGGACACCTTTAAAACCTCGCTGCACGCCGGACATAGCGTCGACCAAATCATGCAGTACCCGATCTACAGTGGCGTGCTGGCAGGTGCGGGCTGGCAGTGGGTTAACCTTGCATATCTGCTGGGCGGGGTATTCCTGCTGGCGAAAGGTGCTATCCGCTGGCATATCCCGGTTAGCTTCCTGGTTACGCTAGCCTTTTGCGCCACGTTGGGCTGGATCTTCTCTCCGCAGAGCCTGGCCTCGCCGTTGATACATATTTTCTCTGGCGCGACGATGCTTGGGGCGTTCTTTATTTTGACCGATCCGGTAACCGCGTCCACGACCAACAAAGGCCGTCTGATCTTCGGCGCACTGACCGGCGTGCTGGTGTGGCTGATCCGTAGCTTTGGCGGCTACCCGGACGGCGTGGCCTTTGCGGTGTTGCTGGCGAACATTACCGTACCGTTGATTGATTACTATACGCGTCCACGCGTCTACGGCCATCGTTGAGGAGACCGCCATGTTAAAGACCATGCAGAAACACGGCGTAACTCTGGCGCTCTTTGCCGCCTGCTCTACCGGCCTGACGGCGGCAATCGCGCAGTTGACCAAATCGACTATCGCTGAGCAGGCTGCTATTCAGCAGAAGGCGCTGTTCGACCAGGTCGTGCCTGATAATCTCTATAATAACGATCTTACCCAGAGCTGCTTCCTGGTTACCGCCCCGGAACTGGGTAAAGGTGAACGCCGAATCTACATCGCACGTCAGGATGACAAGCCGGTGGCGGCGGTGATGGAGGCGACCGCACCGGATGGTTATTCGGGCGCTATCCAACTGCTGGTTGGCGCAGACTTTAACGGCACGGTGCTGGGCACACGGGTAACCGAGCACCATGAGACACCAGGCCTGGGTGATAAGATTGAACTGCGTCTTTCGGACTGGATCACCTCTTTCAGCGGTAAGACCATTGCGGGTGCGTCTGATAGCCACTGGGCGGTAAAAAAAGATGGCGGTGATTTTGACCAGTTTACTGGCGCAACTATCACCCCGCGCGCGGTGGTGAACGCCGTTAAACGTGCCGGACTGTATGCGCAGACGCTGCCAGCCCAGCTTAATTCCTTACCTTCCTGCGGAGAGTAAACCATGAGCGAAGTAAAAGAGGTTATTGTTCAGGGACTGTGGAAGAATAACTCGGCGCTGGTGCAGCTGTTGGGCATGTGTCCGCTGCTGGCCGTGACCTCTACCGCGACCAACGCCCTGGGGCTGGGTCTGGCAACAACGCTGGTATTGACGCTGACCAACCTGTTCATCTCCTCACTGCGCCGCTGGACGCCTGCGGAGATCCGTATCCCGATCTACGTCATGATCATCGCCTCGGTGGTGAGCGCGGTGCAGATGCTGATCAATGCCTATGCTTTTGGTCTCTATCAGTCGCTGGGGATCTTTATCCCACTGATTGTTACCAACTGCATCGTGGTAGGCCGCGCGGAAGCCTTTGCCGCGAAGAAAGGCCCGGCGCTCTCGGCGCTGGATGGATTCTCTATCGGCATGGGGGCCACCTGCGCCATGTTCGTGCTCGGCTCGATGCGTGAAATCCTGGGCAACGGCACGCTGTTTGACGGCGCGGATGGCCTGCTCGGCAGCTGGGCGAAGGTGCTACGTATTGAGGTCTTCCATACCGATTCGCCTTTCCTGCTGGCGATGCTGCCCCCAGGCGCGTTTATTGGCCTGGGTATGATGCTGGCAATGAAGTACCTGATCGATGAACGGAGCAAAAAACGCCGTGCGGCGGCTGCGGCGGCTACCCCTGCAGTAGAAACCCCTGCCGCCCCCGGGAAAGCCTGATGAATAAAGTAAAACGGCTGGAGATTTTGACCCGGCTTCGCGAGAACAATCCGCACCCGACTACCGAGCTGAACTTTAACTCCCCGTTTGAGTTGCTGATTGCGGTTCTGCTTTCGGCACAGGCCACGGATGTCAGTGTCAATAAGGCGACGGCAAAGCTCTATCCCGTCGCCAATACCCCCGAAACGATGCTGGCTCTTGGCGTCGAGGGGGTGAAGTCTTATATCAAAACTATCGGCCTGTTTAACAGCAAAGCGGAGAACGTTATCAAGACCTGCCGCATTCTGCTGGAGCAGCATGGTGGTGAGGTACCGGAGGATCGCGCCGCGCTGGAGGCGCTGCCTGGCGTGGGCCGCAAGACCGCCAACGTGGTGCTCAACACGGCCTTTGGCTGGCCGACTATTGCCGTTGATACCCACATCTTCCGCGTCTGCAACCGCACGCTCTTTGCGCCAGGAAAGAACGTTGAGCAGGTGGAAGAAAAATTATTGAAGGTGGTACCGGCCGAATTCAAAGTTGACTGCCACCACTGGATGATCCTGCATGGCCGCTATACCTGTATAGCTCGTAAACCCCGCTGCGGCTCCTGCATCATTGAGGATCTGTGTGAATATCGGGACAAAGTTTACGAGTAGCTTTTCCCTCACTGCCTCTCCTCTTTATAACCCCAGCTTATGTTTTGATGCGCTTGCAGAGCGTGATAAAACTCGGCTGGTTATTACTTTTTGAGGTTAATCGTTTTTTTACTACAAAAAATTTCTATAAATTTGTGACCGGGATCAACCTGCATAAGCAGTGTTAAAAAATCATTGCAAACTTTAGCATCTCTCCTGCTCCATACTGTATCCCATAAGCAATCAGCGGTAGATTAAACCACCTTTTTTAGCAATGATGGGCTAAAGCGCTACATATAATGCAAAATAGCAGAACATACCGCCGAATGCCCGCCTGCGCCCCTCCCGTTTAGTAGAAAAAACTAGCAAAATGCTTATGTCAAAATTTAACGCTGAATAACATTCTTCCGAACGGAGCATTATAGCGTGCATTTTATATGTAACAGATCATTACAAAGGTATTGCCTCCGGGTCCCGGATAGGGAACATTACCTGCCGTTTCCCCTCCCTTATAACTATAAGTTCGATGGGCTCTGGCCATCGCGCACTGAACACCCCCGTTAATATGGGATGTAAAAAAAGAGGTATATGTGTCGACTGCAAACAACAAACCAACTGAAAGCGTTAGCCTGAACGCTTTCAAACAGCCCAAGGCGTTTTATCTGATCTTCTCCATTGAACTGTGGGAGCGTTTCGGTTTCTACGGCCTGCAAGGGATCATGGCGGTGTACCTGGTCAAGCAGCTGGGTATGTCAGAATCCGACTCGATTACGCTGTTCTCCTCCTTCAGCGCCCTGGTATATGGCCTGGTGGCCATCGGCGGCTGGCTGGGTGATAAGATCCTCGGTACCAAACGCGTGATCCTGCTGGGCGCGATTGTGCTGGCGATCGGCTATGCACTGGTAGCCTGGTCCGGCCATGATGCGGCTGTTGTCTATATGGGTATGGCGACCATTGCAGTAGGTAACGGCCTGTTCAAAGCGAACCCCTCTTCGCTGCTCTCTACCTGCTATGCGAAAGACGATCCGCGTCTTGATGGCGCTTTCACCATGTACTACATGTCCATCAACATCGGCTCGTTCTTCTCTATGCTGGCGACCCCATGGCTAGCGGCGAAGTTTGGCTGGAGTGTGGCCTTCTCGCTGAGCGTGGTCGGGATGCTGATCACCGTCGTAAACTTTTTATTCTGTAAGCGCTGGGTTAAACAGTACGGATCGAAGCCAGACTTTGAACCGCTGCGCGTTGGCAGCCTGCTAACCACCATCGCTGGCGTTGTCGTCCTGATCGCTGCTGCAACCTGGCTGCTGCACAACCAGGGCATTGCCCGTATGGTACTGGCAGTTGTGGCGCTGGGTATCGTGATCATCTTTGCTAAAGAGACCTTCTCCATGCATGGCGCAGCGCGTCGTAAGATGATCGTGGCCTTCATTCTGATGCTGCAGGCGATTGTGTTCTTCGTTCTCTACAGCCAGATGCCGACCTCACTGAACTTCTTTGCCATTCGTAACGTTGAGCACTCTATTCTGGGTATCGCCTTCGAGCCAGAGCAGTACCAGGCCCTGAACCCGTTCTGGATCATTATTGGTAGCCCGATTCTGGCCGCTATCTATACCAAAATGGGCGACACGCTGCCGATGCCGTTTAAGTTCGCCTTCGGGATGGTGCTCTGCTCAGCCGCGTTCCTGATCCTGCCGCTGGGGGCTAAGTTTGCCAGCGACGCCGGGATCGTTTCCGTCAACTGGCTTATCGCCAGCTACGCCTTCCAGAGTATCGGTGAGCTGATGATCTCCGGTCTTGGTCTGGCCATGGTCGCGCAGCTGGTGCCGCAGCGCCTGATGGGCTTCATTATGGGTAGCTGGTTCCTGACCACCGCCGGGGCGAACCTGATCGCTGGCTATGTGGCAAACATGATGGCCATTCCTGAGAACGTGACCGACCCGCTGATGTCACTGGAAGTCTACGGCCGCGTGTTCCTGCAGATTGGTATTGTTACTGCCGTCATTGCAGTGCTGATGCTGCTCACCGCGTCGAAGCTGAACCGCATGACGCAGATGGATGAGAAAGACTTAGCCGAGTCTCAAACAGCCTCCGCGTAACGGTACCGGGAAACGCAAGCCAACAAAAAAGCCGCTGAGAAATCAGCGGCTTTTTTTATTGATGCTGCAACGCCGGGCGGCACTGCGTTTGCCCGGCCTACGTTCAATGAGTACGGTTAAACCTCTGTGGCACGGAACAGGTGCCCGGGCCGGGCGATGCGATCCTGGGCAGCGACCACCTGCAGTTCATACTCGCCCATCTCTTTGGTGGTGAGCATGATTTCATATACCGCCGCCGTCACGTGCTCCAGCGCATCGCGCAGGGATACCCCCTGAAGCAATTTAACCAGCAGCAAACCGCTGGTAACGTCGCCGACGCCAACCGGCTGGCGCATGCCAAAATCCACCAGCGGACGGCTGATATGCCAGGCTTCATTGTGGGTAACCAGCAGCATCTCGAAGCACGCCATACTTTTAGCGGCGCGCGCCAGGTGCTTGACCAGCACAATCTCCGGCCCCTGCACGATCAGCTCGCGGGCGGCGGAAACGGCCTCGCTGATACTGTTAACCGGGTGGCCGCACAGCATCTCCAGCTCAATCAGGTTTGGTGCAATGATGTCGCTGGCAGGCAGCGCATAGCGCGCATGGAACTCCGCGACGCCGGGGGCGACGATACACCCCTTCTCTGGGTGGCCCATTACCGGATCGCAGAAATATTTCGCCTGCGGATTCGCCGCTTTGACCTGGCGCACAATCCCCAGAATATGCTCCCCCTGTTCGGCAGAGCCGAGGTAGCCGGTTAACACTGCGTCGCATGTCTTGAGTTTATCGATATCGGCAATGCCCTGCACGATTTCGGTCAGGTGTGCGGGCGGCATCACGCAGCCGGTCCACTTGCCGTACTGGGTATGGTTAGAGAATTGAACGGTATTGAGAGGCCAGACGTTTGCGCCAAGACGGCGCATTGGGAACTCTGCGGCGCTGTTGCCGGCATGACCAAAGACGACGTGAGACTGAATGGCGAGGATATTCTTCATTTTCTTATCCGGACATAAAAATAAGGGAGTGATTTCTCACTCCCTGTGCTTAGTGCATTACTTCCAGCAGATCAGACAGTAATTTTTCTTACCACGACGCAGCAGCGTATAGCGCCCATACAGGCGATCGCTGTCGGCAAAGGTGTACTCCGCATCAGACTGTTTTTCACCGTTAATGGTGACCGCGTTAGAGGCGATGGTCTTGCGAGCCTGGCCACGAGAGGGCTGCAGCTCCGAATCCACCAGCGCCTGCATCAGATCCGCGCCCTTCTCCATTTCAACCATCGGAACCCCGTCCTGAGCCAGCTGCGCAAAGTCAGCTTCGCTCAGATCGCTCAGGGTGCCGTTGAACAGGCTGGCGGTAATGCGCTTCGCCGCTTCCAGCCCCTCTTCGCCGTGCACCAGACGGGTCACCTGCTCGGCCAGCACGTACTGGGCACGCGGCGCTTTACCGCTGTTCTTGTCTTCCTCTTCCAGAGCGTTGATCTCTGCGATATCCATAAAGGTGAAGAACTTCAGGAAGCGGTAGACGTCGGCATCTGCGGTGTTGATCCAGAACTGGTAGAACTTATACGGGCTGGTTTTCTTCGGATCGAGCCATACTGCGCCGCCCTCGGTTTTACCAAACTTAGTGCCGTCGGCTTTGGTGATCAGCGGAACGGTCAGACCAAAGACCTGGTTCTGATGCAGACGACGGGTCAGGTCGATACCGGAGGTGATGTTACCCCACTGATCGGAGCCGCCAATCTGCAGCGCCACGCCATGCAGCTCGTTCAGGCAGGCGAAATCATAACCCTGCAGCAGGTTATAGGAGAACTCGGTAAAGGAGATGCCCTGATCGTCACGGTTCAGACGCTGCTTCACCGCCTCTTTGTTGATCATCTGGTTTACAGAGAAGTGCTTCCCGATATCGCGCAGGAAGGTCAGCACGTTCATGCCGCCAAACCAGTCGTAGTTGTTTGCCGCAATCGCTGAGTTGTCACCGCAGTCGAAGTCGAGGAAAGGGGCGACCTGCCTGCGGATCTTATCGACCCACTCCTGGACGGTATCTTCAGTGTTCAGTTTCCGCTCGGCGGCTTTAAAGCTCGGATCGCCAATCAGGCCCGTTGCGCCACCCACCAGGGCTACAGGCTTATGGCCCGCCTGCTGGAAGCGTTTCAGGCATAACAATGGAACCAGATGCCCCAAATGCAAGCTGTCAGCGGTGGGATCGAAGCCGCAATAGAGCGCGATCGGGCCTTGCGCCAGTCGCTCTGCTAACGCATTTTCGTCCGTCACCTGGGCCACAAGGCCCCGCTCTTGCAATTGTTTAATCAAGTTACCGCTTGCCATCAAATTCTCCATGTATCTAACGCTGCACCTCTGCCGGTACACGACTTTTCGCTCGTTACGAAAGAGGGATAGAATAAAGCGCAGGAACCCGGAGTACCAGCGCTTAAATCAACATTTTTCAGCGGTTAAGGCGCGAGACGATCGATTTTCCAGTCGCTGTTTTCACGCTGGTATAAAAAACGGTCGTGCAGACGGTGTTCTCCTCCCTGCCAGAACTCCATCTGTTCAATGCTGACGCGGAATCCGCCCCAGAAGCTCGGCAGCGGGACTTCGCCCTGCTGAAACTTCTGCTTAAGCTCAAGGAACTTGCTTTCGAGAATGCCACGGGCTGAAATGCGGCTGGACTGCTGCGACACCCATGCGCCGATCTGGCTATCGCGCGGGCGGCTGTGGAAATATTTCACTACCTCAAGGGTAGAGAGGCGTTCCGCTTTGCCGATAACCATGACCTGGCGCTCCAGCATATGCCAGGGAAACAGCAGGCTAATTTGCGGATTATTTTCAATATGATGTGCTTTGCGACTGCCAAGGTTAGTGTAGAAAACCAGCCCTTTTTCATCGTAGTGCTTGAGCAAAACGATACGCTGGTAAGGCTGCCCACTCTCATCAACCGTGGCGACGACCATTGCCGTAGGATCGGCAAGGCGTGCTTCACAGGCCTGGCTGAGCCAGCGTTCAAAAAGCGCCAGCGGCTGAGATGGGAGATCGGCGCGGCGCAGGCCGCCTTTAGTGTACTCCCGGCGCAGGTGGGCGATGTGCTGCAGGTCGCTGTTGTTAGCATCGTTGTGGTATGAATTGTTATCTGAATGGTTGTCTGACATGGCGTTCGCTACGTAAAGATTCAGGTGGCGCTATTGTGCGCCGCCCAGGTAAAAATCTCAACGCTGCGGGTTTTGTAGCTGGCAGTTATTCAGAATTATGCGATCGTGCTTATAAACTGTGGCGTTATCCCCTTTAGACCAGAAGACGTAGATACCGTCAGTGTAGCGGGCACCCGAGGCCGAAAGCCCCTGCTGCAGCGTCAGCGGCGCATCATCCAGCGTGAAATGCACCTCCTGCCGGGTCTGGTTAAGTTTAACCGTCAGCGGTTTCTCATCATCACACTGGTACTCAAGGGTATCGGTATGCATGCGCTCTACAAACTGATTATAGGTAGTACAGCCGGCAAGCATCACTGGCAATAAGGCAATCAATAGTCTTTTCATGATCCATCCTAAAACGTGTCCCGGGGCACAGCGTAATATGCCCCTGCCCCTGCCTCGTTTTAGTCTAACGTCTCGTTAAAAAAGAAAATTTAGGTTATGTCTGATTATGGCGCGGATTGGCAGGGAATATTGCCCCCAGTACGCTGGCCTGTGAAGCCCCGGTAACAGAGGGCAGATTTCCCGGCAGACCGGCAATGGTGCGCCATGCCAGCCAGGCAAAGGCCAGCGCCTCCATATCGTCTCCGTCGATCCCCGCCTCGTCGGTGGTGCCGACTTCAATACCCGGCAGCAGGCTAGCCAGGCGCGCCATTACCAGCGGATTGCGTCCCCCGCCGCCGCAGACCAGCAGGCGCTCACAGCCGCCGCTCAACAGCACCTGCTCAGCCACGCTTACCGCCGTCAGCTCCGCCAGCGTGGCCTGCACATCACTTCCCGAGAGGCCCGGAAAATGGACCAGCTGCCGTTCAAGCCAGCCATAGTTGAAGTACTCTCGCCCGGTACTTTTCGGCGCGGGGCGGGCAAACCACGGATCGCTGAGCATCTGCTGAAGCAGGGGGGTAATGACTTTCCCCGCGTTTGCCCACCGGGCTTCTTTATCATACGGCTGACCCTTCTGCCGCCAGATCCATGCATCCATCAGCATATTGCCAGGCCCGGTGTCATAGCCTCTGACCGGCTGGTCCGGAAACAGCAGAGAGAGATTAGCAATGCCGCCGATATTGAGCACCATCCGCCGCTCACCTGGATGTGCCAGCAGTGCCTGATGGAAAGCAGGAACCAGTGGCGCGCCCTGCCCGCCGAGAGCAATATCCCGCCGACGGAAGTCACCCACTACCGTAATCCCCGTACGGGCGACAATCTGGTTGTTATCGCCAATTTGCAGCGTGTGCGGCGCGTCACCCACCGGCTCGTGCCAGACGGTCTGCCCATGACAGCCGATGGCGACAACGTCCTGCGGGCGCAGATTCTCCTGTTTGAGCAGCGCCAGCACCGCATCGGCAAACAGTTTGCCTAGCCGGCTATCAAGCTGGCCCAGCTGGGAGAGCGTCAACTGCTGCCCCTGACAGACGTTAAGAATGGCCTCTTTGAGCGACACCGGTATCGGCCAGCTCAGGCTGGCCTGCTGCGCCACCATGCGTTCGTCAATCGCCGCGAGAACAACGTCAACCCCATCAAGGCTAGTGCCTGACATGACGCCAATATAGCGACCCGATTTCATATGCCGTCCTTATCTCTCTGCGTGGCTTTAGATCTCTACCCTACCCTAAAGCGATGGTCTGGATATGTGTAGTATTATTGTGATCTTTCACTTTGGGTTTGCACAGGTAAACTTGTCCATTATTGGCTTGTTTAAGTAAAGTTAAGCTCTGCAAGCGTACTATTTTCGCATTCTTTTGGCGGAAGGTATGACCTGATATCGTTAAATGCCATATAATTTAAAGATGACGGATGCTCGTCCGAGCGTTTTTAGGTGAACAGGAGATTCATAGATGATTTTACGTACACTGGCAGTTTCCCTGGTTGGCTTCACTCTGGCAGGCTGCGTGAATGACAGCAGCCTCTCCGGCGACGTTTACAGCGCATCCGAAGCGAAGCAGGTACAAAATGTCACTTACGGTACGATTGTCAACGCGCGTCCGGTACAGATTCAGGGCGGTGATGACAGCAACGTGATTGGCGCATTGGGTGGTGCGGTGCTGGGTGGCTTCCTCGGTAACACCGTAGGCGGCGGCGCAGGCCGTTCGCTGGCAACCGCCGCAGGCGCAGTAGCGGGTGGCGTGGCAGGCCAGGGCGTTCAGGGTGCGGTAAACAAAAGCCAGGGCGTAGAGCTGGAGATCCGCAAAGACGACGGTAACACCATTATGGTTGTGCAGAAGCAAGGCAATACCCGCTTCGCTGCTGGCCAACGTGTTGTACTGGCCAGCAATGGCAGCCAGGTCACCGTTTCCCCGCGCTAATCACGCCTGTGGCCGCCGCGGCGGCGGCCCTTTTATCTTCCCGCCATTAAAAAAGCCCTGCTTTCGCAAGGCCCTTGTCAGCGTTAGTCACGCGATTGTAACTCAATAATATTATGCTCCAGTCGGCCAATCAGGCTGATGAGCTGCTCCAGCTCGCTGGCAGAGATGCCGGCGAGAATTTCACCGCGTGTTTTATTGATGACGGACTCCATCTCATCAATGATTGGCGCGGCTTTCTCAGTGAGCTTAATACGTTTTGCACGTCGGTCGCTGGCACAGGTCTGCCGGGAGATAAGTCCCTTCTCCTCCAGCTGATCGAGCGTACGCACCAGCGACGGCTGTTCAATGCCGATCGCTTTTGCCAGTTGAATTTGCGACTGTTCGGGCGGCAGCTGATGGATATTATGCAGCGTTACCCAGTGCGTCTGCGTCAATTCCAGAGGTTTTAGGCGATGGTCAATCAATGCACGCCAGATACGTACTAAACGTGCCAGATCAGAACCCAATGGCGATTCCAATTTCATCTCCTTATAATTAGCTTGCTAAGTTATTATGCTGATTTTAGAATAGTGTGCAATATTTATATTTTCAAAACAAACGTCTTGCCTGTTTTGCTTATAGCTGACGCAATCAGCTTAGAGCAGAAAAGGAGTGCGTTGACGAGGTTTTTGCTAAACCTATAAACAATGATAGTTAATGCAAAGGACTACGATTTGTGACGCTTACGCTTAATGCAACAGATTTGCCCTTACAGGATCTGGTAATTGGCGCTTCTCTCTATTTCCCTCCGTTTTTCAAGGCGTTCGCCTGCGGTTTCATCATCTGGCTTGTGGCGCATCGTCTGTTTCGCGACTGGATCTATTCGGGCGAAATATGGCATCCCCTGCTGATGGATCTGTCGATTTTTACGCTTTGCGTCTGTCTGAGCTTTGTATTGCTGGTTGCGTGGTGAATATGTGGCTTAAAACAATTAAATATTTTTCAACAATTGCGATCGCCGTCGTCGCGGTGCTGGCAGGATGGTGGGTGTGGAACTACTACATGCAGTCCCCATGGACCCGCGACGGCAAAGTCCGCGCGGAGCAGGTGAGTATAACGCCCCAGGTCTCCGGTTGCATAACCCGGCTCACGATTAAAGATAATCAGTACGTCAACGCAGGCGATCTGCTGCTGACCATTGACAGAACGCCTTTTAACATAGCGATTCTTAATGCGCAAGCCGAGCTGGCTAAAGCGCGATCGGACCTCGCAAAAGCCACTAACGAAGCCAGCCGCCGCCAGCATTTGTCGCGCAACTATATCTCCGCAGAAGATATGGATACGGCCAATCTGAATGTTAAAGCGGCCAGGGCCACCGTTGAAGCAGCCGAAGCGGCTTTGAAAAACGCGCAGTGGCAGCTTGAGCAGACCGACGTTCGCGCCCCGGTGGCTGGCTGGGTAACCAATCTTTCGACCCGGACAGGAGACTACGCCACTACGGGCCAGCCCTTGTTCGCCCTCGTCGACAGCCACTCGTTTTATGTGATGGGTTATTTTGAAGAGACTAAGCTGCGTCATATTCGCGAGGGCGCACCGGCTGTTATTACGCTTTATAGCAGTAACGTAAAGTTACAGGGTCACGTCTCCGGCATTGGGCGGGCTATCTACGATCAAAGCGTAGATAGCGATTCGGGTCTGGTACCCGACATCAAACCCAATGTTCCCTGGGTACGCCTGGCTCAGCGCGTGCCGGTGCGAATAGCGTTTGACTCACTGCCCCGGGATATCACGCTGATCTCCGGTACGACGTGCAGCGTTGCGATTGGTCAGCCCTAATGAATGTGTCGTCGTTGAGCTGGCGCAATGCCCCCTGGTTTAAGGCGACGAGCGGACAGTGGCGATATGCATTGCGTAATGCCATCGCCATGTGCCTCGCCTTAACGCTCGCCTACTGCTTTAACCTGGATGAGCCATACTGGGCGATGACCTCCGCTGCCGTGGTGAGCTTTCCGACGGTGGGCGGCGTCATCAGTAAAAGCCTCGGGCGTATTGCCGGCAGTCTGTTAGGCGCTGCGGCGGCGCTGATCATCGCCGGTAATACCTTAAACGAACCGTGGTTTTTCATGGTCAGCATGGCGGCCTGGCTCGGCCTGTGTACCTGGGCCTGCGCATACTTTACGAATAACGTCGCTTACGCTTTTCAGCTGTCAGGCTATACCGCTGCCATTATTGCCTTCCCGACGGTTAACCTCATTGATACCGTACAGCTGTGGGATATCGCGCAGGCCCGCGTTTGCGAGGTGGTGCTGGGGATCCTTTGCGGCGGAGTGATGATGATGATCCTGCCCAGCACCTCGGATGGCACCACCCTGCTCACCGCGTTGAAAAACATGCATGCGCGCTTACTGGAACACGCCAGCCTGCTCTGGCAGCCTGAAACCAACGATGCCATTCGTTCCGCGCATGAGGGGGTCATCAACCAGATCCTGACGATGAATCTGCTGCGCATCCAGGCGTTCTGGAGTCATTATCGCTTTCGCCGTCAGAACGCCCTGCTCAACGCCCTGCTGCACCACCAGCTACGGCTGACCAGCGTTATCTCCAGCCTTCGCCGTCTGCTGTTGAACTGGCCCAGCCCGCCGCCCCAGACCCGTGACATCGTTGAACAGCTGCTCTCTGCGCTCGCCTCTCCTTGTATCGATCCTTATAGCATCGCGCGCATTATCGCCCCGCTGCGTCCCCACGACGATAGCGACTATCACCACCTCGCCTTCTGGCAACGGCTACGCTATTTCTGCGCGCTTTATCTGCAAAGTAGCCGCTGGCTGCAAGCGCTGGAAAACGGTACGCCCGTCTCGTTGCACGCTGCCAGACATAGCCATGGCCTGGCGCGCCATACCGATAGCATGGAAGCCTTATGGAGCGGTACGCGGACCTTCTGTACCTTAATGATGGTGGGTGCATGGAGTATTGGCACGCAGTGGGAGTCCGGAGCGAGTGCGCTATCGCTGGCGGCAATTAGCTGCGTACTCTATTCAATCGTCGCCACGCCTTTTAAATCGCTCACTTTATTGATGCGCACCCTCCTGCTGCTGTCATTATTCAGCTTTGGGGTGAAATTTGGCCTGATGGTACAAATTACCGATCTCTGGCAATTTTTGCTGTTTCTTTTTCCACTGCTGATAACTATGCAGTTACTGAAACTGCAAATGACAAAGCTGGCGGGATTATGGGGTCAGCTGATTGTTTTTATGGGATCGTTTATCGCCGTAACCAATCCACCAGTATACGACTTTGCTGATTTTCTTAATGACAACTCGGCAAAAATCGTTGGCGTTGCGCTCTCGTGGCTGGCGTTCGCTATTTTGCGCCCCGGCTCGGACGCCCGGAAAAGCCGCCGTCGTATACGCGCCATGCGCCGCGACTTTGTCGATCAGCTCAGCCAACGCCCATTACACAGTGAATATGAGTTTGAATCGCTGGCGTATCATCATATCAGCCAGCTCAGCAATAGTCAGGATGCGCTGGCGCGCCGCTGGCTTTTACGCTGGGGGGTAGTGCTGCTCAACTGCTCGCATGTGGTATGGCAGCTTCGCGAATGGGAAACCCGCTCCGATCCCCTTTCCCGGGTCCGGGACATTTGTATTGCGCAGCTACGCGATGTGATGAGCGAGCGGGGAGTCAACCAACGTCAACTGGCCAACACGTTACAGCAGCTACAGCGTATCTGCGACACCTTATCGCATCATCATCAACCTGCAGCCCGAGAGTTGGCGGCGCTTATTTGGCGGCTACAGATCTCACTGTCGCAGCTAATACAAGCGCCACCGCCGGGGATGCTAACGTAATTAGTTAATCACGCCACAGGCGTAGCGTGCCCCGCCGCCGCCTAACGGCTCTGGTTTGTCAGAGTAGTTGTCGCCACCGACGTGGATCATCAGTGCTCTGTTTTTCACCTCATCCAGCTTCTTCAGACGCGGCGAAACAACCGGCTGGGTGGCTTTACCGTCGTTATTGACCTGAAGTACCGGCAGATCCCCCGTATGACCGGCACCTTCTGGCCCTTCATGTTTACCTGTCGTGTGCGGATCGAGGTGCCCACCGGCCGCTTCAGCCGCCGAGGCCTTACCCTCTTTCATGGCAGGCTCACAGCTTCCCTTCGCGTGAACGTGAAAACCGTGATCGCCAGGCGGAAGCGCTTTAAGATCGGGCGCAAACTCCAGTCCCTTATCCGTTTCGGTGATTTTCACCGTCCCGATGGACTGCCCTACCCCTTGTGAAGTGACAAGGTTCATTTCAACCTCTTCACTGGCAGCCTGCGCACCGGTGCAGGCTAACAGTGTTAATACGGCCAGGCTTAATCGCTTCATACGCTCTCCGGTTATTGGCTGTTATCTTTGAAGTTTAAACCAGATATGCAGATAACACCGGAGAATCAGATGATCAGCTATCAGGGTACGTCATACCCCAGCGCGGCTTTGCGGATGCGGAACCACTGTTGGCGGGTAAGCGTGAGCGCCTCAGCGGCAATAGCCGCACGCACGCGCTCGATTTTGCCGGAGCCGATAATCGGCAGCGGCCTCGACGGCAGCATCAGTACCCAGGCATAGACCACCTGTTCAATGCTTTCAGCATGGATCTCTTCAGCAACCTGGGCCAGCTCGTCGCGCAGCGGCTGGAAAGCCTCATCGCTAAACAGCTGTCCACCGCCAAGGCATGACCAGGCCATTGGGCGAATGCGCAGCTGCTGCAGCTGGTCGAGCGTGCCGTCTAATAGCAGGGGCTGATGCACCGGGGAGATCTCAACCTGATTAGTTGCCAGAGTGAACGGCAGACGCGACTGCAGCAGGGTAAACTGGGCAGGCGTAAAGTTTGAGACGCCAAAGTGACGCACCTTGCCGCTCTGATGGAGCTGAAGAAAGGCCTCGGCAACCTCATCGGCATCCATCAGCGGATCGGGACGGTGGATAAGGAGCAGATCGAGGCGGTCGGTTGCCAGGTTTGCCAGGGAGTGCTCGGCGCTGCGAATAATATGCTGCTTATCGGTGATGTAGTGACCGATGAGGTGCTCCGGGCGGGCGGTAGTGGCAATGCCGCACTTAGAGACCACTTCCATACGCTCGCGCAGGTGCGGAGCCAGCTTAAGCGCCTCGCCAAAAGCGGCCTCGCACTGATAGCCGCCGTAGATGTCGGCGTGATCGACCGTGGTGACGCCCAGATCCAGATGCGCCTCAATGAAGCTGACCAGCTGCCGTGGGGACATGTTCCACTCCATCAGACGCCAGTAGCCCATGACAAAACGGGAGAACTCTGGCCCCTGAGGGGCGAGGGTAATACGCTGAACCATAACCGCTTCCTTTCTTTGCAAAGAGATAGGCAAAGAGTATACGGAAAACGGCGCTTAAAACAGTGAGGGCTGCTGCGGTTCTTCGCCTGCTGGCTTAGTGCCTGCACGCTTTTTACGCAAGGCTCGCTGATGGCAGAGACGTAAAACGTTCTGCTTTTCGCTATCGCTCATGCGCTGCCAGTTAAAGCGCTCATCCCGGCTGCGCAGGCAGCCCCGGCAGTAGCCCTGCTCGTCGGTCTGACAAATTCCCCGGCATGGGCTTACAATGGGGAAAAACTCCAGCTGTTCCGGCACGTCCTTCCTCCTGTTAACGATCGATAGTAACTATTGAAGACGCCCGCAGGCCATAACGCAACCCTTGCATTAGACCGAATGGTCTATTACAGTAATGATTATGAACAGAGATACCGAATATGATACCCGTGAACACTTACTGGCAACCGGCGAGCAGCTCTGCATGCACCGTGGGTTTACCGGCATGGGTCTCAGCGAGCTACTGAAAACGGCAGAAGTGCCGAAGGGCTCGTTTTATCACTATTTTCGCTCAAAAGAGGCGTTTGGCGTGGCCATGCTTGAGCGTCACTATGTTGGCTATCATCAACGGCTGACGCACCACTTTACTCACGGCAGCGGCAACTACCGCGACCGCTTAATCGCCTATTTTCAGGAGACGCTGAACCAGTTCTCGCAGAAGGGGATCATTAGCGGCTGTTTGACGGTGAAGCTTTCGGCCGAGGTATGCGATCTCTCGGAAGATATGCGCAGCGCAATGGACAGAGGTGCAAGCCGCGTCATCGCCCTACTGGCCGAGGCGCTGGAGAACGGGCGTCGTTCCCGCTGTCTGGCATTTGAAGGCGATGCTCTGACCCAGGGACAGGTTCTCTATGCCCTGTGGCTGGGAGCCAATTTGCAGGCTAAGATTTCCCACAGTGCCCTACCGCTGGAGAGCGCGGTGGCACATGCTAAAACAATACTTATCACGCCTGTATAACCCAGGCGTTTTATTTGACCTTTAACTAGTCGACCGGTCTATTCAGGAGATGTTATGTCGAACAAACTGTTTACCCCGCTGAAAGTGGGTGCGATTACTGCGGCGAACCGCGTTTTTATGGCTCCGCTGACGCGTCTGCGCAGCATTGAGCCAGGCGATATCCCTACTCCGCTGATGGGTGAATACTACCGTCAGCGCGCCAGCGCCGGATTGATCATCAGCGAGGCAACGCAGATCTCTGCTCAGGCGAAAGGCTATGCCGGTGCCCCTGGCCTGCACAGCCCTGAGCAGGTAGCGGCGTGGAAAAAGATCACCGACGGCGTGCATGCTGAAAAGGGTCAAATCGCCGTGCAGCTCTGGCATACCGGGCGTATCTCTCACGCCAGCATCCAGCCGGGCAATAATGCGCCGGTTGCGCCTTCGGCAATCAACGCCGGAACTCGCACCTCGCTGCGTGACGAGAACGGTAACGCTATTCGCGTTGATACCTCTACGCCTCGTGCGCTGGACATCAGTGAGATCCCGGGCATCGTTGACGATTTCCGCAAAGCCGTGGCTAACGCGCGCGAAGCAGGATTCGACCTGGTAGAGCTGCACTCCGCTCATGGCTACCTGCTGCACCAGTTCCTCTCGCCGTCAGCGAACCATCGCACCGACGAGTACGGCGGCAGCGTTGAGAACCGCGCCCGTCTGGTGCTGGAAGTGGTTGACGCCGTTAGTAAAGAGTGGAGCGCGGAGCGTATCGGCATCCGTCTTTCACCAATCGGATCTTTCCAGAACACCGATAACGGTGACAATGAAGAGGCGGACGCACTCTACCTGATCGAAGAGTTAGCCAAACGCGGCATCGCTTATCTGCACCTCTCCGAGCCAGACTGGGCCGGCGGTCAGCCCTACACCGACGAGTTCCGTGAAAAAGTGCGTGCGCGCTTCCACGGCCCGATCGTGGGCGCCGGTGCCTATACCCCGGAAAAAGCGGAAAACCTGATTGCCAAAGGGCTGATCGATGCGGTGGCCTTTGGTCGCGACTACATCGCCAACCCGGATCTGGTGGAGCGCCTGCAGCGCAAGGCCGAGCTGAACCCGCAGCGCCCGGAGAGTTTCTACGGCGGCGGCGCGGAAGGCTACACCGACTACCCGACGCTGTAACCGTCACTGGCATTGATAGCGGCAGGGATCCGCCGCTATACTAAAATAGATTTTATGACTTAAATGCCTGAGCAAAAAAACGAAAGAGGATATTATGCGCTTACTTCACACTATGCTGCGCGTTGGCGATCTGCAACGCTCCATTGAATTCTACACCAAGGTTCTGGGCATGCAGCTGCTGCGCACCAGCGAAAATACCGAATACAAATACTCGCTGGCCTTCGTTGGCTACGGCCCGGAGAGCGATGAAGCGGTGATTGAGCTGACCTACAACTGGGGCGTGGAGAGCTACGATCTGGGCAACGCCTACGGCCACATCGCCCTGAGCGTAGAGAATGCGGCTGAAGCATGCGAGCGCATTCGTCAGAACGGCGGCAACGTGACGCGCGAAGCCGGTCCGGTTAAGGGCGGCACCACCGTTATTGCGTTTGTTGAAGATCCAGACGGTTATAAAATCGAGCTGATCGAAGAGAAAGATGCGGGCCGCGGCCTGGGTAACTGATCCCTGCGGGCGCACTCTGCGCCCGTTGTTTTATCTGCGCTATGTAATCCCCCCTAAAGTTTGCCATAATGCGCGCTGCTTTTTCCTGTATTAAGAGATCCTATGTCCGATAACGCACAGCTCACCGGTCTTTGCGACCGTTTCCGTGGTTTTTACCCTGTCGTGATTGATGTTGAAACCGCCGGGTTTAATGCCAAAACCGATGCGCTACTGGACATTGCCGCCATAACGCTAAAGATGGATAGCGACGGCTGGCTGATGCCGGACAGCACCCTGCACTTCCAGGTTGCGCCCTTTGAAGGTGCCAACCTTGTCCCCGAGGCGCTGGCGTTCAACGGCATCGATCCCAACGACCCGCTGCGCGAGGCGGTCAGTGAATACGATGCGCTGCACGCGATCTTCAAGATGGTGCGTAAGGGGATTAAAGATTCCGGCTGCAACCGCGCCATTATGGTGGCCCACAATGCCACCTTCGATCACGGTTTTATGATGGCGGCGGCGGAGCGCGCCTCGCTCAAGCGTAACCCGTTCCACCCCTTCGTCACCTTCGATACCGCTGCTCTGAGCGGGCTGGCATTAGGGCAAACAGTCTTATCAAAAGCCTGTGCAGCCGCGGGCCTGTCGTTTGACAGCACCCAGGCTCACTCCGCGCTGTACGATACCGAGCAGACCGCGCTGCTGTTTTGTGAGATCGTCAACCGCTGGAAACGGCTCGGCGGCTGGCCGCTGCCGATGGCGGCTGACGAGGCGTGACGCCGCGCGTTAGGGCGAAATAGTCGGTAATGAGCTGCTGTAAGTGCTGCTTCGCCTGACGTTTTTGCGCCTCCGGGATCGTTTCAGGCGTTTGCTGCTCAGACATCAGACGGAGCTGCTCCTCTACCGGCACCGTCTTGTTAAAAGCCAGCGTGGCGGCAAACACCTGTGACTTCAGCTCGCTGACGGTGAGGTATTTTCCCTTTTGACCATCAAGGGCATTGAGCCGCTCGCTCAGGTTTTGCAGCGTGAGCATGCCCTGATGCCAGCCAGTAAGTGACGCATCCTGCGTCCTGCTCAGCGCCCGATCGTACGGCAGCGCAGTGAGCGCATCCGGGCGGATCAAAGAGTACCAGCCCGCAAAGCCTACGGCACTCAGCATAAAGGCGGTCAGCATCCCACTCAGGAAAACACCGGCACGTTTTGCTGCAGGTGCTGTTTCGTGGATCACCTCAACGTTTGCACTCTGCGCCTGCGGGATCGTATCCAGCCGTGGCGGCTCGGAAGCCCTCTCTACGTGCATCAACGCATGACGTACCTGTTGCAGCAGAGGCGCTATCTGACTTACCTGCTGCAGCGCCTGCCGGGCCAGAATATCGCTCAGGGTATCCAGCGTTGACTCCAGCTGCTGAAGCTGGAGGTAATCCTCAGCGCTCAGGGTAAAGGTGCGAAACACCTTATGCAGCCGCTGAAACAGCCCACAGAGAATTTCCGCTCGCGGCTGTCTGGCCTGAGGCCAGAGCTGCGCCCAACGATGGCCCAGCATTGCCGCAAGGATGTTCAGCCCTTCGTGCATGCCTGCCACCCGCGCCAGATGAGTGCGGGCCAGGGTATACCAGGCCCCTGTCTGCAGCTCAACGCCATTTTTTTCAAACAGCGCAAGGGAGAGCTGCGCTACGCGCTGCCAGTCGATATCGGGCCTGGCGGGATGCGTCAGCTTGCTCATTTCATTACGCAACGCAATGAAGTCAGGGAACGGACGCGGATCGTCGCCCGTCCGGAGATGTCGGGGTGCTGTGTGTTTCATGATCGATGTATCCGTGAATTGACTGGCGTGTGTTCTAACTGAGATAGTTCTGGTGCTTCAGGTGGCGGATCAAGACCCGCCCCTCCGGCATAAACTCGGTGCCATACCGCACTAGCCCGACGCCTCTGAGTTCAGCATCAATGGCATAACGCAGCTCACCGGGGATCGTCTGGTCCAGCAGGGCGACCTCAATCTTCTTCAGCCGTGGCTCATATTTAAGCAATACGGCTGACAGGATTCCCATCAGCTGATGCGCGCTTCCCGGCATCCCCTGCAGGATTTTAGTCATGTCCGGCAGACCGTAGTCTGGAAGATGCGCCAGCGTCCCGGCGCGACAGTTCAGGATACGCTGCATGTTGTCCAGCACCGACAGGATCGTCTGGTTCTGCTCACTGACCTGGTTCAGGTCGAGATCGCCGGTAAAGTTGCCGTAGAGAATTTCGTAGAGTGAGGGGGCGCTATGGCGTGGCGACATAGTCAGTCATCCTTCAACGGTTGCAGGGCCAGCCGATTATGCCCGGCTTCAATCACCCGGGGCCTGTCCGGATCGAGCTCGTCGCGAGACAATACCCGTTTCCAGCTATTTTTCGCCAGCTCCGGCGCGCGGAAAAGCGCTACCACGGCGACAAACTGCGCTTTGTCGTCCAGGGGCATATCCAGGCTGACATCCTCTCCTGGCTTCACCACCAGACTGCGGCTGGCAAGAAGATCTGCGCCCGACGCATCATCGCCCTGCGTCAGCAGCTGCGGATAGACGGTTTTATCAAAGATTTTACGATCCTTAAGCTGGTAGACCCGGACCATCAGCGGTTCCGACAGGGAGATATTCTCCTGCCCGTCGGTATTCAATGCCTGGCGCGCGGTGATGTCCAGATGCAGGTTTTTCACCTGCTTATAAAAAACAGACCTCACTGCGGATGCCGTGCCGTCGCTGACGCTCTGCATCAGGCCGCACCCCACCAGCAACGGTGGCAGCAGCAGCAAAGAGAGTCGTTTAATCAACGGAGTACGCAACACGTCGGTTTCCTTGTGGTGTAACGGCGGGGAACATACCTCGGTAGCTCCCGACCTCGATGGTGAAGGTGGCGGGCAGATCCGGCGGGACGTCATCGCCCTCCATGCCCAGAACGCCGGTCATGCCGAGAGCAAAGGGCGTCTCGCCCAGCACCGGAGCGGGCAGTAGCTGCGTGGGAACGGTCAGCTGGATAAGTGCCCTGTAGCGCCAGCCAAGGTAGACCCGCAGCAGCACCAGAAAGTCGTCATAGGTCTGCCCCGCCGGTAGCCAGCTCTGCGCCTCTGCGTGGTCTTCGGTATACAGGGCAATCAGCAGCTGGCTGCCAATCTCTGTCGTTTCATCGCCCAGCACCGTATAGCCGTCGAGCCGAAAATCGTCATCGCCGTAAAAGCCCAGCGGATGATCGAGGTAAACCGGGCGCGGAGAGTGCGGCATGACGGTCACCTGCGTGCGGGGAGCCAGCAGCCGCACCAGCGCCTGAATCCCCTCTTCGGTTCGCCCAGGCAGACGCATCACGCTAAGGAGCGCCAAAAAACGCGACACCGGGGTGGCAATATGGTTATCCGTGCCGGGAATACCCAGCCCCATCAACCCCAGCAGGCTTCGGGAGGTGCGGTCCCTGCCCCCGGCTTCAAAGGTTGCCGGGTATGAATACTTGCGCCAGATACGGTAAAACTGGGTCAGAATGCGGTGGTTAAAGATATCGAGAAACGCCTCCTGCGCCTCATGTCCCTCCCGCCGCTGAGCAATATCATCCAGCCAGGCAGTGGGCAGCGGCGAATCCACGCCGTACAGTCCCATAAAGGTGGTGCGCACCGTCGGCGGCGCATCAGGATTATCCTCATCATACTCCACGGCCTTTAGCTCGCTGACCGGGAAACCCATCCCCGGATGCGGACGAAAGCGCACCGGGTCGTCCGCCGGGCTCAGCGCAATCCCCAGCGCGGGTGCATCAGGGCGGGATTTCTCCAGCAGCTGACAGAAACGATAGAAGTTGATGCGGTGGACATCCCGCTCAAGCCTAAGGCTTAACCGGGAATACGGCGGTTGTGGTTCTCCTGCCATTCAAGACGCTCTCCGGTAGGTTGCACTATCAGAATCAAACGGTTAAAGAGGTGGATATCGGTGTACAGGGCAAAAAAGCGGTTGAGCATTTCACCAAACAGGCAGATGTCACCGTGTCCGGCAAAACCGTGGCTGTCCAGCGTCACCTCAACCTGCACGCCGCGCATAAAGTGCCCCTGCTCAAAACGCTCTACCTCGCCGTGTTTGACATCGACAATTGCCGCCAGACGGCGGCGGTTCATCTCATTATCCGTCCAGTCATACAGCGCCAGCGCGCCACGCAGAACATCAGCGTTATCCATCATCCACAGAAAGCTGCTGCCGAGATGGCTCAGCACCCGCCAGTGAAAGCGGTCCCGATCCGGCGGGTAACACGGCAGCGTGGGTGCACAGAGATTGCGCACCTGGATACGCGAGGTGGTGGACTTGACCACCGTATCCAGCAGCGTACTCTGTAACGCCCGACGCGGTAGCTGCCCGTTCGTTCCGGTCAGGCTGAGAGAGAGTTTTTCATCTTCCGGTACGGTATGGTTATCGAACGCCTCACCGCCGAGGATCAGCCAGGTATCGTGCAGGCCGGAAGCGCCCCGCTTCACCCGCGTGTGGTAATAGTATTCCGGCGCGTCGTGGCGCAGCATGCCCCCTTTATGGCGGAAGCTGGTGAACGGCACATATATTTGATGTCCGGAATGACGCGACGAGGTCACGGAATCCACCGAGTAAATCTCCGTATGCCCGTCCTGAATGCGCATCGGGCGCAGCAGGTACTCGGTCTGGAGCATGTCCAGCTGCAGCGGATCAGATTCGAGCGGGAACAGGTTAATCACCGGGGCGCAGTGCAGCCGGATCTGCTTCGCTGAGAAGGAGAACTCGTGGGGCCACGCTTGATCCAGCACCAGATCGATTTCAAACCAAGGGAGGTTTTCCGGAAAGACGACGTTTTCCAGCCCGCGCAGCGCCACGGACATAAACTTCTCGCGGAAGGTGAAATACTCCAGCAGTAGTTGGTAGCCGCTAAAGCCACCACTTTCCGGCAGCAGCGCCTCATCCTTGCCAAAGCCGCAGACGGCAAAATGGGCGTCCAGCGGCCTGCGGTCAATGTCGCCAGGAAAGCGGATCCCCGCTTTCGCTACGTTGAGCGTGAATGCCTCGTGCAGCGCGCAGGCCAGCGCGGCGTCAGCATTCAGGTATAGCGGGAGGCGGCTTAAATCAATACTTCGCCAGTCTGCCAGCGGTCCGCACTCAAAACGCAGTCGGATCAGCGAGCGCCCGTCCGGCTCTGTGGTGATGCCTGCATGGGAAAGCGACAGCGGCAACAGCATCAGCGGCTGGGTGGTGGTGTAGCGGCAGCGGGTTCGCTTTTCACCGATGGGCTGCGAACGCACCTCAAAACCTCTGGCAACGGTGACGGGCTCCTTCATCTCCCGCCAGTCGGTGGAAAACTCCACGATAGAGAGGGAGGGAATGGTGCGCAGATAGTGCGGCCAGATCATGCTGACCAGCCCACCGGTCAGCTCCGGCAGATCGTCGTCCAGCTTTTCACGCAGCCGCCCCATCAGGAAGGCAAAACCTTCGAACAGCCGTTCCACATAGGGATCGCGGGCACCCGCTTTGTCGAGGTTTAACGCTGCGGCTCGATCAGGATGGGCGCGGGCAAACTCCTCACCCGCTTCGCGCAGGTAGCGCATTTCAGCGTCAAAATAACGCAGGGTTAAGTCGTCCATTGCATATCTCAGATATCAGGATGTGAATAAAAGCGTCAGCTGCACAGCACGGCAGCTCTTGCGGGATCGAGGGCGATCAGCCCAGCCAGCAGCGTCTCCATCTCCGGCTGGAGTCGGATTCTCTCTGCTTCACTGCGTCCGGCCTTCATACGCAACAGTTTCAGCCTTCTCGCCTTCACCTCAAATAACAGTCCCGGCTCCCATTGCGTTAGCGTCAGGGTGGTCGAAAGGGCATCCAGCTCAGCCAGCAGGTGCAGGGCCAGTTCGTTTTTGCCCGTCTGTTCGGCAACGCGCGCCATCAGTAAACGCAGCAGCCAGCGGCTGCGCGGCGTGGCGATCCCCGGACGGGCCTGCAGCCAGGCCAGCGCCGCATCAGGGTCGTCGCTGTCGGCAAGCGCGAGCGCTTCCGGCTCCAGGAGCAGGATATCGTCGTCGCCGGATACCATCGCGGAGGCCGCCGTCGTGTTGTCCTGCCAGCCCGCAGGGTTATCCGTCACCTGCTGCTGTATCCAGTTGAGGGTCACTTCGTCAGCGAACGGCGTGCCGTCGCTAAAGGCTAGCGTCTCCAGCCCCGGCAGGCGCGAGAGCACGCCTTTCAGGTCAGACTGAATAATGGCGGCCTCGGCTTCCCGCCCGGCTTTCAGCAGCGCCTGGTGAAGATACCACTGCACGTCCAGCCACAGGTGATTAGCGCCCCGTGACAGCAGGCTGTCCGCCTCCTCCATGAGTTCACGCCAGCTCTGTTGCAGGAACAGCCGTTTCAGCTGGGCTCGCTGTTCCGCTTTGGGCGGTTCGATGCGGGTTTTACCGTCGGCGGAGAGCGGCGGGAGCTGGTGCAGGGTGTCATGCCGAAGATTTTTTATTAGCCGATGGGCGGCCAGCCAGCCGTCCGGCTGGCTTCTCAGGTAGTCTGCCAGGGTGCGCGCCTGGGTAAGCAGCTCCTGACCTGAAGTAATGCCCGCCAACGGCGGCACGCTGCCGAACGGTGGCGCCGTGTGGCTGCCCTCGCTGACGTTCTGCGGCACAACCGCATCCATACCGCCGGATTTCAACAGGCGGGTTTCCAGCGCGCCATACAGAGCACCAATCTGTGGGCGTTCGTCTGCCGCCGTGTGCTCTACGGCCCGCTCAATCAGCCAGAGCGCCCCGGCGAGGCGCCCGGCTTCGGCTTTTGTCACCTCCGGGTAGAGCAGCAGGCTGTCCAGCATCCGGGTGCTTGCCAGCCACTCCAGCGCCGCTTTCCGGCTGCGCTCCCGCTGCGGATGGAGCCCTGTAGCAAAGCGCTGCATCAGGCCGGCCAGCAGTTCGAGTCCATCCGCCAGTCCCGCTTCCCCATCACGATGCAACCGCGCCCAGGTGTAATACGTCGCAACACGAATATCCTTGCTGGTGGTCGTCAGCAGCTTTTCCGCCAGCTGGCAAATCAGCGCCGTGTCTGCGCCCGAAAGCTTGTTGACCTCCTCACGCATCTGCTGAAAATCGTCGTCATAGCCGGGGTCGTCGCCGGTGGAGTTGTCATCAGAGATGGGCTTCAGCCAGTTTTCCCACAGGGCAAGACGCGACTGTGCCGCCTGCGCCTGGGTGTCTACCCGTAGCTGGCAGGCGGCCAGCAGGGAATCAATGGACGCCATTATTCACTCCTCTCATTTGCATCCACCTCTTTTTCATCCGTCGGTTTTGCATTCAGAGGATCAACGCTGAATATCTGCGTCGGAAGCGTGAAGTTGCGTAGCTTCAGCAGCGCCAGCGGGCCGTCACCAAGCTCCGTGCGCAGCAGCCACTGAAGCTGCCGGTTGTCCGGCGCGGTAAGAGTCAGACGGTAGAGGCCGTCGCTCTCCTTTTGTCGCTTCATCCTCTCCAGCATACGGATAATCCCCCAGGGACCGCTGTCGTTGGCAAACAGCCGTGCGCCTGCCGCCGTGGAGGTCCAGGTCAGCATTGCGCCCGGTTTGTTAATCACCCCCGGCCAGCGGAAGCTCTGCCAGTCAGCAAGCTGGTTGAAATAGTGCAGCGTCTGCCCGTCAAGGGTCAGCTGGGTCTCGACAATCTCCGGCATGGCGACGCCCTGCATCTCAAAACTGATGCCCTGGCTGCCGTCGGTAAACAGAATGTCAGATAACTCGCTCAGCTGATTAATCGCCCTGAGGAATGCCGGACTGAACGCCAGCCCCTGGCTGTGGGTGCTATCTGCCACCCAGGTACTGCCCTCCCGGTGCAGCACGCCACCCAGCTGGCTGGTGAGGAAGCGGTCGATACGTCCGCTGTCGCGCCGGATAAACGCCGCCAGCATCGGCAGTGAGGCATCATTTTTGCCTGCGGAGAAGGGATAGCGTCCGTCAAATGCAGCGTGCCAGTTAGCCACAATAGAGCGCTGCCATGCCTCGTTCAGGCTGGCCGCCGAAGGCTGTAACACCGTCTCCCAGGCCTGGGTCAGCGGCTGGACAAAGATTGTCTGCCCGAAGCCACTCCACTCCTCTCCCAGGCTCGCCGCCATCAGGCTGCCGTAATCCCGGGTGTCGGTCAGATCCACGCTTTTCCCCTGAAATACGGTCTGCGCCAGCTGCTGCATCATCGCCTGCGGATCGGGCGAACTCGCCACCTGCTGGAGCCTGAGGCGCAGGCGGGTCAGGCGAGTTAAATAGGTCTGTAAGCTGAGCGAACTGTCCGCTGCCATCACGTTCTGCGCGCTGTTTTTCCCCATCAGGGCCAGCAGCGGTCCGAACGTACCGTCCAGGGGGCTGACAGGCCCGGCGGCCTGCTGGTCAATCACCGGTTTATCGCCTCTACCGAGCAAATTTTTCGCTGACTTCACCAGCGAGTCGGAGATCGCCTCTCTCTGCTCTCCGGTCTGCCCCTGGTACGCCAGGGTATTCATCAGGGCAATCAAGGGCGACTGGCGCACATCGCTGGCAAGCGTTAACTGGTCGGTGACATCCGCAATAGTGTGCGCTGGGTTTAGCCGGATACTGTTTAAGACGTTCAGCCATGCACCGGAGAAGTCGGCGAAATAGCGCTCCGTCAGACGCTGCTTCAGCGCCTCCGGGGAGACATCCCCTGAGACGCTTTTCCGGTTATCGCTCAGGACCCAGTCAATCTCGTCGCGGCGGGAGGCCACCGCTTTATCGATCGCGTCCTGAATTCCCCCCTCCCACGCCTGGCGGGTAAACATCCCTGGCACCACCTCCCGGGTGGTAAACAGACGGCTCGCATCGGTCTGCGGGGTCATATCCTCAAGGGTCATGTCGGCGTAGTTCCGGCGCACCTGAGTGAGCATGTTCTCGTACAGGGTGCTCTCAGCGTTACGCCGACCGATTTGCGCCAGTAACACCTGGCGCGCCTGCGTCACCAGCGCCGCATCCGGCATGATTTTCCAGGCTGGCTGTGACGGCAGGTTTTGCATGTACCAGGCCCACAGATCGGGCGCGATGCTCTGCCATATCGGCGAAGAGATGCCGTCGCGGGCAGGCTGAGCGCTTGTCATTACCCGGGTGTAAAATGCTGCGTCCGCTTTGTCCGGACGCGCCATCATCAGATACGCTTTCAGCTGGTCATAACCGGCTTTTGCCCGCCGTGCCCGTTGCGTACTGCGCGGCGGCAGATTTGCCAGCGTCGTCAGCTGCTGCGTGAGCGCCTGCACCGCCGCATCACGTACCAGGCGGTTGTTCGCCTGCGTGTACCAGGGCATTAGCGCGGTAAAGAGCTGCGCACTGTGATCGAGGCCGAAACGCTGATACCAGGGCGCGCCGTGCGCCTGTTGGCTCTGCAGACGTGCGAGATCGTTAAGCAGTACCTGCAAGGCCACCAGCTGCTCATCACTGACTACAGGATGGCTAACCAGCTGCTGCGCCCGTTCCATGGCGGTCACAATATGCTGGCGGTTAATGATAAAGGAGAGCAGGCTGCCCGCGCCCCACAGGACCACCAGGGTCAGCAGGGTAACGCCCAGCGTACGCTGCCACGGCATTCCTACCTGCACGCCGCGTACTCGTTCACAGTCTGTCATCACCCCCTGCCACGCAGCCGGAGCCGACCAGCTGTAAGGGTGCAGCGCCTCATCCGTTACTTTTTCCCCTGCCTGCGAGGGGCTGAACATCAGGCCGCGCAGCGGAATACGCTTCAGGTGCTCCGTAAGCCACGGCGTCAGCAGTGCACGCCAGCGGGCAATGCCGCTCTTCTCAAGGGAGTGCCCGAGCCGCAGCAGAAAATCATGGGCCGGATTGGCGCACAGCTGTTGCATGCCCTGCTGACGCAGGGACGGCAGAATGGCGCAAAGCTGCTGTTCAACCCTCTCTGACGTGGCCTGCACCGGAAACAGCGCCCCCACCGTCTGGCTAGCACGGCTATCCTGCGGCCACAGCGTGTCGCATACCTGCCACAGGTACACCGGCGGCTGGTAGTGCAGCGCCTCCCCAAGCTGTTCGAGCGTGCGAAGCGCGTTATCCAGCGTACCGGCAGAGGCCTGCGCCTCATCAAGCGCCAGCACGATGCCGTCCAGCGGACGGTGACGTCGCAGCTTGCGCAGGGCATTCAGACGTTCGGCATCAGGTAAAGCAGACAGGCTGCCGCCGTGAATCAACACCGTCCGATGCCCCTCCAGCCACTGGTTTTCCGCAAGGCCGGGAGCGATGGCGGCTATTTGCGCGGGTTCGCCGCAGACCAGTAAAAGGCGGACTCTGTAGCGCCAGAGAGAGGTGTAGCGGCGGCGAAGGTGGGCGGCTATTTCTTCTGATAACATCAGACGCTTCAATGATCTCCTCTTCGCTGATGCCCCCTGTCCAACCACTGATGAACGCCTGGCCTTACTGATAATCCAAAGATGTATCGCCAGAAAAACCAGAGATACAACACATGCCAGCACGATCCAAAGAAGAGCACACACCAGCAAAACGGGATAAATAACCGACCATTTTGCCTCGTGATTTTCTATAAAAAACCAGTACGCTAACCCACCTAATAAAATAAGGAATGTGATCGCTATAGCGGCGAGTACCACCGTAAACGCAGCAGAAATAGTTTCGTTCTGATTTTTATCTGTTTTCATGAGGTTTAACAATTCCAAGCGCGAGAGGGTATAAAGGATCGGTGGCTATCCAGCCGCAGGGCTGCGACTGACTTTGTGCGAAAATAGCAGCAAGTGATATCACGACAAGCGCCTCAAGTTTTCCCGTATTACCCCAAAAATTATCCTGTAGATAATGAGTCACGTTCCAGCCGCTGCCTGCCAACTCTGATTGTTGCGGGTGAGAAAAAAGAATGCAGGCGTCAGGCGCAGCGTCAAGTTCACTTTGCTTTTGCGCGCGTTCGCAAACCTCTTTCAGCGATTCCGTTTCTGACGGGGAAAAAAACTCCCCACGGGAAAGCAGTACAGGCCCTTCAGAGCCGGCAAGCCATAACGCGGCGGCTTCACCGGCAGGTAGCAAACCCTCAGCAGAAGCGAGCACGGAGTGACATCCGGCGACCAGAATATGAGCATCGTTATCATCCGAACCCAGAAAAGCAGCAATGTCCGATAACGTACTTTCTCCCATCCACATCTCCGGAAATTCAGGTAATTCAATCTCCGGAAAAGAGCTCTTCACCTCTCCGGCAAACGCCTGCCACGCGCTCTCACTGCCCTGCCAGTAACATTGCTGCGGCGAGGCCAATGTTTTGTCTTCACGCTGACGTCTCCACTGGAGTGCCAGCATGCGGGCCAGCTGATTTTCACGTTCTGTCATATCAGCAGAAAAAGAACGTGCCACACGCAGGGCTTTACCACCTGCCTCCTGGCGTTCTGCTGGTGCTTTTTGCTCACGCTTAAGCAGACGCAACCAGTCCCCCCACTCCGCCCCAGCCGGACCAATCAATACCACATCCTCCAGAAAAAAATGTCGACGATGCTGATACCACCAGTTGCCATGCACTTCTGCCACTTCCGCTCTCCAGGTGACTGAATGGTGGAGTGAAAACCGGTAATACAGCAGAGAAAGGAGCCAGAAAATACCCATGAAGATTAAAGTGAAAAGCATTCCGGTAAAGATGCTCCCGATACCTGCATCCGATCCCCGCAACAACGCCTTCGCTGCGCCAACAGCCAGAATCAGTAATGCCCCAGCGCCCAGCCAGCGCTTTGTCGCTGGCGGCTTTGCAGTATGATAATCAGGAAAATCAGGTAGCGGTCTCACTGCGCAATACCGCAGTCGGGAAAAGAGCTTACCAGCGTGCAACCACAGGCGCAGTGATGTTCGTGGAGGGCGACGGGCTGTCCATCCACTTTTGACAAAGCGCTGCCTTCAATAATCGTGGTCATACCATGTTTATTGCATTTAACCGGATCACCTTTAGTGGCAATGCCTTTTCCAAAACACAGATAATGTCCGGCCAGAACTTTACCGCCATACTCCCGCAGGGTATCGCCTTCGCGTATTACCTGTTTCATATTTGTTCCTCATATTATTAATATAGACACTCGGATATTAAATATTTTATTTATCCGTTATGACCATAATGAAGCTATTGCAGATTTAGTACTGGCCAGTTTTTCCGCTTCCTGCGACTGTTGCTGTCGGGCGATGAGTTCCGCTGACTCATTTGTCAACGCGGGCTGAGAAGGCAAATCAGATGACATGGCAACAGGAATATCAGTTGCACTATTTACCACGGATATTTTTTGTTTTATTTCAGGCGTAGAGTTTTCACCATTAAAGGCTCCAAGTTTCTCAAACCTCTCAATAATAAAATTAGCGCCGGGAACCGTATCTTTAAATCGCCCCTCAATAAATCGACCATATTTTACAAGAGGAGTGATGTTTTTACTCATAATCTCACCGAAATAGATCATTCGGTACAAAAAATAACTTCCCCACGGTTCTCTGGCATCAAAAGTTGCCTGCATAAACCAGGCCCTGGAGTCATGGACCTGATCGTCAAATAATGCCCTGATCAGCCCTCCGGGCTGTTGCGCATTAATGCTTTCCCCCTGAGCGGGGAAAAGCGTTGTAACTTTCTCAATGGCTTCTTTTTTTATATTTTTATATTCACCATCTGCATTATCATCGCTGAAGGCATAAACCAGGTTACTCATTTTATCCGTTACCTTATATAACCAGTTTCCGGTTAAAGCGCGCGGTTTATGCTGATAGTCTTCTCTGAACTCTTCCGCAGCCTGACGCAACTGCGTCTGCGCCATCGCGGGATCAAAATCTTTCACCCCAGGCGGATAGGGAATATAGGAATCTTTTTCGGCGGACTCCTGCATTTCCCGGCGTCTCTTCTCTACTTTCTTCTGTTTTTCTTTACGATCCTGTTCGGATTTTGCCCTTACTGCTGGATCGCTGTCCTTATTCATTTCATTTGCGGCGGCTTCTTTATAAAACGACTGTTTTGCATAGTTTCCGCTCGCATAGCGACCGATACGCCATGCGGTTATCCAGGCGATTTGATCTTCCAGTGCAGTAATAACATTGACTGATGCGCGTACAGGTTCATATTTAGCCGCATCCTCAGCACTGATCTTTTCCCCAGAAGAGGGAAGATTTAAGGTTAATTCGCGCCAGGCGTTAAAACGGTCGACCAATACTTCCGATATATAAAATTCAGAGCCAAGATCAAATGGCATAGCCCGCCAAACATCTTTAGCTAAATCAGTTGGTAATACTTGTTTAGGTACTTTCAAGGGTGCACCAGCACCAAAAGCCGCTGCATAAATTTCATGTAGCGCAATCTGAGATAATAAAAAACCATCATTATCTGCCACCGCTTTCCCCTGGTCACCAGGCGGATAACCACCACCGATATCCGAATGCATACCGGGATATACCACCTCTCTGGCATAGGAAGGATAGGTGCCATCATGGCGGCAAATCGAGTCCAGCGGAAAACAGAGCCGCTGTTCATGGGCTGAAACCAGATGTACGCAATTTTTAATCAGGCCGTTATCGGGTAGTTCCATTGCGCCATCGGCCCAGCCCATATGTCCTTCCGCAAGGGGAGCAATATGCGCCACCCCCACGGAGGCCACCGTATCAAGTAGTCCGAGAAACTCAATACTCAGCGGCACTTTCCAGTCGGCACCTTCCAACGTCAGGCAGAGATCCGGTTTCGCCCCTTTTCTGAGAGCATTGGGTAGCAGTTCGACCAGCCAGTTAACAAAAGCCCTTGCCGCCGCCGCGCCGCGTGAAAAACCGTACACGTACAGCTTAATGCCCAGCAGTTTCGGTTTACCCGGTTCAGGCTGTTTCAGCGCCAGCTTCAGGTCGGGTTCCAGATCGTTTAAAAGCTGCTGGAATACTATTGGCCGGTATTGATCTAAAGCCCCGTAGGACATCTTTTTTACCGCTGCCCAGCTTTCACTATCGGATAGTGCAGGTTTACCCAACGTACGTCTTAATGCATCAATAATACGCAGCAGTCCCCAGTTAATTCGCTCTTCGCCATAGGTGGCATAAGCCAGACCGGATATGCTGTAATCCAGATCCGACACTTCCGGAAAGGGAGTACCAACGCCGGGGATATAGTACTTATAATATTTATTGCCCGATGTTCCCTCCATATCCACCAGTTCGCCAGCATGCCCCTGCACACCACCAGCATAGCCCTGACCAATGGTCGCGCGAAAAAGACGAGCAATATTGGTGGGGTGTTTAGGATCGGCGATATAGAGATCGTTGTTCAGATTATTACCGGTCCCGTCGAAAAACAGACTAATATGCAGCGTCTTACAGCAGGGCGGCTCCACCAGTCGGCCTGCGGCCTGACAAAGCTCATTGCGGTAGGCCAGTTCATGACTGTCCTGCTGCTTACAGTTTTGGCCGACTAACGCCGCTTGCGTGGGTAATCGCCCCTGTTTCGGAAATTGCGAAGGATACCAGACTAAATCAGGTTTCATTTTGGACATACTTTGTGTTCCTCCATTTTGATCGGATCTTTAATCGGATAATTGGGATTGCCGTAGTCGTAGCAGCTGGTGGTCACTTTTATCTGATCGCAGGGTAAGAAGTGGACCTTGATACCACAGGTTTTTTGCCCGG
>JBCNNW010000035.1:0-36755 GCA_039594205.1 Pseudescherichia sp. | reverse complement strand
CTCCGGCCATCTGCAACGCCAGCTGGCGCTGATGCCGGAGTTTCATCGCCCGGAGATGCCGGACTTTACTATCCACGAGTACGATCCGCTAATGGACTCGTCGGATATGACTCCGGAAGACTGGCAGCATATCGCAGACGATATTAAAGCTAACTACGATCGCTACGATGGCTTTGTCATTCTGCACGGCACCGACACCATGGCCTTCACCGCTTCGGCGCTGTCGTTTATGCTGGAAAACCTTGGCAAGCCGGTGATTGTGACAGGGTCACAAATTCCTCTCGCCGAGCTGCGGTCTGACGGACAGATCAATCTGCTCAACGCGCTCTATGTGGCGGCGAACTACCCGATTAACGAAGTGACGCTGTTCTTCAACAACCGTCTGTTCCGCGGCAACCGCACCACTAAAGCCCATGCGGATGGCTTTAACGCCTTTGACTCCCCTAACCTGCAGCCGCTGTTGGAGGCAGGTATCCATATTCGTCGCCTTGGCAACCCCGGTGCACCGCGCTGTCACGGCGAGTTGATTGTTCACCGCATCACCCCACAGCCAATTGGCGTGGTCACTATCTATCCAGGTATCTCGGCAGATGTAGTGCGTAACTTCCTGCGCCAGCCGGTGAAAGCGCTGATCCTGCGCTCCTACGGCGTAGGCAACGCACCGCAGAACGGTGAGTTCCTGCAGGAGCTGGAGGCCGCCAGCGCGCGCGGCATTGTGGTAGTGAATCTTACCCAGTGCATGTCCGGCAAGGTCAACATGGGCGGCTACGCCACCGGTAACGCGCTGGCGCACGCGGGCGTTATTGGCGGAGCAGATATGACGGTTGAAGCGACGTTGACTAAGCTTCACTGGTTGCTCAGTCAGGAGCTGGATGCCGAGGCTATTCGCCAGGCAATGACCCAGAACCTGCGCGGCGAGTTGACACCCGACGAATAAGGAGCCTGTTATGACGCAACGAGCACTCTTGCTGGTGGATATACAGAACGATTTTTGCGCCGGTGGCGCGCTGGCTGTCCCGGAGGGTGACAGTGTGGTCGACGTGGCAAATGCGCTGATCGCGTGGTGTAAAGCACGGGGTGATGCGGTGGTCGCCAGTCAGGACTGGCACCCGGCAGATCACGGCAGCTTTGCCAGCCAGCATGGGGTGGAACACTACACCCAGGGCACGCTGGACGGTCTGCCACAGACCTTTTGGCCCGATCACTGCGTGCAGGGAAGCGAAGGAGCTGAACTGCATCCTCTGCTTCAGCAAAAAGCCATTGACGCGGTTTTTCATAAGGGTGAAAACCGGGTCATCGACAGCTACAGCGCCTTTTTCGACAACGGTCATAAGCAGAAGACCGGTCTGGACGCCTGGCTGCGTATGCGGAGCGTTACCGAGCTTATTGTGCTGGGTCTTGCGACGGACTACTGCGTGAAATTTACCGTGCTGGATGCGCTACAGCTGGGCTATCAGGTCAATGTGATAACCGACGGCTGCCGGGGAGTCAATATTGGTAAGCAGGACAGCGCGCAGGCGTTTATGGAGATGGCGTCCGAAGGTGCAACCCTCTATACGCTGGCAGATTGGGTTGAGACCCACGCATAGGTAGTGTGAGGTATGCGGTAGGCCCGGTAAGCGAAGCGCCACCGGGCGTTTACCAACGCCTTACTTGAACGTGGCAATCGGTTTGGGCGCGATGCCAAACTCCTCTTTCAACTGCTGCTTGCTCTTCATGACCATCTGTCCGTTGGTATCGATAGTCATATGCTGCGCATCAGTATTGTGGCGTGCCTGCCAGAGCATCACCAGCTGCAGGCTGTTCTCTTTCTGCTCGGGGGTCAGCGCCACGCCATCGGGCCATTTTCCCGTCTCAACTGCCGTCGCCAGGCGCTGATACACTTCCGGCGTCATGCTGGCAACAAGCTCATTAATTTCCATCGTTAACCCGCTCCCGTGGAATAATTTGCTGAATCGATTCTCTAGCCCTTGATCTGCTCGCCGTCGGCCTCGTCATTAAAGCTCAGCGAGGCGGAATTGACGCAGAAGCGCTCGCCGGTCGGCTGAGGACCATCGGGGAAAACATGGCCTAAATGGGCGTCACAATTGCCACAGCGGATCTCAATTCGCTGCATACCATGTGAGTAGTCGTTGAGATAACGGATCGCATTTTCACTGACCGGCTCGTAAAAGCTTGGCCAGCCGCAGCCGGAGTCATATTTGCTTTGGGAGTTAAACAGCGCGGCATCGCAGACCAGGCAGTGGTAGACGCCTTCGCGCTTATTATGCAACAGCTTACCGCTAAACGGCGGTTCTGTACCGTGTTTTTGCGTTACATAAAACTGCATTTCGGTAAGGCTGTTTTTCAGGTCATCCTGAGAGGATTCATTAGCCATATGCTTGCTTCTCGCTATAGTAACATTCACATCTTGTGTCTGATTCTAACAAAACATTAACAGTGCCGTCCTGACTTTTGTTCTAAACTTAGGCGGTGCGAAAATGTAGCGGAGGAATTGTGATCTGTTTCACGTTTTTATCCTGCATGCCCTTTAAAATCCACGCCGGCGGCCCCATACGGGTTGTAGCTGATTGGAATAGTGAGACGACGTCGCCGCGCAAAGGTTATGCACAGGATTGATTTGTCGCAATGATTGACACGATTCCGCTTGACGCTGCGTAAGGTTTTTGTAATTTTACAGCCAACCTTTTATTCACTAACAAATAGCTGGTGGAATATATGACTATCAAAGTAGGTATCAACGGTTTTGGCCGTATCGGTCGCATTGTTTTCCGTGCTGCTCAGGAACGTTCTGACATCGAAATCGTTGGCATCAACGATCTGTTAGACGCTGACTACATGGCGTACATGCTGAAGTATGACTCAACTCACGGTCGTTTTAACGGCACCGTTGAAGTCAAAGACGGCCATCTGGTTGTTAACGGCAAAACCATCCGTGTTACCGCTGAAAAAGACCCGGCTAACCTGAAATGGGACGAAATCGGCGTTGACGTTGTTGCTGAAGCTACCGGTATCTTCCTGACCGACGAAACCGCTCGTAAGCACATCACTGCTGGCGCGAAAAAAGTGGTTCTGACCGGTCCGTCTAAAGACAACACCCCGATGTTTGTTAAAGGCGCTAACTTTGACAAATACGAAGGTCAGGACATCGTTTCTAACGCATCCTGCACCACCAACTGCCTGGCACCGCTGGCGAAAGTTATCAACGACAACTTCGGCATCATCGAAGGCCTGATGACTACCGTTCACGCGACTACCGCTACTCAGAAAACCGTTGATGGCCCGTCTCACAAAGACTGGCGCGGCGGCCGTGGCGCGTCCCAGAACATCATCCCGTCCTCTACCGGTGCTGCTAAAGCGGTAGGTAAAGTACTGCCAGAACTGAACGGCAAACTGACCGGTATGGCGTTCCGCGTTCCGACTCCGAACGTATCCGTTGTTGACCTGACAGTGCGTCTGGAAAAAGCAGCGTCTTACGAAGAGATCAAGAAAGCCATCAAAGCCGCTTCTGAAGGCGACATGAAAGGCGTTCTGGGTTATACCGAAGACGACGTTGTTTCCACCGACTTCAACGGCGAAATCTGCACTTCCGTGTTCGATGCCAAAGCGGGTATCGCACTGAACGACAACTTCGTTAAACTGGTCTCCTGGTACGACAATGAAACCGGCTACTCTAACAAAGTACTGGACCTGATTGCTCACATCTCCAAATAAGATGTGACACTCAACTTAAGAGCGACTTCGGTCGCTCTTTTTTTTGGCTTAAGACAGAGGATTGAGAAACGAATATGATTAATAAAATTTTTGCTCTTCCGGTAGTCGAAAACATTACGCCGGTCATTTCCCGTCGCCAGCTGGACGAGCTGGAGCTGATTGTGGTCGATCACCCGCAGGTTAAGGCCTCTTTCGCGCTGCAGGGCGCGCACCTGCTCTCTTTTAAACCCGCTGGTGAAGAGGAGGTGCTGTGGCTGAGCGACAATACGCCGTTCAAAAATGGTGTCGCACTGCGCGGCGGTGTTCCGGTGTGCTGGCCATGGTTTGGCCCGTCACAGCAGCAGGGCCTGCCTGCTCACGGTATTGCCCGCATCCTGCCGTGGACGCTGACAGCCCATAACGAAGATGAGAACGGTGTGGTGCTGACCTTTGAACTGCAAAGCAGCGACGCAACCCGTGAACAGTGGCCACACGATTTCACCCTCTTTGCGCGCTTTAAGCTCTGCCAGACCTGCGAGATTGAGCTGGAAGCCCACGGCGAGTTTGAGACCACCTCTGCCCTGCACACCTACTTTAACGTCGGTGATATCAGCGCGGTGAAGGTGAGCGGGCTGGGCGATCGCTTTATCGATAAGGTGAACAACGCGCAGGAAGATGCCCTGACCGATGGCGTGCAGACCTTCCCGGACCGTACCGACCGCGTCTATCTGAATCCGGAAGCGTGTAGCGTGATCCACGACGGCGCGCTGAATCGCACGATTGAGGTGATCCATCACCACCATAGCAACGTCGTGGGCTGGAACCCAGGCCCGGCCCTCTCTGTAAGCATGGCCGACATGCCGGACGACGGTTATAAGACCTTCGTATGCGTAGAGTCTGCCTGCGTAACCGTGCCGCAGAAAACCACCGAAGAGAAGCCCTCCCGTCTGGCGCAAACTATTCGCGTAAGCAAGCGCTAAACGCGATTTGCCCTCTCTCCCTGAGAGGGCAGTTTTTCTTACACCACATCCAGCGGCGTTTTATGGCCCGGCGCCGGAAAAGCACGATCCAGCTGGTTCAGCTCATCTTCGCTCAGGTTTACCTCAAGCGCGGCAGCGTTCTCCTTCACATGCGTAACGCTGGCGGCCTTGGGGATCGCCATCACACCCTGGTGACTGATAACCCATGCCAGCAGCACCTGTGCGGCGCTGACGCCATGCCCATGGGCAATCTCGCGCACGGTAGCGTTTTCCAGCAGGCCATCGCGCAGGCGTCCGGCCTGAGCAAGCGGACAGTAGGCCATCACCGGCAGTGACTGCTGCTGGCACCAGGGCAGCAGATCGTACTCAATGCCCCGGGAGGCGAGATGATAAAGCACCTGGTTGGTGGCGCAGGCTTGACCGCCTTCAATGCGCCACAGCTCCTGCATATCGCTATAGTCCAGATTAGAGACGCCCCAGCGGCGGATCTTACCCTGGCGGATCAGGGTCTCCATCACCTCAACGGTTTCCGCCAAAGAGTAGTTACCGCGCCAGTGCAGCAGGTAGAGGTCGAGATAGTCTGTACCAAGACGGCGAAGCGTGGCTTCGCAGGCGGCAATCGCTTTCTGACCACCCGCGTTCCACGGATAAACCTTCGATACCAGAAATACTTCGTCGCGCCTGCCCATGATGGCCTCGCCCACCACCTCCTCCGCCCCGCCGTCGGCGTACATTTCAGCGGTGTCGATAAGCGTCAGGCCAAGATCGATCCCGGCCCTCAGCGCCGCCACCTCGTTTTGCCGCTGGCGAGGATTTTCTCCCATATACCAGCTGCCCTGACCGATAGCGGCCAGCGGCTGACCGTCGGCAAACTGCACACGTTTTTCTGCCATGGTTTTCTCCTGTGTTGACTCTCCTGACGTAAAAAAACAAACAGGGCGCAAGCGCCCTGTTTAAATTCATCATCTGAGTATAAGCATCAGAAGCTGTAGGTTACACCGGTAGAGAAGGCACCGGCCCAATTCTTATCGACCATCGGGCTATCTTTGATCTCATCTCCAAGTCGGGTATAACGCCCCACGCCATACACGCTCCAGCTGTCGTTCAGCTGATAGCTGGCGCTCAGCTCCAGATATGGACTCCAGTCGCTGTCGGGATCGTAGGTGCGCAGACCGCTGCTGCGGGACTCGTGGCCCGAGACGCCATAGTAGTACTCGTTCTGGTTTTCGCTGTTCCACTCGGCACCGATACCCGGCGTCAGGGTCAGGCCGCCGTTGGTGTAGCGGTAGAGCCAGGCCAGATCCCAGATGATACCATTGCTGTTATCAAGGGTGTCGCCAGCCAGAGAGGTGCGTAAAAAACCGTACTGGGTGTTATGCACATAAGAGAGACCCGCCATCAGCGTAGATTTACGCTTATCGAGCTGGCGCAGCTGCCAGTCATCGCTGTCTTTCGGGCGGAAGTGGAACGGATTATAGTAAGCAGTCACAGAGAGCTTATCGCTCTCATCGTTCCAGAGATAGTAGCCGCCGCCGAGGCCGTGGAACCAGAAGTTCTCACCTTCGTAGTTGATCACCGGAACGGGGACGACATCGCGATCGTAGTCTTTATAAGGAGACTCAAGCACGCCAACACCCGCACCAATCGACCAGGGTCCCGCTGCGTTTGCCGTTGCGGCACATGATGCGATAAATACACCAAGCGCCAGAAATTTGAGTTTGGTCACAATCCTTTCCTTCCTGTAGTCAAATAATCAGCGGGAGCAGTGTAACCGCCCGCCTCCGTCATCCCAAATTTTTTCACTGATTATTATATAACTGAACGCGACAGCATGCTTTTTTAGCATGACAACCTGCTTAAGGATAAATGACAGAGAGATGAATCCTCTTCACTACCCTTTATCTGTAAAGAAAATAAATTCAGATGAGTTATTGATATGTCATTGAAATTAGATTGGCGTTCAATGCAAGTTTTGCAAATGCCATCTACGCTTAATTTTAAGAAGGTGTATCGCGGGCGCGTTAACTGCTGGCGTTCACAACCTGGCATAAGGGTTGCTGCATTCCGGTGCTGAATCAGAGCTAGCGTCGTTCAGCTTATCTCTTCCGGGAGCCTCCACTATTCATATGAACGGCTCTTTTCTTGTGCTAAAAACGAAAGGACGGCATGCCATGAATATATTCGATCACTATCGCCAGCGTTATGAAGCTGCCAAGGACGAAGAGTTCACCCTGCAGGAGTTTCTCACCATTTGTCGCCAGGATCGCAGCGCCTATGCGAATGCGGCAGAACGGCTACTTACGGCTATCGGCGAGCCCGTGATGGTAGATACTGCTCTGGAGCCCAGGCTATCCCGTCTATTTTCGAATCGGGTTGTCGCGCGTTACCCAGCGTTTGAAGAGTTTTATGGCATGGAGGATGCCATCGAGCAGATCGTCTCCTATCTGAAACATGCAGCCCAGGGGCTGGAAGAGAAGAAACAGATCCTCTATCTGCTGGGACCGGTGGGTGGTGGTAAATCCTCCCTTGCGGAGCGCCTCAAATCTCTGATGCAGCGCGTGCCCATTTATGTACTGAGTGCCAACGGCGAGCGTAGCCCGGTTAACGATCACCCTCTGTGCCTGTTTAATCCGCAGGAGGATGCGCAGATCCTTGAAAAAGAGTATGGCATCCCCCGCCGCTACCTCGGCACCATTATGTCCCCATGGGCGGCCAAGCGCCTGCATGAGTTCGGCGGCGACATTACTAAGTTCCGCGTGGTGAAAGTATGGCCCTCTATTCTGGAGCAGATCGCCATCGCCAAAACCGAGCCGGGCGATGAGAACAACCAGGATATCTCGGCGCTGGTGGGTAAAGTCGATATCCGTAAACTGGAAAACCACGCCCAGAACGACCCTGACGCCTATGGCTACTCCGGGGCGCTGTGCCGGGCTAACCAGGGCATCATGGAGTTCGTCGAAATGTTTAAAGCGCCTATCAAGGTGCTGCACCCGCTGCTGACAGCAACTCAGGAGGGGAACTACAACGGTACCGAGGGGATCTCCGCCCTGCCGTTTAACGGCATTATCCTCGCGCACTCGAACGAATCCGAGTGGGTGACCTTCCGTAACAACAAGAACAACGAAGCCTTCCTTGACCGCGTATACATTGTGAAGGTGCCCTACTGCCTGCGCATCTCGGAAGAGATCAAAATTTATGAGAAGCTGCTTAACCACAGCGAGCTGGCTCACGCCCCCTGCGCACCGGGAACCCTGGAGACGCTCTCCCGCTTCTCGATCCTCTCCCGGCTGAAAGAGCCAGAGAACTCCAGCATCTACTCGAAAATGCGCGTCTACGATGGCGAAAGCCTGAAAGATACCGATCCGAAAGCCAAGTCCTACCAGGAGTACCGGGACTATGCTGGGGTAGACGAGGGGATGAACGGGCTGTCGACGCGTTTCGCGTTTAAAATCCTTTCCAGAGTCTTTAACTTTGACCACGTTGAGGTGGCGGCGAACCCGGTGCACCTCTTCTACGTGCTGGAGCAGCAGATCGAGCGGGAACAGTTCCCTCAGGAGCAGGCTGAACGTTACCTGGAGTTCCTGAAAGGCTATCTGATCCCGAAATATGCCGAATTTATTGGCAAAGAGATCCAGACTGCCTATCTGGAGTCCTACTCTGAATATGGGCAGAACATTTTTGACCGCTATGTAACCTATGCGGATTTCTGGATCCAGGATCAGGAGTATCGCGATCCCGACACCGGTCAGCTATTTGACCGTGAGTCGTTGAACGCCGAGCTGGAAAAAATCGAGAAGCCTGCGGGGATCAGCAATCCGAAAGACTTCCGTAACGAGATCGTTAATTTTGTGCTGCGCGCCCGCGCCAACAATAGCGGACGCAATCCGAACTGGACCAGCTACGAAAAACTGCGCACGGTTATTGAGAAAAAAATGTTCTCGAACACCGAAGAGCTGCTGCCGGTGATTTCGTTCAACGCGAAAACCTCTACGGATGAGCAGAAAAAACACGATGATTTTGTCGACCGGATGATGGAGAAAGGTTACACCCGCAAACAGGTGCGCTTGCTGTGCGAATGGTATCTGCGCGTGCGTAAATCGTCCTGATAGCCCGAAGCCCGGCGGCGACTGCTTGCCGGGCCGACAAAAGATGCGAACCGTAGGCCGGATAAGCGCAGCGCATCCGGCTTTACGCCGCAGAATAAAGTTGGCAAATGCAGTACGGGGGGCTTATGACCTGGTTCATTGACCGGCGTCTTAACGGCAAAAACAAGAGCACGGTTAACCGCCAGCGTTTCTTGCGCCGTTATAAATCGCAAATCAAGCAGTCGATCTCCGAGGCGATCAATAAGCGTTCGGTGACCGACGTAGAGAGCGGCGAGTCCGTCTCTATTCCTTCAGAAGATATTAGCGAACCGATGTTTCACCAGGGTCGCGGTGGCCTGCGTAACCGCGTACATCCGGGGAACGATCACTTCGTGCAGAATGACCGCATCGAACGTCCGCAAGGTGGTGGCGGCGGCGGTGGCAGCGGCCAGGGCCAGGCCAGCCAGGACGGCGAAGGCCAGGACGAGTTTGTCTTTCAGATCTCAAAAGACGAGTACCTGGATCTACTGTTTGAAGATTTGGCCCTGCCAAACCTGAAAAAAAACCAGCATCGGCAGCTGAACGAGTATAAAACACATCGTGCGGGCTATACCGCTAACGGCGTGCCTGCCAACATTAGCGTGGTACGCTCGCTGCAAAACTCGCTGGCGCGCCGTACGGCGATGACGGCAGGTAAACGTCGTGAACTGCGGGCGCTGGAGGAAGATCTCTCGACCGTTGCAAATAGCGAGCCAGCCCAGCTGCTGGAAGAGGAGCGGCTGCGCAAGGAGATTGCGGAGCTGCGGGCCAAAATAGAGCGCGTGCCGTTTATCGACACCTTTGACCTGCGCTACAAAAACTATGAGAAACGCCCGGAGCCATCAAGTCAGGCGGTGATGTTCTGCCTGATGGACGTCTCCGGTTCGATGGATCAATCCACCAAGGATATGGCGAAGCGTTTCTATATTCTGCTCTATCTCTTCCTGAGCAGAACCTATAAGAACGTGGAGGTGGTCTATATCCGTCATCACACGCAGGCTAAGGAGGTCGACGAGCATGAGTTTTTCTACTCGCAAGAGACCGGCGGGACGATTGTCTCCAGCGCGTTAAAGCTGATGGATGAGGTGGTGAAGGAGCGCTACGATCCGGCGCAGTGGAACATCTATGCCGCGCAGGCGTCGGATGGCGATAACTGGGCCGATGACTCACCGCTGTGTCATGAGATCCTGGCGAAGAAAATTTTGCCGGTGGTGCGTTACTACAGCTATATCGAGATTACCCGCCGGGCGCATCAGACCCTGTGGCGTGAGTATGAGCACCTGCAGGCAACGTTTGAGAACTTTGCCATGCAGCATATCCGCGACCAGGAAGATATTTATCCGGTGTTCCGGGAACTGTTTCATAAACAAACGTCAGATTCGCATAGTTAACGCAATAAAATCAGCCAGTTAAATAAAATTTTCTGGCTGATTTTTATTTTTCGCTAAGCTGTTAACCTTTCATTCCACGTATCAGTATATTGAATGTTACCGTCGTGAATCTTCCAGGTGATTTTTTCATACTGCATAGAAACAGTTTCCATATGATTCATTTTATCATTTGCTGGTAATTTACAGTTAGGCACACCACAATTAACGCCTGTAATTTTTACTTTTTCCAGCAGTACTGAGTAATAGGCGACCTCTTGCCCTGCATCGTTGATGTGATAGAATTTAATTTTAGCGCTATTAAGAGTCTGGCCTGTTGCGGCAGCTTTATAAAGATAAGGACTTGAGCTATCAACTTCTTTTTCAAAGTTAAAGGGTGAATGTTGGCGCGTTCCTGTTATTTTACCATTCATATTATCTACAGGTATATTTATTCCGTGGCTCATTCCTAAAATTTCTATAGAACCCTCACGATCTTTAACGTCTACAGATCCTTTAATGTCAGCACCGCCATCATCTTTAAGCCATAGATAGGGGGGAATAGGCATTTTATTTTCTCCTTACTGTGTTGACCAACTTTACCATGATGAAATACAAAATAATTGAAGAGAGGAAGTTAAAGAAAATTAAAAAATAATCATAGCTAAAATAAATGTCTTCCGGTGTAGGTTTAGAGCTAAACCAATATGCAATTTTGATTGCAGTATCGTTGCTGATCATTGGATTCTCAGAGAAGTAACGAACATCCACCCATGACACGAAGCAAAAGAGAGCAATAAACCAAACCAGCTTTAGTAGGCTATGGGCAACTTTTAGAATAACCACTATCAATTACCTCAATTGTTCCGTATGAATCTAAATCTTTACCTGGTACTTTCTCTTTTTTTGTTCTTAACAGTGCGTCCCTCAATCTGTTGTAGTCAGATTGATTGGCAAGGGTTATGCATCCATCAGATACTTGACCCGGATGAAGCCTAAAGCCCCCTCTGGAAGCGCCTTTGTAAAAGGTCCTATCGTCTATCATTCCATCAGCACGATACAGAGCAAACCATTCCGAATGATCAACATGGTATTCAAAGGTGCTTTTAAATTTATCGATACCCCACGCCCTGAGCTCATTTGTTTTACTGCCTGTTGGCCTGTCAACAATATAATACTTACCAGGGGGTAATACCCCGTTATCAACGATCATCCCGCACGCACCTTTATTCCTATAAACGCCATTTCCAGAAAAGGCCATGAACACACCAATTCCGTCAAAAGCAAGAGGTGAATAGTCGGCCCCGTTCAATATCAACCTTCCATTTAAAGCCATTTAAACCTCTTTACTTAAAATTTATTTATATATTGATCGTACACATGCGCCGTTAGAAAAAGAAAGGTTGTTTTTATGAACATCCTTAAACAATAGTAACCAGCATTAAGCAATAGATCATTTACTGAAACAAAAGGCTTAATTATTGTTTTTATTAGGATTGTAGATGTTTTTAAACCACCCAAACTGAGGATTGTAAGATATTTACATTCATCAAAAATATAAAAATCCGTGATTTTTATTTATTTTGCTCGTAACTCAATCAATGTAATTCATTTAAAACATGGCACAAACTGCACTAAATATAAGTGCTGTTCATGCTTATATGGTGTATCTCAGAAAGTACGGCTAGATACCAGGAGTGCCTCATAGATATTTCGCTTCGCCCCAGCATCATAAACATGATGGCGGTTGCCCTACTTTTCGTGGTTTGGTTTGTCGCCTGCGCTACGCTTTGGGCGCAAATCTTTCCGATTGAAAACGTCTACTGGCTTGCCCGGATGCTATGCATCTACGGTGATGAGAACATTTATGATTTGGCAGCAGCTCTCGGTATGGTGTTCCCAGGAGCGGTTTCGCTGGTGCTAGCATGGCTGTCTCTTATGTTTTTAAGACGTCACGTTAGCTACTTAATGTTACCCCATCCGCTCCAAAATAAGCACCGACGCCACCAGCACGGCGATGATGCCTAGAAAGGATGAGGTAATGATCAGCGTCTCGGTCAGCATCGGATCGTTCATTTTGTCGTCTCTTTTCTGCGCGATACAGCATTCATAATAGAGTGACATGAATATTTAATGACAGCTAAAGTGTTTTTAAGTGAAACTTTTAGGAACTTTCGTAGTGGGGGGAAAAAGTTCTGCTGCCACACGCAGATAGGGTAAAGTAAGCGGGCTTATATTTTTGCCTGGAACCATCCTACATGTTTGATACTACGCTGTTTATCCTGCTGGGCCTGACTGCCCTTGGCTTCATCAGTCACAATACCACCGTTGCCGTGTCGATCATGGTGCTGATTATGATCCGTATGACCCCGTTAAACGTCTATTTTCCGTGGATTGAAAAACAGGGTCTGACCATCGGGATTATTATCCTCACCATTGGTGTGATGGCCCCGATCGCCAGCGGCACCCTGCCACCCTCGACGCTGCTGCACTCCTTTGTAAACTGGAAATCGCTTATTGCTATTGCGGTAGGGATCTTTGTTTCGTGGCTCGGTGGACGCGGTGTAGCGCTGATGAGCGCGCAGCCCTCGCTGGTGGCCGGGCTGCTGGTAGGGACGGTGCTGGGCGTGGCCCTGTTCCGGGGCGTACCGGTTGGGCCACTCATTGCGGCAGGCCTGGTGTCGCTGCTACTTGGCCGTCAGTAAACCGCGACGCTGCCAGCGCTTGACCGAGTGCTCCAGCAAGGTACAGAGCAGGTAGTAGACCAGCCCGGTAAAGATAAACAGCGCTGCCGGATAGACCTGCACGCGGTTGTTAACCTGCCCTGCGACGGTGGTCAACTCCGGGACGTTGACAATAAATGCCAGCGACGTGTCCTTCAGCAGCGCAATTAATAATCCCACACTGGAGGGGAGCGCGTTGCGCAGCGCCTGCGGGAGCAGCACCCAGCGCAGCACTTGTATACTGCTGAAGCCTCCCGCCAGCGCCGCCTCATACTGCCCTTTGGGCAATGAACTTATGGCGGCGAGTATGGAGTACATCACCGAGGCAGAGGTGAACCACGCAAGCGCCAGGGTCACGGTCACCGCACCCGGCAGATCGGCGCCGGTCAGCATCGGCAGTAAAAACCATAGCCAGAAGATAACGAAGATCAGGGGAATGCCGCGGATAATCTCCGCCCAAACGAACAGCACCCGACGCGGCCAGCCCCTGAAGCGCCATGCTATACAGGCCAGCGCGATTCCGCCGGGAAAGGCCAGCAGCGCAGCGCCGACGGTCATTAGCACCGACAGCAGTACTCCGCCCGGCTCACCCTGGGCAGCACGGCCCAGCAGCAGGTAGTCCAGGTTATCGGTTATCACCGTGATGTTAGCGATCACCCTGCACCTCCTTGCGCGCCAGCGCCTTCTCCTGTCTCGCTGCACGCCACCACACCGGCACGTTAAACAGCAGGCTCATCACCAGGCCCAACAGCAGATAGAGCACGCTACCGACGGCAAACGCCTCCAGCGCGTGGGCGTTGTAGCTCTCAATCTGTCGGGTCTGATAGGTCAGTTCGGCAAAGCCAATTCCGGTTGCCAGCGAGGAGAGCTTCATCAGGTTCAGATACTGTCCCACTACCGGCTGCCAGGCGTTGCGTAAGCCCTGGGGCAGCAGCACCCAGCGAAACAGCGCCAGCTCGCTAAACCCCTGCGATTTAGCTGCCTCAATCTGCCCCTTCGCCACGGCATGCAGCCCGGCCTGAATCTCCTCCACCAGAAAGGCAGCGGTGAAAAGTCCCAGCGCCCAGGCAGAGCAGAGGAACTCTGGTGTAAACCACCAGACATCGCCCGGCAGGATGCTAAAGGCGTGATCGTCATTAACATACTGGCGAAAACCCAGCGGCAGCAGATTCCAGGCCGCAAAGTACCAGAACAGCAGCTGAACCAGCAGCGGGGTATTACGGAACAGCGACACCCACACGGAGACCACGCCGCGCCCCAGCGAGCCTCCTGCCAGACGGAGGGCCAGCAGCAGCATGGTCAGCACCGTTGCCAGCACGATGCCGACAACCGTTACCCAGATCGTGGTCAAAAAGCCGGAAAAGATCCACTGCGCTGGCTGGCCGGTAAGCACCCCGGCCCAGTCGAGATGAATGCTCATTACGGCTCTCTGCTGTCTGCGTGCAGCGGGTTAAGCACCTTCTGCAGGAAGCGCTGCGCCCGGGGATGCTGCGGAGCGGTAAAGAACTGCTCAGGTGCAGCCTGCTCAAGGATCTCGCCGCCGTCGATAAAGATCACCCGGTCGGCAATCTCGCGGGCAAACTGCATCTCATGCGTTACCACAATGAGCGTCATGCCGTTATGGGCCAGGCTACGCATGACCTGTAATACCTCGCCGATTGTCTCGGGATCGAGCGCCGAAGTCGGCTCATCAAACAGGATGATATGCGGCTTTGCCGCCAGCGTACGAGCGATAGCCACCCGCTGCTGCTGGCCGCCTGAGAGCTGGGACGGCAGGTGGTGCGCCTTATCGCGCAAGCCAACCCGCTCCAGCAGCGCCAGCGCCGTCTCCTCTGCCTCGTGCGGGAGCTGACCGTGCACTTTGGTTAACGCCAGGGTGATGTTATCCAGCGCGTTAAGATGGGTGTAGAGGTTGAACTGCTGAAAGACGAAGCCCACATGGCGACGCAGGTCGCGCAGCGCCTTGCCTTTCAGGGCGCTGGTGGGTTTACCGTCAACGTAGATTTCGCCCCCGCTGACCGTCTCAAGCTGGTTAATCAGGCGGATGAGAGTCGATTTACCTGACCCAGACGGCCCGCAGACCGCAAGCACCTCGCCAGCGTCAATCCGGAGATCGATCTGCTTTAAGACCGGATGATCGCCATAGCATTTGCTGACCTGGCGAAATTCGACCGTGCCCGCCGGCACGGGAGACGCCTCCGTGGCACTGACCACAGAGGCGGAGAAAAGAGCTGCCAACATATTACTTCGCTTCTATTTTAAAGCTGCGCGGCTGAGGCGTTTTGGTCTGCGGACCAAACCAGACAGCGTAAATTTTGGCCGCGTCGCCGCTCTGCTCAAGCTTGACCAGTTCATCGTTCACCGTGTTCAGCAGCGCCGTTTCACCTTTAGGTACGCCCACGCCAATCTCCTCTTTAGAGAGCAGATCCGGCAGGATTTTAAATTTCGCTTTATCCGGCGCTTCCGCCAGTAGGCCAGCCAGAATGGTGCTGTCCTGGGTAATCGCCTGCACGTTGCCGTTACGCAGCGCGGTCAGGGCCAGCGGAATATCGTCATAGGCCAGCACGCGCGCCTGCGGGAAGCGCTGATGCAGCGACTGCTCGCCGGTGGTGCCTTTTACCGCCCCGATACGCGACTTGCTGTAGGCGTCCAGCTTATCCGCGCCCTCTGCCGTCACCAGGAACTGCTGGCCGGTAACAAAGTACGGCGTCGAGAAGTCAATAACCTGAGCACGCTCTGGCGTAATGGTGATGTCGGCAACGATCAGATCAACCTTGCCAGACTGCAACAGCGGAATACGGTTCGCCGGGTTGGTAGCGACCAACTCCAGTTTGACGCCGAGGCTTTTTGCCAGCGCTTTTGCAAAGTCGACGTCATAGCCTACGATGTCGTGCGTTTTTGGATCGACTGCGCCAAACGGCGGATTTGCATCAAAAGTGGCGATTTTCACCACGCCAGCTGACTTAATATCGGCCAGTTTGTCGGCGTGAGCGGCAAAAGAGAGCGTTGAAAGGAGCGCCAGCGTGGAGAAGGTCCATGCTTTTTTAGTCTGTGTAAAAGTTGCCATGCTTAATCCCTGTTATCCCTGGTTATAAGTATTAAGCGCTACGTTCACATAAGCTTAAGCATCAGACAAATATCAAAAAGTGCATTACATATCCGCAAATAGAATAAGGCTATTTCGGCATAAGCTGCACTGGTGCCGTTCGTTACTTTAATCGCAGCAAAAAAGCGTTATCCTGTCGGCATCATATTCAACAAGAGAAAACAATGACTAGCCTGACCTCCTCCGGCCGCAAGCAAGGACTGCTGCTGATTGCCGGGATCTTAATGATCGCCACAACTCTCCGGGTCACTTTTACCGGTGCGGCTCCCCTGCTGGATGCCATCCGGGCCGACTACGGCCTGACCACGGCACAAACCGGGCTGCTGACGACCCTGCCGCTGCTGGCTTTTGCTCTTATCTCCCCGCTGGCGGCCGGTACCGCTCGCCGCTTTGGCATGGAGCGCAGCCTCGCCGCGGCGCTGATCCTTATCTGTACAGGGATTGTCCTGCGCTCGCTGCCGTCTGCCACGCTGCTGTTTATCGGTACGGCAGCTATCGGCTGCGGTATTGCGCTGGGTAACGTGCTGCTGCCCGGTCTGATTAAACGCGACTTTCCCGGCCAGGTTGCGAAACTAACCGGAGCCTATTCACTGACGATGGGCGCAGCTGCGGCGCTGGGTTCGGCGCTGGTCGTTCCCCTGGCGCTGCACGGGTTCGGCTGGCGGGGGGCGCTGCTAATGCTGATGGCTTTCCCGCTTCTTGCCTTGCTGCTGTGGCTTCCCCAAACCGGCCGGCGGGCAGCCAGCAGCCTGACCCAGGCGGGCAGTCTGCAAAACCGTGGGATCTGGCGTTCGGCCCTGGCCTGGCAGGTAACACTCTTCTTAGGGATCAACTCGCTAATCTACTACGTGGTTATCGGCTGGCTGCCGGCGATACTGCTGAGTCTGGGATACAGCGAAACCCAGGCGGGTTCACTTCATGGCCTGCTCCAGCTGGCAACCGCCGCACCGGGCATTGCTGTCCCTCTGCTTCTACATCGTCTACGCGATCAGCGCGCTATCGCCGCTCTGGTGGCGCTGATGTGCGCCGTCAGCGCCGCCGGACTGTGGCTGGTGCCCAGCCATGCGGTTCTGTGGACGGTGATCTTTGGCTTCGGCTCCGGGGCGACGATGATCCTCGGTCTGACCTTTATTGGCCTGCGTGCCTGCTCGGCGCATCAGGCTGCGGCTCTGTCCGGCATGGCGCAGTCGGTGGGCTACCTGCTGGCGGCGTTTGGCCCACCGCTGATGGGGAAAATTCATGACGCCAGCGGCGACTGGCGTATTCCGCTCATCGCCTGCGCCCTGCTGTCGGTGGTAATGGCCGGGTTTGGCATCTTTGCCGGACGCGATCGCGAGATCGACGCCCGGTAAGAGAGATGTGATGAGAGATTAGTTACTGGCGACGCGCAGCAGCGCATGCACCAGAGGCGCGGGACGTCCGCTCAGCGCGGCGCGTTCGTGTTGGAACAGCGTCGCAACGAAAAACGGGTGCGTAACCAATTCCACGGCACGCACCTCGCCCTCTTCATCCCAACCGGTAACCCGAAGATCGCTCTTATCCAGCTCGGCGGCAAACTCTGGCGACACCCCATAGTTGCAGTGATAGCCTTCATCAATGGCATCCTTGCCGTAGGCGCGGGCAATCAGGGTATTGGCACGCAGCTCAATAGTGCCGGTCTGCTCCACCAGCGAGCAGGCCAGCGGCGTCACCACCATGCGCCCTGTGCTGTCGGTTTCAGCATGGGCCGCATCGTTCCAGCCCATAACGTTGCGCGCGTACTCAATCAGCGCATGCTGGAACCCGCCGCAGGTGCCAAGAAACGGCACGCTATTCTCGCGGGCATAGCGGATGGCCGTGAACGCGCCCTCAGCATTTTTATAGGGGCTAGCCGGCACGACCCAGATGGCGTCATAACCTACTAAATCCTCTTCGCTGGCGATCTCATCGGTTGCCAGCCAGTCGTAGTCGGCCGTCAGTTCCTGCACGGCGGCGGCATCATCAATCGCTAAAGGGATCGCCTGGTGCGCAACAACGTCAGGGTTATAGTCGCCTACGAGAGCAATACGCAGCGTTTTTTTCAAAGGAGTGTGTTCCATGCAAGAGTCCTTATGTCAGGGGCAAATTACGGATAACATAAGGAGCCTCAGATTACCGATCTTTTACAGGTATCACAATACCTTAAAATAGGTGGGCAACGCAGATTAGCACCGCTCGCGGGCTTCCTCTTCTTCCGGCAAGGGATCCGGCAGAAGCGGCATCAGATGCTCGGCGCGAACAAATGCAAAACCGTGCTGCCCGTCGAAGGCCACCACGTCCCCGGTCACCAGCCATAGCGCACGGGGAGCGGTAACCGGCATGTCGGTCATCACGCCGTTAACCGGGTTCAGAAAACGCTCTCCCGGCTGGCACAGCGCAAACAGCTCCACGGATTTACCAATGTTGCGGCGACCGGCTGGAGTTTGTGCGCCAATAACCATTGCCAGGCTGCCCGGTTTTAACTGAAACATAGCTCTCTCATTCATGAAAAAAAATAGAATTTGCGGTTAGGATAAATCTTAAGGGAAATTTTACTCCGGGAGACATCTCCTTGTCACGGCAGTAATTGATGCTCGCGATCAAAACGAGTTCTGATTTCATGAACAAGAGAAAACATGATATATGAATCTGCTGCTTTTCATGTTTTACTGTACGGATAGTTGAAATATTAACCATAACTTATAAGGTGTTTTTCCTTATACCGGAGTAAAAGAGAGTCATGTCAGATATTATTCTGGCTCGCGTCTCGGAAACCCTCGCAAGTGAACAAACCGTTGAAAGCCTGGTGCGCCAGCTGCTGGAGATGCTTGAGCTGGTAACCGAGATGGAGTCAACCTACCTGACCAAAATCGATATCGATGCCCGCCTGCAGCACATTCTGTACGCCCGCAACAGCAAGCAGATGAATATCCCGGAGGGACTTTCTGTGCCCTGGGGAGACACGCTCTGTAAGCGCGCCCTGGACGACGCGTGTTTCTTCAGCAATGATGTCGCTACGCTCTGGAGTGATTGTGATCCTGCACGCGCGCTGGGCATCACAACCTATCTGAGTTCGCCCGTGCATCTGGCCGACGGGACGCTGTACGGCACGCTATGTGCAGCAAGCGCCGAAACCCATGCTTTGAACGTGCGGGCAAATCAGGTTCTGCAACTCTTTGCCGGGTTGATTTCACAGGCGATCCAAAAGGAGTCGCTGGTAGCACAGCTGCGGGAGGCCAACGCGGCGCTGATCGCTCACTCCTATACCGATGCGCTCACCGGCTTGCCCAACCGGCGGGCAATCTTTGATAATCTCACCACCCTCTTCTCACTGGCACGCCATCTTGACGTCCCGGTGATCATCGCCTTTATCGATCTTGATAATTTTAAGTCTATTAACGATAGCTTTGGTCACGACGTAGGCGATCTGTTTTTAGTGCAGGTGGGCCAGCGGATCATGCGTCAATGTGACGGCAACGATATGGCTGGCAGACTGGGCGGCGATGAGTTTATGCTTGCCTGTCCAGGTAGCGCACGTGGCAAAAGCGACGAAGACTACCTTGATGAGCTGAAGACGCGACTGAGTGACCACATCACCGGTGATTATACGCTGGGGGATGTACGGATCTACTACCCCGGTGCCAGTATCGGTATTGTTAAGGTCGATCCTACCCAGACCGACGCCGACACTGCACTGCGCATGGCCGACGTCGCCATGTACCAGGAGAAGAAGAGTCGGCAAAAAAGCCCCTTTATTGTTCTGAGTTAACCCATTATCTAGCGATCTTTCAGGAGCTACGCGTGAAAAAAACAACCGTTATTATGCTTATCGTGGCAATCGTTGTTGTCGCCGGTTCGCAACTGGGCTGGTGGTAATTCCTCCCCTTCACCCTGTTTATTTATATCGTCTGCTCGAGTTATACAGGTAGACGATATATTCTGTGCCTCATTCTCGCATCGCTGGCGTACTTTCACGTATTGATATCGACTATGCTTTAAACACAATTAACACATAGTTAACATGTTAGGTTGGTGTTAAAAAATAGTGTGTCGGTTGGGTTTCAACGTTTAGATCCTTAACTGAGCAGGAGCTCATACATGTTCGGCGGACTCAGTAAGAACGAAACAAAAAGACTGGCGGCGCTTGCGCTCTTACGCAAGCAAGATAAAGCGCGCGATTCCGCCCTTGGCGAGTTTGCGAATCTGGCCAGCGATGTCATGGGCGTGAACAGCTCTTTTATAACTATTTTCGATGACCAGTTTCAATATATTAAATATGTAAAGAATATCTCCCGGCTGCCCATTAAAACCGCGATCCCTGAATCGATGTGTCAATATGCCGTTGCCAACGCCGAGCCAGTTATCTGCTCCGATACCCGCACCGACGGTCGCTTTGCCGACCATTTTCTGGTCACCTCAGGGCAAGCTATCTTTTATGCCGCAGCTCCCCTGAAAACGAAAGATGGATTTGTACTGGGCACGCTGTGCGTCAGCCACTCTCAGTCTGTTACGACAACATCCGAGCAAATTCAAAACTTCCTGCGCGTTGCCGCGCTTGCCAGTATCTATCTTGAAGCGTGGTATTCGCTGAGCCGCATTGATGGCCTGACCGGGCTGCCCAATCGCCAGTTCTTGCTAAAAGAGATCGAGACGCTGGTGCTGAATAACAACGCCCAGCCCTGGTCGCTGATTCTCTTCGACTGTATTGATATGCCTCGCGCCTATGAGCTGGCGCGTTATCTTGGTCTGCCTGAGGTAGAGAAGATGCTGCGTGGGTTTGGTCCATTGCTGCGCCTGCGCCTGAAGCTGCCCTCACGGATGACGCTGTATGCCTTTGCTCCTGGCCGTTACGCCGTGCTGGTCGATACCACGGTCGCTCAGGTGCTAATCCAGAGGGCGGGATCGCTGCCGGATATTGACGCGCAGATCCGCGGCGACATTGGTATACACCTCAAGGTACGTACCGGCTACGTCAACTTTATCCCGCAAGATAACGATCCGCATGAAATTCTGCGCCAGGGCATCAGTGCCCTGCATGAGGCGATGCGCGAGCAAATTCCTGTTCTGGCCTTTGATCCTCTTCTCGATCAGAAGCGCAATAACCACTTCCGGCTGCTGCACGATCTGAGCGAAGCGATCAAAGCCCAGGATCAGCTCTACATGGTCTACCAACCAAAAATTTCCCTGCATACCGGCCTGACTGAAGGTTGTGAAGCGCTGCTTCGCTGGCATCATCCGCTACAGGGCAACGTGCCGCCGTCAACCATTGTTCAGCTGGCGGAGAAGACCAGCCTGATGACGGATATTACGCAATGGGTAATTCGAACCGTCATCGATCAGCTTCAGGCCTGGCGCAAAGCCGGGATCGCCCTGCCTGTTTCCATTAACGTTACGGTAAGCGACTTCTCTCGCCAGGGTTTTGCTGACAATCTGGAGAAGAAGCTGCATCGTGCCGGACTTACGGCCGCAGATCTGCGCATCGAATGCCTGGAGACCGAGAAGGTGCTGGAGAGCGACGAGGCGCTGCACGAGCTGGGTCAACTGAAAAAGAGGGGCTTTAAAATTCTGCTGGATGATTTTGGCGCGGGTTACAGCAACATCAGCTATCTGCGACGTATCCCTTTCGACATTATTAAGCTCGATCGTTCGCTCATCAGCCAGATTGTCACCGACTCCGATAGCCGAATTATTGCCCGCAACGTTATCACCATGCTGAAGGATCTGAACTACCTGGTGCTGGCAGAAGGAGTTGAAGACAGGCAAACGGCCATAATGTTAAAAGAGTATGGCTGCGACGAGGCGCAGGGGTATTACTTCTCCAGACCGATCCCAGCGGCGGAGATCCCGGCCTGGCTGGCAGGAGGCAGCGCGGTAGATATGCTGCCAGGCCCGTTGCGGCATGGAACCTGTTAGCGTTTACTTAGCGCCAGCTTAGCGGCAAAGAGAATAAACAGCGTGCCGGTTGTGCGATCCATCCAGCGCATTACCGCGCTGCGCTTCAGGAAACGGCCGAGCGGGCGCGTGGCCAGAATCAACACCGTTGACCATGTCTGGCCCAACACCACATGGATCGCTACCAGTCCAAAGGTCCAGGCAATTAACGGCTGACCATGGGGAATAAACTGCGGTAAAAAAGAGACGTAGAAGACGCCCATTTTGGGGTTTAGCAGATTGCCCAGCAGCCCCTTCATAAACCCGTTCTGCTTTGTCTTTGGCGCATCGCCCTCTGCCGCCGCGGTTAACCCACCGCCGCGGCTCAGCAGCATATTCACCCCCAGCCAGCAGAGGTAGGCTGCGCCGCAGTATTTCAGAATGGCGTAGGCCAGCTCAGAGACAGCGATAAGCGCCCCGAGACCAAAGGCCACCATCGCTCCCCAGATAAAGCACCCGGCGTTAATACCCAGCGCAACCTTAAACGCCTGCGTCCGGCTCTCGACCGAGGCGGTGCGCAGGACCAGCGCGGTATCCAGCCCTGGGGTCAGGGTTAGCAGAGCAGCGGCCAGCGTAAACGCCAGCAGGGAGTCATAAATGGTCACGGGGTGTCTCCAGAGTTATGTAAAAGATACCGAATCATACTTTACGTCGGGCAAGTGCCGTCTATACTTCTCTCATTGTAAATGCCCGGCAATATTCATGAAATGATTGCCCTCTGGCTGACACCATTTTTGGTAGTTTTTAGTTTATTGAATTGGTTTAAACTCTCCGTCACGTAACCGAAAGGACGCAACGATGAATGTATCAAGCAGAACGGTAGTCTTGCTGAATGTGTTAGCGGCAGCAGGTCTCTTTCTGACCCTTTACTCAAAGTACAACTGGTTTTGATGCTGTTTCAGAGCGGGTTGTAGGGTAATAATAGAAAACGGGAGCCGACTGGCTCTCGTTTTTTTATTAATTAGCCGATAAGCTTTAAGTCGACTTTGCGGTTATTCTATTGATCTTGATAGAAGTTTTCGTGCGAGCCTATGCTTAGCAGATAGAGCTCCAGCTTATCCTTGACCCAACTGTATCCCAGAAGCGCCTGCTGTTTGTTTAGTTGAAATTTGTGTACCCAGAGAAAGCTGAGGTCTCCCCTCTTCTGCTCACCTATAGCTGGGTTATCAATGATTTTATCGATCTCATCCTCTACCACCCTCAGTAAAGCGGTCGGGAGTTTGTCCAGGGCCTTTTCGAAACGGCGACTCTGGTAAACATCAATTTTTTGAACGCCCTGTCCTTCTGGCATATCGCGTTACCTTCTGGTTTTTGATTTCGCTTTGCGCCAGCAGGGTTTCATTGATAAAGCTGTAGGGAAGGTCAGGGTTATCCTCTGCAATCTGCCCTATTTTAGCCCAGTGCTCAATCTGCCTGGGAACGCTGCGGTTTGCAGCTTCAGCATGAATCTTTACGTCGCTAACGAAGTCATCGTCTAAACGAATGCTTATGGCCATATCACCTGTCTCCCGGATTAAATCACCTTACGTGTAAAATGCCTACGCAAAGCGTGCGCATGCTTAATATGCGACATTTTGTCGCATTATGCAATCTCTATGCTCTGATGCTACGAGGGAGGATTTAACTGGCTTACGTTTTATAGCGGTATCTTACCGTCCCCCAGTAGCCTGATTCTCCATCCGTAACTTTTTTCCAACCTGCGCGTTCGAGCTCTTTGGCTATCAGCTTGTTCATTATGCCGTGCCCCATGCTGAGAACCTGTTCGTGCTCACGGGCCAGCGCTGTCAGGCGATCCGCGACTCCTTTCGCGCGCTGTTGAGCATCAGCGCAGGACTCACTCTCAGACGACGCGCCCGCCAGCCAGAGCAGCCTGAAGAGCACCAGCCACAGTGAAGGCGGCAATTTAATCGCCGGTACGTTAAAGATGGGAAGGGGGGCCTCGCTCAACTCATTTAAAATAAAATCTGGCTTTACGCCTAACGTATGCAGGGAGGAGACAGCGCGAGGCAGCGGACTACTCACCACAAGGTTACTATTTTGACACGCTGCTTTTGCCGCAGATGCAGGTGAGCCAGAAATATGTGACGCGTCGTAGGCAGATACCCACTCCCGCATGCCCGCCGCACTTACGCTGCCAGACTTTTTCAAATCGGGTTTGCCATGCCTTACTAACGTAATCTCCATTGCAGACATCTTCCCTCTGATTATCAAACAGCTTTAATAAATCAGCAGATTAGCATTTTCACCAGGCGGACTGCGAAATATTTGCCAACATCCGCAGCATGCGTCCGGAACCCGGTTATTTTCAACTACGCTTCTTAAGTGAAATTTAAATCTTGCTCAGGAGCGCGCAATGCCGCCTTTAACGTCCCGCCGTCATTCCGACCTAAAACGCTCCCTGCTCGCCACCGTTCCGCTTGGCATCGGCATGATGGCGGCAATTGATGAAGTAGTATTCCATCAGCTTCTGGCCTGGCATCACTTTTTCGACTGGGGCACCCCGGCTTTCAGCCTGCTATCGGATGGTTTGCTGCACTCCGCTGAGCTGATCCTGTTTGTGCTCGGATTTTTTATGTTTACCAGGCTCTATCGTCGTGGTGTGCTTAATCAAACGGCAGCATGGGCGGGCTTTATTTTGGGAATGGGGGGTTTTCAGCTGTTTGACGGAATTGTCGATCACAAGCTGCTTAGGCTGCATCAGATCCGCTACGTTGAAAACGTTCTGCTTTACGATGTTATCTGGAACGGGGTTGCCATACTGTTGTTGCTGGCAGGCTATCTGCTGTTTCGCCGCGCGCGCCGTACGGCAAGGGTTTAAGTCGTGGAGCCGATGATGCATCATCCAGAAGGCGCACCTTCAGCCGCGCTGTTTATTCTGCTGGTCATTATTCCTGTGGCGCTGCTCTGCCTGTATCTGTTCGCCGCCCTGCGAATACGCCTTACCGCCCGCTGGAGCTGCTGGCGCATCGCCAGCTTTACCGCCGGAACCGTGCTGATTGTGGCCGCCATGCTGCCACCCCTGGCAAGCTGGGCCCATCACGATCTGCGCGGTCATATGGTGCAGCATCTGTTTTTAGGTATGTTTGGGCCGCTTGGGCTGGTATTTGGCGCGCCGGGGTTGCTTTTGCTACGCAGCGTTTCAGCCCGAACGGCTCGCGGCATCATGAATTTTCTCCGCATCCGGCCGATACGTTTTTTAATCCACCCGATTACCGCTGCGTTTCTGGATATCGGCGGCATGTATCTGCTCTATCTCACGCCCTTTTACACGTTGAGCATGGGCGATCCCGTACTGTTCGTGTTGCTCCACGTGCATTTTGTCCTCTCCGGCTACCTGTTTACCTGGTCTGTCGCCGGGCCGGATCCTGCCCCCCATCGTCCGTCGAGAAATCTACGGCTGATAGTGATTTTCTTAGCTACCGCCGCACACGCGATCCTCGGCAAGCTGATGTACGGCTATGGGTACCCAAAGGGTACCTCGGCCAGCGTTGAGGAGATTCAGGCGGCCGCGCAATGGATGTATTACGGCGGCGATCTTGCCGAGTTTCTCATTATCATCGGCTTTTTTGCGGCATGGTTCCGCCAGCGCAGCGCCCTGCCTGGTGCTTTGAAGGATTATTAAGACCACTATGGGGGGCGTTTCACTCCACGCTAAAATAGTTCAGATCTTTAACTCTTCTCTTTTTCATATTGATTCTACACTGAAGAAATAACGCTGGATGCAAAGGCGCAGAGGCGCTTATTCTGGACGTGGCGAGTTCACAAAATTGCACACTCTCTTTCTGCCAGCATTTTTGATTGCTGATGAATCTCTCTTTGTTTTGTTTGACAATATCAGAGTGGCTATTTTCATAATCAACGTTTGGCAGAAGCCACTCATCCGACTGCACGGTAGCTAACGATCTATCAAAAGCGGCCTTCATTGCTTTATCTACTTTACTCTCTTCCTTTTGCAGGCAATTAATATAATTGGATATATCATCCTCGGCTGAATTTTTACTTTGGCAAATCTCACTCTCTGGGCCGGTGAGGTTTTTTTCCATCCCGGCGGCAAAAAGCGGCTGGACGGCTAGCAATGAAGAGAACAATAAGATCTTGCTCGAGAAAATCATTTAACTATTTCATCCGTGTGAGTGATTAGCGAGAATGATGCTACACCTGCCTTTAGACCACGCTTTGATGTAAATCAGACAGAGTGAATTTCGTTGGCAGGGTACGGATCTATAAATCCTCATGATAATTATTGGTTGCCGTTATTAATTCTCTTAATAACCACCACACTTTTTGCTTAACGCCGTAGGGTTCTTTACGAGTAAAGTGTCACTCATTACTGCATAAACGACAGGTTGATAAATGCGGGAACGAATGTTGGAACATATACTCGCCAGGACAGGATTATTTATAGGGCTATTTGGTAGTTTACTTATCTTTATCTGCTTTCTTGTCTACTTGGCTAATAAAAAGAGTTATGACAATTTAGTTTCACTTTTTAAAGAAAAATATCCTTTTCCAGCACCAGGTTCATTTTATCATATGGTTGGTTTTTTCGGTGTTTTTCCAGTAAGCCGGTTTTTTATCAAACTGAGTAAGAAGAAAAAGATTTCCTTTCTTAAACAGAGCGATCCGGCCTACAGCTTTTTTGAAGAAAATGACTTAAAAATTCAACCGTGGATGAATTATCTTTCGTGCATGTGGATTACCGCGACGGTGGCTTACTTGGTTTCTGCTATCGCAGGCGTTATTTTAACTATAATTCGATAGCGTTTAGGCATGCAATGTTACTGACTCAAACCTCTCCCGGAGAAATCATACTATGTGCTCACGTCTTATTCGTGGTTGGGGTAATAAACCTGAAAAACAGTATCCGGCACTAACCGGTATGTTAAGAGTTTTTTTAAGTTGTCACCATGACGATTACGGCAACACCATTGAAGAAATGCTGCAAAGCTACATGGACTATCAGATGCCTGTCATCGATGCGAGAGATGAAATAAACGCTCTGCTCCAAAATGAAGATAATAATGATTTAAATGTCATTATGTCAGAGATTGCTGGGGAAGAGTTTATCCCAGCCGCATGGGGAGAAACATGGCGGAGTTTTTTGACCAGAGCCATGGCCACCCTTAACAGCGAAAATTAGTCGTAAAGCCCGCCATTTAACAGGCCTTTTTTATCAGTTCCAGTTATCCATTTCTAAACGACTCTCCAGCACAAACAGACCAGCAATTAAAAACGGGAGCGCCATGGCTCCCGTGTTTACTAACCAGGGTAGCTGATTACATATTCGCGACGATCGCGTCACCAAACTCAGAACATTTCAGCAGTTTAGCGCCGTCCATCAGACGTTCAAAGTCATAGGTCACGGTTTTGTTGTTAATCGCGCCTTCCATACCTTTAACGATCAGGTCTGCGGCTTCGAACCACTCCATATGACGGAGCATCATCTCTGCGGAGAGGATGATCGAGCCTGGGTTAACCTTGTCCTGACCTGCGTATTTCGGTGCAGTACCGTGGGTTGCTTCGAACAGCGCGCACTCGTCGCCAATGTTCGCACCCGGTGCGATACCAATCCCGCCAACCTGGGCTGCCAGGGCATCGGAGATGTAGTCACCGTTCAGGTTCATACAGGCAATTACATCGTACTCGGCCGGACGCAGCAGGATCTGCTGCAGGAACGCATCGGCGATCACATCTTTAATGATGATCTCTTTGCCGGTGTTCGGGTTTTTGATCTTCTGCCACGGGCCGCCGTCGATCAGCTCACCGCCGAACTCTTCCTGGGCCAGCTGATAGCCCCAGTCTTTGAACGCGCCTTCGGTGAACTTCATGATGTTGCCTTTGTGCACCAGGGTCACGGAGTCACGATCGTTGGTGATCGCATACTCAATGGCAGCGCGCACCAGACGCTTGGTACCCTCTTCTGAGCACGGCTTGATACCGATACCGCAATGTTCCGGGAAGCGAATTTTCTTCACGCCCATCTCTTCGCGCAGGAATTTGATTACTTTTTCAGCGTCAGCGCTGTCGGCTTTCCATTCAATACCGGCATAGATATCTTCGGAGTTCTCACGGAAGATCACCATGTCGGTCAGCTCCGGGTGTTTAACCGGGCTTGGCGTACCCTGGTAGTAACGTACCGGGCGCAGGCAGACGTACAGGTCCAGCTCCTGGCGCAGGGCAACGTTCAGGGAACGAATACCGCCGCCGACGGGAGTCGTCAACGGACCTTTAATTGCTACACGATACTCACGGATCAGATCCAGGGTCTCAGTCGGCAGCCAGACGTCCTGGCCATACACCTGGGTCGATTTCTCACCGGTATAAATTTCCATCCAGGAAATTTTACGCTCACCGTTGTAGGCCTTTTGCACAGCGGCATCAACCACCTTGATCATCGGCGGCGTCACGTCCACACCGATACCATCACCTTCGATAAACGGGATGATCGGATTGTTTGGCACGTTCAGCTTGCCGTCTTGCAGGGTGATCTTACTACCTTCCGCCGGAACAACTACTTTGCTTTCCATTCACCTCTCCTTCGAGTTCGAGCGTGTTTTCGTTCTGCTGTTTTGTTAATAAATTGTAATGGGCCTGTCAATACTAACTGATTGTCGGCTGGCATGAAAGGCGCAAGTTATTCCGCTATAATGCGGCAATTGTTAACATCTGAAAATACCATGCGCAAAACTTCTTTTATAGATCACCGGGTTAAGCGATTCAGCTCACAACAACCCACTACACGTCACGGCAAAACCCACCCAAAGCGGGTGATTTTGTTCAATAAACCCTACGATGTGTTACCGCAGTTTACCGACGAGGCCGGACGCAGCACGCTGAAGGATTTTATCCCCGTCGCCGACGTCTACGCCGCAGGCCGTCTGGACCGTGACAGCGAAGGGCTACTGGTGTTGACTAACGACGGCGCACTGCAGGCGCGACTGACGCAGCCGGGCAAGCGCACCGGGAAGATCTATTACGTACAGGTTGAAGGCGAACCCGGTGAGGAGGCGCTGGCGGCGCTGCGTAACGGGGTGACGCTCAACGATGGCCCTACCCTACCCGCAGGCGTCGAGCTAGTCAGCGAGCCAGAGTGGCTATGGCCACGTAATCCGCCGATCCGCGAGCGGAAATCCATTCCCACTGCCTGGCTGAAAATTACCCTCTATGAAGGGCGTAACCGTCAGGTGAGGCGCATGACCGCGCACGTAGGTTTTCCCACGCTGCGTCTGATCCGTTACGCTATGGGAAATTACACGCTGGAAAATCTCGCCAACGGTGAGTGGCGAGATATTGCTGAATAAGGATGAAAGTATGTTTAAACCGCACGTTACCGTTGCCTGCGTAGTGCATGCCCAGGGAAAGTTTCTGGTTGTTGAAGAGACCATTAATGACAAGGCGCTCTGGAACCAGCCTGCCGGGCACCTGGAAGCCAACGAAACTCTGGTGCAGGCCGCCGCGCGCGAGCTGTGGGAAGAGACCGGCATTGATGCCGTACCCCAGCACTTTATCCGCATGCATCAGTGGATTGCCCCGGATAACACCCCCTTCCTGCGCTTCCTGTTTGCTATCGAGCTTAACGAAACGTGCGCTACCTGGCCTAACGATGGCGATATCGATCGCTGCCTGTGGGTCAGCGCCGATGAGATCTTAACCGCCTCTAACCTGCGCTCGCCGCTGGTGGCGGAGAGTATCCGCTGCTATCAGAGCGGTCAGCGCTATCCCGTAGCGTTGATTGGCGAATTTAACTGGCCTTTTACAAGTGATGCCTGAGGCGCGCTTGCGTGATAGAATATGCCGCCTTGAAGTTTAATGTCGCGAGTATTCTATGTCTGAAAGCCCAAAAAAAGTGATCGTCGGGATGTCCGGCGGTGTCGACTCTTCCGTCTCTGCCTGGCTTCTGCAACAGCAGGGCTATAAGGTGGAAGGCCTGTTCATGAAGAACTGGGAAGAGGATGACGGCGAGGAATACTGCACCGCCGCCGCCGACCTTGCCGATGCGCAGGCGGTGTGCGACAAGCTCGGCATTGAGCTGCACACCGTTAACTTTGCCGCAGAGTACTGGGATAACGTCTTTGAGCACTTCCTCGAAGAGTACAAGGCTGGTCGCACGCCTAACCCGGATATCCTCTGCAATAAAGAGATCAAATTCAAAGCCTTCCTGGAGTTCGCCGCCGAAGATCTCGGCGCGGACTACATCGCTACCGGTCACTATGTGCGCCGGGCGGACGTAGACGGCAAAAGTCGCCTGCTGCGTGGGCTGGATGGCAACAAAGATCAGAGCTACTTCCTCTATACCCTCGGCCACGAACAGATCGCCCAGAGCCTCTTCCCGGTTGGCGAGCTGGAGAAGCCCGAAGTGCGTAAGATTGCCGAAGAGTTGGATCTGATCACCGCCAGGAAGAAAGATTCCACCGGGATCTGCTTCATCGGCGAGCGCAAATTCCGCGAGTTCCTGGGGCGCTACCTGCCTGCCCAGCCGGGTAAGATCATCACCGTTGACGGTGACGAGATTGGCGAGCACCAGGGGCTGATGTATCACACCCTCGGCCAGCGTAAAGGCCTTGGCATCGGCGGCACCAAAGAGGGCAGCGAAGATCCGTGGTACGTGGTCGATAAAGACGTTGAAAACAACGTGCTGATCGTCGCCCAGGGTCACGATCATCCGCGCCTGATGTCAGTGGGCCTGATTGCCCAGCAGCTGCACTGGGTCGATCGCGAAACCTTTACCGGCACGCTGCACTGCACGGTAAAAACGCGCTATCGTCAGACCGATATCCCCTGCACCGTCATCGCGCTGGATGACGAGCGTATTGAGGTCCGTTTTGACGAGCCGGTAGCTGCCGTTACGCCGGGCCAGTCCGCTGTCTTCTATAGCGGAGAAGTGTGCCTGGGCGGCGGCATTATTGAGCAGCGTCTGCCGCTGCCGGTTTAACGTAGAACATTCTCCCCGTGGGCGTAAGGCTGCGGGGATACAAGGAGTGAGTGTGGCGAAGAACTACTATGATATCACCATCGCGCTGGCAGGGATCTGCCAGTCGGCCCGTCTGGTGCAGCAGCTGGCGCACCAGGGCACCTGCGATTCCGACGCCCTGCATGTCTCGCTGAATAGCGTTATCGACCAGAGCCCGGACTCCACGCTGGCGGTATTTGGCGGTAGCGAAGCCAACCTGCGCATGGGACTCGAGACCCTGCTCGGCGTGCTCAACGCCAGCAGTCGCGAAGGGCTGAATGCCGAACTGACCCGCTACACGCTGAGCCTGATGGTGCTGGAGCGTAAGCTCGCCGCAAGTAAAGGCGCAATGGATAACCTTGGCAGCCGCATTGCCGGGCTGTCACGCCAGCTCGAACACTTCGATCTGCACTCCGATCCCCTGTTAAGCGCGATGGCCGCGATCTATGTTGATGTCATAAGCCCTCTTGGTCCGCGTATTCAGGTCACCGGCACCCCGGCGGTGCTGCAAAGCGCCCAGGTGCAGGCTAAAGTCCGCGCTTCGCTGCTCGCTGGCATCCGCGCCGCCGTGCTCTGGCACCAGGTTGGCGGTGGTCGTCTGCAGCTGATGTTTTCCCGTAATCGTCTGTCCACGCAGGCGAAACAAATTCTTGCCCATTGTTAACGTCCCGGAGTTTTGTCTTATGGAATTATCCTCACTGACCGCCGTTTCCCCTGTCGATGGACGCTACGGCGATAAAGTCAGCGCGCTGCGCGAGATCTTCAGCGAGTACGGCCTGCTGAAGTATCGTGTTCAGGTAGAAGTACGCTGGCTGCAAAAGCTGGCGGCACATGCAGCTATCAAGGAAGTTCCTGCTTTTGCCGCTGACGCAAACGGTTACCTTGATAAGATTGTCGCGGAATTCAGCGAGGAAGATGCCGCGCGGATTAAAACCATTGAGCGTACCACTAACCACGATGTGAAAGCGGTCGAGTATTTTCTGAAAGAGAAAGTGGCTGACGTACCGGCTCTGCATGCGGTCTCTGAGTTCATCCACTTCGCCTGTACCTCGGAAGATATCAACAACCTCTCTCACGCCCTGATGCTGCATACCGCTCGGGAAGAGGTGGTTATGCCCTACTGGCGCAAGATTATCAATGCGGTAAAAGATCTGGCGGAGCAGTACCGCGATATTCCGCTGCTCTCCCGCACCCACGGCCAGCCGGCAACGCCGTCAACCATGGGCAAAGAGATGGCTAACGTCGCCTACCGCATGGAGCGCCAGTTCCGCCAGCTTGCCCAGGTAGAGATCCTCGGTAAGATCAACGGCGCGGTGGGTAACTACAACGCTCATATCGCGGCCTACCCGGAAGTGGACTGGCATCAGTTCAGCGAGGAGTTTGTGACCTCTCTTGGCATCCAGTGGAACCCCTACACCACCCAGATCGAGCCGCATGACTACATCGCCGAGCTGTTTGACTGCATGGCGCGCTTCAACACCATCCTGATCGACTTCGACCGTGACGTCTGGGGCTACATCGCCCTGAACCACTTTAAGCAGAAGACGATCGCCGGTGAAATCGGCTCTTCTACCATGCCGCACAAGGTTAACCCTATCGACTTCGAAAACTCCGAAGGCAACCTGGGCCTCTCTAACGCGATGCTGCAACACCTGGCGAGCAAACTGCCGGTCTCCCGCTGGCAGCGCGATCTCACTGACTCCACGGTGCTGCGTAATCTCGGCGTAGGCATCGGCTACGCGCTGATCGCTTATCAGTCGACGCTGAAAGGCGTGAGCAAGCTGGAAGTGAACCGCGATCGCCTGCTTGACGAGCTGGATCACAACTGGGAAGTGCTGGCTGAGCCGATCCAGACGGTGATGCGCCGCTACGGTATCGAAAAGCCTTACGAGAAGCTGAAAGAGCTGACTCGCGGCAAGCGCGTTGATGCCGAAGGCATGAAGCAGTTTATTGATAGCCTGGCGCTGCCAGAGGAAGAGAAAACCCGCCTCAAAGCCATGACGCCTGCCAACTACATTGGCCGCGCCATCACCATGGTTGATGAACTGAAATAATTCCCCCTGCTTTTTAGCCCGCTCTCGTTCAGGGAGCGGGCTGCTTCCCTGCTGGTTTACTCTCTGTTGATTTCATTCGCATCATAATCACGCATTCGCGTTAAACTATTCACAACATGATTGTATGGGAGTTCGGACAATGCGCGTACTTGTCGTAGAGGATAACCCTTTGCTGCGCCATCACCTGAAAGTTCAGCTGCAGGAGCTGGGGCACCAGGTCGACGCCGCCGAAGATGCAAAGGAAGCGGATTACTACTTAAATGAACACCTTCCTGACATTGCCATCGTCGATCTCGGCCTGCCGGATGAGGACGGGCTGTCACTGATCCGCCGCTGGCGCAGCCATGATGTTACCCTCCCCGTGTTGGTGCTTACCGCCCGTGAAGGGTGGCAGGATAAGGTCGAGGTGCTGAGCGCCGGGGCCGATGATTACGTGACCAAGCCGTTTCATATTGAGGAGGTGGCTGCCCGTATGCAGGCCCTGATGCGCCGCAACGGTGGTCACGCCTCGCAGGTTATCTCTATACCGCCGTTCCAGGTCGATCTTTCGCGGCGAGAGCTCTCTATCAATGACGAAACGATCAAGCTGACCGCCTTCGAGTACACCATTATGGAGACGCTGATCCGCAACAGCGGCAAGGTAGTGAGTAAAGATGCTCTGATGCTACAGCTCTACCCGGACGCCGAGCTGCGGGAGAGCCATACTATCGACGTGCTAATGGGTCGCCTGCGGAAAAAGATCCAGGCCCAGTATCCCCATGAGGTAATTAATACCGTACGCGGCCAGGGCTATCTATTCGAACTGCCCTTATGAGGAGGCTTCGGCGGCACCTGCTGCCGCTCTCCCTGCGAGTTCGCTTCCTGCTCGCCACGGCTGCCGTCGTGCTGGTGCTCTCCCTCTCCTACGGCATGGTGGCGCTGGTGGGCTACAGCGTTAGCTTCGATAAGACCACCTTTCGCCTGCTGCGCGGCGAGAGCAACCTCTTCTATACGCTGTCAAAATGGGAAAACCAGCGCTTCAGTATTGAGCTGCCGGAAAACCTGAATCTGCAAGGTCCCACTGTGGCGCTGATCTATGACCAGCAGGGGCAGCTCCTGTGGTCCCAGCGCAGCGTGCCGTGGCTGGTGCAGCGCATTCGCCCTGAATGGCTGAAGAGCGATGGCTTCCATGAGATTGAGGCCGATGCCAACGCCACCAGCACCCTGATCAGCGGCGATCCCTCGGCGCAGAAAGCCCTCAGCGACCTGCGCGCGGACGACAATGACAGCGAAACCACCCACTCGGTGGCGGTGAACTACTTCCCCGCGACGGCCCATATGCCACCGCTAACCATTGTGGTGATCGACACCGTGCCCGATGAGCTTAAGCAGGCGCATCAGGTGTGGAACTGGTTTATCTACGTGGTGATGGCTAACCTGCTGCTGGTTATTCCCCTGCTGTGGATAGCCGCGCGCTGGAGCCTGCGCCCTATCGAAGCGCTGGCAAAAGAGGTGCGCGAGCTTGAAGAGCACCACCGTGAGCGCCTGAACCCGGTAACCTCCCGCGAGCTGGTCAGCCTGGTGCGTAATCTCAATCGGCTGGTGAAAAGCGAGCGCGAGCGCTACGACAAGTACCGTACCACCCTCACCGATCTGACGCACAGCCTGAAAACGCCGCTGGCGGTGCTGCAAAGTACGCTACGCTCGTTGCGCAGCAATAAGCTGAGCGTGAGCGACGCTGAGCCAGTGATGCTGGAGCAGATCAGCCGTATCTCCCAGCAGATTGGCTACTATCTGCATCGGGCCAGCATGCGTGGCGGCAGCATTATGCTCAGCCGCGAGCTGCATCCGGTGGCGGCCATGCTGGACAGTCTCACCTCGGCACTGAATAAGGTCTATCAGCGCAAAGGGGTGGCTATCACTCTCGATATCTCTCCGGAGATCAGCTTTGTCGGCGAGAAAAACGACCTGATGGAGGTGATGGGTAACCTGCTGGATAACGCCTGCAAATACTGCCTGGAGTTTGTTGAAGTCTCTGCCCGGCAGTCTGACGATCGCTTGCATATCATCGTTGACGATGACGGCCCCGGTATCCCCGTGAGCCTGCGAGAGACGATTTTTGATCGCGGTCAGCGGGCCGATACGCTGCGTCCCGGCCAGGGAGTAGGCCTGGCCGTTGCCCGGGAAATTGTAGAGCAGTATGGGGGAGAGATCGTTGCGGGTGAAAGCCCACTTGGTGGCGCGCGAATGGAGGCTATTTTTGCCCGCCAGCAGGAGAGCGCCGGGGATAATTAACGAATTAAGCATCCAGCCAGGCTGCCATCCGTTATAATCCGGGTTAGACACAAGACCAGGAAACTTATATGGAATATCAATTAACACTCGACTGGCCCGATTTTATTCAGCGCTACTGGCAAAAGCGCCCGGTAGTGCTGAAGCGTGGCATAGCTAACTTTATCGATCCCCTCTCGCCAGATGAGCTGGCTGGGCTGGCGATGGAGAGCGAAGTCGACAGCCGCCTGGTCAGTCATCAGGATGGTAAATGGAACGTCAGTCACGGCCCGTTTGAGAGCTACGATCACCTGGGTGAAACCAACTGGTCGCTGCTGGTGCAGGCGGTGGATCACTGGCACGAGCAGAGCGCCGCGCTGATGCGCCCCTTCCGGGCGCTGCCGGACTGGCGTATTGACGATCTGATGATCTCTTTCTCCGTACCGGGTGGCGGCGTGGGTCCGCATCTTGACCAGTACGATGTGTTTATTATTCAGGGTACCGGCCGCCGTCGCTGGCGCGTAGGCGATAAGGTGCCGATGAAGCAGCACTGTCCGCATCCGGATCTGCTGCAGGTTGATCCTTTCGAAGCGATCATTGATGAAGAGCTGGAGCCGGGTGATATTCTCTATATTCCCCCTGCCTTCCCGCACGAGGGCTACTCTCTTGAAAACTCAATGAACTACTCGGTGGGCTTCCGGGCGCCAAGCGGTCGGGAGATGATCAGCGGCTTTGCGGACTATGTCTTACAGCGCGAGCTGGGTAGCCATCGCTATAGCGATCCGGACGTGCCGTCGCGGGAGCACCCGGCGGATATTCTGCCGCAGGAGCTGGATAAGCTGCGCGGAATGATGCTTGAGCTGATTAACCAGCCGGCGCAGTTCCAACAGTGGTTTGGCGAGTTTATCTCCCAGTCGCGTCACGAGCTGGATGTATCTCCGCCGGAGCCGCCGTATCAGCCGGATGAGATCTACGATGCGCTGCAGCAGGGAGACAAGCTGGTACGCCTCGGTGGCCTGCGCGTGCTGCGTATCGGCGACGAGGTGTTTGTCAACGGTGAGAAGGTTGACTCCCCGCACCGCCCGGCACTTGCCGCGCTGGCAAACCATATCGTGGCGAACGCCGATACCCTCGGCGACGCGCTGGACGACCCGTCGTTCCTCGCCATGCTCGCCGCGCTGGTTAACAGCGGCTACTGGTTCTTCGAGGATTAATTCTCGCTAACGTAACGCCCGGCGCGCCTGCCGGGCCTACAAAATACTGCAGCAGCCTTACCCCGCAGGCCGGGCAAACGCAGTGCCGCCCGGCGTTGCCTCATCGGCTCAGATACGCCCGGTGGCGCTGCGCTTACCGGGCCTACAAAACCGCAGTAGCCTCACCCCGTAGGCCGGGCAAACGCAGTGCCGCCCGGCGTTGCCGCATCGGCACAGATACGCCCGGTGGCGCTGCGCTTACCGGGCCTACAAAACCACAGTAGCCTCACCCCGTAGGCCGGGCAAACGTAGTGCCGCCCGGCGTTGCCGCATCGGCACAGATACGCCCGATGGCGCTGGGCTTACCGGGCCTACAAAACCGCAGTA
>JBCNNW010000034.1:0-37732 GCA_039594205.1 Pseudescherichia sp. | reverse complement strand
GCACCGAACCGCCGGGTGGCGGCTGCGCCTTACCCGGCCTACAGGGGCAAAACCGCGCACTATGTAGGCCCGGCAAGCTTGCGCCGCCGGGCGTTGTGCCATGCTGAACTCCCTGCTCTGGGCTGCACTGAATCGCCGGGTGGCGGCTCCGCCTTACCCGGCCTACGTATCACTTTACCTTTACTACCCCGCCGACTTTTCACCTCGTTTGTTCACCGTTTTGTGACATATTCCATTGTATTTATTTATATATAGATGAATCTTTTTTCGCGTAGCTTATGGATAACTCAGCATTTTCCGCTGTGCGTTTTAACGTTCGCGGTATTAATCGCTCACATATTCATCATCCTGTCAGAATTTTTTCACAATATTCACTAATGTAAAACGCTGGTTCAGGTGGTCTGCGGAGTCAATCATCCTGCCATGCGGGCCATAGCACAAATTTCTCTGCTGGAAATAGCGGATTGCGCTTTTTTTACGCTTTGTTTGTTAATTCTCACCTTCGGTGTAAAACCCGGTTACCTGTATTGACGTTTTGACATTCTGTTGACAGATTGTAGGGCATGAGGGGCATTTCACGGAGAATCTGCACTGCAACTCAGTCAACCTTTTGAAAGGAATCACCTCCCCTTAAGCTGCCTTTGGGCACCGCCGACCAGACCGGTAAAAAATAAATAAAGGTTTGTCGGTTATACCCGCTGCAACGGGTAAACAACACATATCACATTGGAGCAGAATAATGAGTATTTCCTTGAAGAAGTCAGGGATGCTGAAGCTTGGTCTCAGCCTGGTGGCTCTGACTGTCGCAGCAAGTGTGCAGGCAAAAACCCTGGTTTACTGTTCTGAAGGCTCGCCGGAGGGGTTTAACCCGCAGCTCTTTACGTCTGGTACAACCTACGATGCCAGCTCAGTGCCTATCTATAACCGTCTGGTTGAGTTCAAAACCGGTACCACCGAAGTGATCCCGGGCCTGGCTGAGAAGTGGGACGTCAGCGAAGACGGGAAAACCTACACCTTCCATCTGCGTCAGGGCGTAAAATGGCAGGACAACAAAGAGTTTAAACCGACGCGTGAGCTTAACGCCGATGACGTCGTGTTCTCCTTCGACCGTCAGAAAAACGCGAACAACCCGTACCATAAAGTCTCTGGCGGCAGCTACGAATACTTCGAAGGCATGGGCCTGCCGGACCTGATTAGCGAAGTGAAAAAAGTGGACGATCATACCGTTCAGTTTATTCTCTCGCGTCCGGAAGCACCGTTCCTGGCCGACCTGGCGATGGACTTCGCCTCTATCATGTCCAAAGAGTACGCAGATAACATGCTGAAAGCCGGCACGCCGGAGAAAGTGGACCTCAACCCAATCGGTACCGGTCCGTTCCAGCTGCTGCAGTACCAGAAAGATTCCCGCATCCTGTACAAAGCGTTTGAAGGCTTCTGGGGCACCAAGCCGCAGATCGACCGTCTGGTCTTCTCCATCACGCCTGACGCCTCTGTGCGCTATGCGAAACTGCAGAAAAACGAGTGCCAGGTCATGCCGTATCCGAACCCGGCTGACATCGCGCGTATGAAGCAGGATAAAAACCTGAACCTGATGGAGCAGGCGGGCCTGAACGTCGGCTACCTCTCTTTCAACACCGAGAAAAAACCGTTTGATGATGTGAAAGTACGCCAGGCGCTGACCTATGCGGTCAACAAAGAGGCGATCATCAAGGCCGTTTACCAGGGCGCGGGCACCGCAGCGAAAAACCTGATCCCGCCGACCATGTGGGGCTATAACGACGACGTTAAGGATTATACTTACGACGTTGAGAAGGCGAAGCAGCTGCTGAAAGAAGCCGGTCAGGATAAAGGCTTCACCGTTGAGCTGTGGGCGATGCCGGTCCAGCGTCCGTACAACCCGAACGCTCGCCGTATGGCTGAGATGATTCAGGCTGACTGGGCGAAGATTGGCGTGCAGGCCAAAATTGTTACCTACGAGTGGGGCGAGTACCTGAAGCGTGCTAAAGCAGGCGAGCATCAGGCCGTGATGATGGGCTGGACCGGGGACAATGGGGATCCGGACAACTTCTTCGCCACCCTGTTCAGCTGCGATGCGGCAAAACAAGGCTCTAACTACTCTCGCTGGTGCTACAAGCCGTTTGAAGATCTGATTCAACCGGCGCGCGCTGCGGACGATCACAACAAGCGTATCGAGCTTTACAAGCAGGCTCAGGTGGTGATGCACGATCAGGCTCCGGCGCTGATCATCGCTCACTCCACCGTGTACGAGCCAGTACGTAAAGAGGTGAAAGGCTACGTTGTTGATCCATTAGGCAAACACCACTTCGAAAACGTGTCTGTCGAATAATAAAAGCGTAAGGGGTGCGACTGCACCCCATGCCCGGCGGCGCTACGCTTGCGCGGGCCTACGAGTGTAGGCCGGGTAAGCGTAGCGCCACCCGGCGTTAGATTTGTGAGCAATACAGACGTCACGTCACTGGGCGTGCGTCAGCAGAGAGAATCCGGGTTATGTTGCAGTTCATCCTCCGACGTCTGGGATTAGTTATCCCGACGTTTATCGGTATCACCCTTCTCACCTTTGCCTTTGTCCATATGATCCCCGGTGACCCGGTGATGATCATGGCGGGTGAGCGTGGTATCTCCCCCGAGCGCCATGCGCAGCTACTGGCTGAGCTGGGCCTCAACAAGCCGCTGTGGCAGCAGTACGTTAACTACGTTTGGGGCGTTCTGCACGGCGACTTAGGAATATCACTGAAGAGCCGTCTTCCGGTGTGGGAAGAGTTCGTGCCGCGTTTTCAAGCGACGCTAGAGCTTGGTGTCTGCGCCATGATCTTTGCCGTGGCCGTCGGCATTCCGGTGGGCGTTCTCGCCGCCGTGAAGCGCGGTTCCATTTTTGATCACACCGCGGTAGGCCTGGCCCTGACCGGCTACTCCATGCCGATCTTCTGGTGGGGCATGATGCTGATCATGCTGGTCTCGGTGCAGCTCAACCTGACCCCCGTTTCCGGGCGCGTCAGCGATATGGTGTTCCTCGACGATAGCAATCCGCTCACCGGCTTTATGCTAATCGACACCGCTATCTGGGGTGAAGAGGGCAACTTTATCGATGCGCTGGCGCATATGATCCTGCCTGCGGTGGTGCTCGGCACTATCCCGCTGGCGGTCATCGTGCGTATGACTCGCTCAGCGATGCTGGAGGTGCTGGGTGAAGATTACATTCGTACCGCCCGCGCCAAGGGCCTGACCCGTATGCGCGTGATTATCGTTCATGCCCTGCGTAACGCTATGCTGCCGGTGGTAACCGTTATCGGCCTGCAGGTGGGAACGATGCTGGCCGGGGCGATCCTGACCGAAACCATCTTCTCCTGGCCGGGACTGGGCCGCTGGCTGATTGATGCGCTGCAACGCCGCGACTATCCGGTGGTGCAGGGTGGGGTACTGCTGGTAGCGACGATGATCATCCTCGTCAACCTGCTGGTCGATCTGCTTTATGGCGTGGTGAACCCGCGTATTCGGCACAAGAAGTAAGGGGCCATCATGTCACAAGTTACTCAAGATAAAGCTCTCTCCGCGCCGGTACCGATGACGCCGATGCAGGAGTTCTGGCACTACTTCAAACGTAACAAAGGCGCGGTCGTGGGCCTGGTGTACGTGGTGGTGGTGCTGATTATTGCCATTTTTGCCAACTGGATTGCGCCTTACAACCCGGCGGATCAGTTCCGTGACGCGCTGCTGGCCCCGCCTGCCTGGCAGGATGGCGGCAGTCTGGCGCATATTCTCGGCACCGACGACGTTGGCCGCGATGTGATGTCGCGTCTGATGTACGGCGCACGCCTGTCGCTGCTGGTGGGCTGCCTGGTGGTGGTGCTGTCGCTGATCATGGGCGTCGTACTCGGACTGGTGGCAGGTTACTTTGGTGGTCTCGTTGATAACATCATCATGCGTATCGTCGATATCATGCTGGCGCTGCCGAGCCTGTTGCTGGCGCTGGTGCTGGTGGCTATCTTCGGCCCGTCGATAGTCAACGCCTCGCTGGCGCTGACCTTCGTGGCGCTGCCGCACTACGTGCGCTTAACGCGTGCCGCCGTGCTGGTTGAGGTCAACCGCGACTACGTTACCGCCTCGCGCGTGGCGGGGGCGGGGGCGATGCGTCAGATGTTCATCAATATCTTACCCAACTGCCTTGCGCCGCTGATCGTTCAGGCGTCGCTCGGCTTCTCTAACGCCATTCTCGATATGGCCGCCCTTGGCTTCCTTGGCATGGGTGCGCAGCCGCCAACGCCGGAGTGGGGCACCATGCTCTCCGACGTATTGCAGTTTGCACAGAGTGCCTGGTGGGTCGTGACCTTCCCGGGTCTGGCGATCCTGCTGACGGTGCTGGCATTTAACCTGATGGGTGACGGTCTGCGTGATGCGCTCGATCCCAAACTGAAGCAGTAAGAGGCACGAGAATGGCGTTATTGAATATTGATCAACTGTCGGTGCACTTCGGCGACGAAGGGACACCGTTCCGTGCCGTAGACCGCGTAAGCTATAGCGTTGAGCAGGGCGAAGTGGTTGGCATCGTCGGGGAGTCCGGCTCCGGTAAATCCGTCAGCTCGCTGGCGATCATGGGGCTGATTGACTTCCCTGGCCGGGTGATGGCAGAGAAGCTGGAGTTTAACGGCCAGGACCTGAAGCGCATCTCGGAAAAAGAGCGGCGTAACCTGGTGGGTGCCGACGTGGCGATGATCTTCCAGGACCCGATGACCAGCCTTAACCCGTGCTACACGGTTGGCTTCCAGATTATGGAGGCGATTAAGGTGCATCAGGGCGGCAGCAAGCGCACCCGTCGTCAGCGGGCTATCGACCTGCTGAACCAGGTGGGCATCCCGGACCCGGCGTCGCGTCTTGACGTCTATCCGCACCAGCTCTCCGGCGGGATGAGCCAGCGCGTGATGATTGCGATGGCCATTGCCTGCCAGCCGAAGCTGCTGATTGCCGATGAACCGACCACCGCGCTGGACGTGACTATCCAGGCGCAGATCATCGAGCTGCTGCTGGAGCTGCAGCAGAAAGAGAACATGGCGCTGATCCTGATCACTCACGATCTGGCGCTGGTGGCCGAAGCCGCACACAAAATCATCGTGATGTACGCGGGACAGGTCGTTGAGTCTGGCAGTTCGCACGAGATCTTCCGTGCGCCGCGCCACCCCTATACCCAGGCGCTGCTACGTGCGCTGCCTGAGTTTGCTCAGGACAAAGCCCGTCTGGCCTCGCTGCCGGGCGTGGTGCCGGGTAAATACGATCGCCCGACTGGCTGTCTGCTCAACCCACGCTGCCCGTATGCTACGGATAAATGCCGCGTCGAAGAGCCAGGCTTGAACCTGGTGGACAACGGACGTCGTTCAAAATGTCACTATCCACTCGATGATGCCGGGAGGCCTAACTATGAGTACGCATGAGGCCACAACCCCTGTGCTGTTGCAGGCTATTGACCTGAAAAAACACTACCCGGTGAAGAAGGGGCTGTTTGCTCCGGAGCGCCTGGTTAAAGCCCTGGACGGCGTATCGTTCTCTCTCGAACGCGGGAAAACCCTCGCGGTGGTAGGGGAGTCCGGATGTGGTAAATCCACGCTTGGCCGCCTGCTGACCATGATTGAAACGCCGACCGGCGGCGAGCTCTACTATCAGGGGCAGGATCTGCTCAAGCACGATCCGCAGGCGCAGAAGCTGCGTCGCCAGAAGATTCAGATTGTCTTCCAGAACCCCTACGGCTCGCTGAACCCGCGTAAAAAAGTGGGGCAGATCCTCGAGGAGCCGCTGCAGATTAACAGCAACCTCAGCAAAGCAGAGCTGCGTGAAAAAGCGCTGTCGATGATGGCGAAGGTGGGGCTGAAGACCGAGCATTACGATCGCTACCCGCATATGTTCTCCGGCGGCCAGCGTCAGCGTATTGCGATTGCCCGTGGTCTGATGCTCGATCCAGACGTGGTGATTGCTGATGAGCCGGTGTCGGCGCTCGACGTCTCCGTGCGTGCGCAGGTGCTGAACCTGATGATGGATCTGCAGCAGGATCTGGGTCTCTCCTATGTCTTTATCTCTCACGATCTGTCGGTGGTCGAGCACATTGCTGATGAAGTGATGGTGATGTACCTCGGCCGCTGCGTAGAGAAGGGCACTAAGGAGCAGATTTTCAGCAATCCGCGTCATCCGTATACCCAGGCGCTGCTCTCCGCGACGCCGCGTCTGAATCCGGACGATCGTCGGGAACGTATCAAGCTGACCGGCGAGCTGCCCAGCCCGCTGAATCCACCGCCGGGCTGCGCCTTCAGCGCCCGCTGCCGTCGCCGCTTTGGTCCCTGTACTCAACTTCAGCCGCAGCTGAAATCGTACGGCGGCCAGCTGGTGGCCTGCTTTGCAGTGGATCAGGATGAGAACGGCGAGAAGCCAATCAACCCTGTTTGAGCGATCTAATTTACCCATCCTTAAAACCGGAGCCTGGCCTCCGGTTTTTTATTTCCAGAAAGCTGAAGCAACGCAGGCTTGATAAGCGTAGCGCCTCGCATTAAAGTATTTCAAAATATTTCACAGAGTAAATAATTATTAATTTAAGAACTATCTTATTCAATCGGTTAGTCTGGAATTCAGCCCTGGATAGTCGATTTTAAAAGGCTCATTTGCTTTAAATTAGCATTATATCCCAGTAAGTTGCTGCTTATTCCCTATTTAACCCTTTGCTGTTTTTTGCGGCAAAAACAGATAGCATGTGTCCCGCGAATCCTTATATTACTGCTGTAAATAGGTCGAAAGTCGTAGAGCAGTCATATAGCGACGCAATAATTACGCCTACATAAGTCAGCTAGCGGCTTGTGTACCACACGCCAGTAAAATTCAAAAACGCTTCCTGTGAATAGCCACTTTGGTCAACACGGTGGTAGGGCTATTTTTGTTTGTAAATCATGAGTACAGATATGAATAATTATGATGATTTGCAGAGGTTTAAAGACAAGACTCACACACAGCAACACGATTTTAAAGATTTCTCGTCGCAAAACCTCGCGCATGACCACGGCAGCTGGGCCATTATCAACCAGCTCTCTCCGGCGACCGAAGAGTCGACGCTGGCAATGGGCGGGCACGTCTCGCTGCCTGTTCCGCAGTCCGTCGATCCGGAGACGTTTACTGTTAAAGAGCCGTCGTTTGTCGCGCCAGTAGCGTTAACCCCCGCACCGCTCCCTGACGCCGCGCCGCCTATCTTCCAGAGCGTTGCAGCTCAGCTGGCTACGCCGCCAGCAGCTCCGGCACTCGCGCCTGCGGCACTGAAAGTACCGGCTGCGCCAATACCTGAGCTAACCCCTGCCGCCGCGCCTGTCGCCGCAGCCCCGGTTAATTTCTCCCAGCTCTTTGCGCCAAAAACCGCAGAGGCGAAGCCCGCCGTTGAAAAGAATCAGCCGTTGAAATCGCTGTTAGAAAGGATCGCGTCATGCCGTTGATCTGTGTCTGTTCCCCGAAAGGCGGAGTAGGGAAAACAACCCTCACGGCAAACCTGGCCTATGCGCTGTCGCGGGCAGGCAATAAAGTGCTGGCGATTGATTTTGACGTGCAGAATGCGCTGCGCCTGCACTTTGGCGTTCCGCTCTCTGACGGCCGTGGTTTTGTCGCCAAAGCCGGCGAGGCTGCCGACTGGAGCCAGTTTGTGCTCTCGGCAGGCGGCAACGTCTTTGTTCTGCCCTATGGCGATGCCACCGAGCCGCAGCGTGAAGCCTTTGAAGGGCGCCTGGGACAGGATGAGCACTTCCTGTTGCGCGGGTTGAGCACCCTGCTCAACTATCCCGGACTGATTATCATCGCTGACTTCCCGCCCGGTCCCTCGCCTGCGCTAAAAGCGCTCTCAAAGCTGGCCGATCTGCATCTGGTCTCGCTGCTGGCCGATACCGCCTCCCTCTCCCTGATGCCGCAGGTGGAAAACAATCGTTTAACCGGCGACGTGCTTAACCGCAAGGCGGGCTACTACGTAGTGCTGAACCAGAGCGATAACCGTCGCCAGATCAGCCGCGACGTGACCGCCTTTATGGAGCAGCGGCTGGGCGAGCGTTTGATTGGCGTGGTTCATCGTGATGAGAGCGTGATCGAAGCCAACGCCTCTCAGCAGTCAATTTTCGATTTTAGCCCGGCCTCGGCGGCGGCGTTTGATATCGAGCTGATTGCCAGAAAGGTGACCAATATTCTGGGCGTGAGGGTCGGCGACGGCACCGTTCACAGCCAGCCAAAGATGTCTGGATTCTAATTTTCGCCAGGGCGAACAATGAAAAAGTTCCTGTTTTATCTTCTGATGCTGGCGCTGGCACCTGCCGCCGTGCTGGTGGTCATCACGCCAATGGATAGCCAGAAGCAGTATCTCTTTGGCCTGATCAGCATCGGCATTCTGTTCTTAATGGGCTACAGCAAAAAGCGCAGCATCTCCGTGATCATGGTGGTGATGTCGTTCCTGATGTCGACGCGTTATATCTACTTTCGCGCTACCCAGACCCTGCATTTTAACTCCGAGATAGAGACCATTTTAGGCATCGGCCTGTTTCTCGCCGATCTCTACGTCTGGGTAATGCTGCTGCTGAACTACCTGCAAACCATCTGGCCGCTAAAGCGGGAGATCGTCCCCCTGCCGGAGGATGTCAACCTGTGGCCAACCGTAGACGTCTACGTCCCCACCTATAACGAATCGCTGGACGTGGTGCGCGACACCGTGCTGGCGGCGCAGTGCATCGATTACCCCAGGGATAAAATGAAAATTTATATCCTCGACGACGGCAAGCGCAGCGAGTTTGCCATGTTTGCTGCCGACGTTGGGGTGGGGTACATCACCCGTAACGATAATTCGCATGCCAAAGCGGGCAACCTTAACCACGCCATGAAGCTCACCAACGGGGAGCTGATCTGCGTCTTTGACTGCGACCACGTCGCGACCCGTATCTTCCTGCAGGCCACCGTCGGCGGCTTCCTGAAGGATCCGAAGCTGGCTCTGGTCCAGACTCCGCACTTCTTCTACTCGCCGGATCCCTTTGAGCGTAACCTCTCTGTAGGTCGCAATATCCCTAACGAAGGGATGCTGTTCTATGGCCCGATCCAGCGGGGTAACGATAACTGGAACGCTACCTTCTTCTGCGGCTCCTGTGCGGTGATCCGCCGCAGCGCGCTGGAGGAGATTGGCGGCTTCGCGGTAGAGACGGTAACCGAAGATGCCCATACCGCGCTGAAGATGCAGCGCCTGGGCTGGGGGTCGGCGTTTATCGATATTCCGCTGGCCGCCGGTCTCGCCACCGAGCGTCTGGTGCTGCATATCATCCAGCGTACCCGCTGGGCGCGCGGCATGACGCAGATCTTCCGCCTCGACAACCCGCTGTTTGGTCGCGGGCTGACCTTCCAGCAGCGCCTGTGCTACCTCAGCGCGATGCTCTACTATCAGTTTGCCATCCCGCGCATCATCTTCCTGACCGCGCCGCTGGCCTACCTGCTGTTTAACCTCAACATCATCTACTCCTCGGCGAGCCTGGTGTTTGCCTACGCCCTGCCGCACCTGTTCCTGTCGATCTACCTCAACTCGCGGCTGAACGGGCGCTACCGCTACAGCTTCTGGGGCGAGATCTACGACCTGGTGCTGGCGTTCCATATCGTGCTGCCTACCGTGGTCACCATGCTCTTCCCGAAGCGCGGCAAGTTTAACGTGACCGATAAGGGTGGCCTGCTTAACGTCGGTTACTTTGACTTCAGCGTCGTGCGCCCGCACCTGGCGATCGCTTTCCTGCTCGGCGTTGCGGTGATCTGGGGGATCGTGCGCGCCTTCGCGCATGACCACTTTGCCGTCGATCCGAAGGTTATCGCCCTCAACGTGGGTTGGGGACTCTACAGCCTGGTCTTCCTGCTGGCGGCCATTGCCGTCGCCCGGGAAACGCGACAGACGCGAAAAACGATTCGTATTGACGTGAAAATCCCGGCGCTGATCCACTACGCCAGCGGCATCTCGTCCCGCAGCGAAACCGCTGACCTGTCGATGGGTGGCTGCCGCGTCGCCGTGCCGGACAGCCGTCACCTGACCGATGAGATTGAAGAGATTGAGCTGCTGCTCCAGTCGGGAGCAATCAGCATTCCGGTGAAGACCATCGCTGCTGACGACGCCTATGTGCGGTTAATGTTTGAAGAGATCCCGCTCTCCCGCCGCCGCGAGCTGGTGCGGGTGGTGCTCTCCCGCGCCGATGCGTGGATCCAGCCTCAACGACCGCAGGACAACCCGTTCCGCTCAATGCTGACTATTATGCGCTGCGTGTTTGACCTCTTCTGGCTGACGTGGAAGTCACGCCGTGAAAACCGCCGCCAGCGTGCGGTGCTCAAGGCTGCGCAGGAGAAAGGGAGCGTATGAGACGTTTAACCGCCCTGGCGCTGCTGGTTAGCGCGCTGTTCATTACGCCGCTCTACGGAGAGGAGACCACGCCAGCCGATCTGCTGCCGCTGGATCTGCCCCCGCCGGTGGCCAGCCCGACACCTGCGCCGACGGCCTTTATCCCGACGGTAGCAGGCGATGTCACTCTGGCGCAGATGGGCCAGCCGCAGGGCATCGTGCTCAGCGGCGGGCAGCTGCAGGGTGGGGTGGCCTTCACCCTGCCGGTCAGCCAGGTGATCACCAACGCCCAGCTGGCGCTGAACCTGAAGGTCTCTCCAGCGATGGCGACCCGCAACGCCACAATGCAGCTGATGCTCAACGGTCAGCCGCTGGGTACCGTGCCGCTGGGGGCCGCCGACAGCGACGTCTCCCGCTTCCAGCTTGACGTCCCGGCGGCGCTGCTGGTCTCCAGCAATACCATCAGCTTCAAGATCAACGACGGCGATGCGATGATGTGCCAGCGCGATCTCACGGATAAATACCGCGTGACGATCCTGCCGGACTCGAAATTTAGTCTTGAAGGGCAGCAGCTGGATATTGGTTCCGATCTCAGCCACTTCCCGCGCCCCTTCTTTGACAACATGCAGATGACCCCTGCCACCATCGCCTTTGCCTTCCCGGCGACGCTGACGGCAGACACCGTCAGCGCGGCGGCGTTGATCGCCTCGTGGATGGGTATCCAGGCAGACTATCGCGGCGTCTCGTTCGCTGCCCGGAGCGATCGCCTGCCGGAGAAAAACGGCATTCTGCTCGGCCACCCCGGCGAGCGCATCGGCGGCCTGACCCTGCCCCAGAGCGGCGGGCCAGCGCTGAGCATTATCGATAACCCGGCGAACCCGACCTACAAGCTGCTGCTGGTGGTGGGTAACGACGATCGCGCCCTACGGGCGGCAGCCTGGCGTCTGACGCGGGGTAACTTTGCCCTGCAGACCCCGAGCGTAACGGTTGACGGTGAGTCGATCCCGGTCAGCAAGCCCTACGACGCGCCGCGCTGGATCCCCACGGATCGTCCGGTAAAGCTCTCGGAGCTGATCCGCAAGGATCAAAGCATGACCGTGAACGGGATCTGGCACGATGCGCTGCGTGTCGCCTTCCGCGCCGCGCCGGATCTTTTCCTCTGGGATGGCGAAACCATTCCGCTGCGTATCGGCTATCGCTTCCCGTCGGAGAGCTGGATTGATGAAGATCGCTCATGGCTGAGCATGACCATGAACGACACCTTCCTGCACAACCTGCCGGTGAACAAGCAGGGTGCGCTGGAGACGCTGTGGCATAAAATGGGCGGCGACGCGCGGCAGGAGCAGTTCGACATGCCGCTGGAGCCGTACATGATCTACGGCGATAATCAGCTGTCGCTCTACTTCAACATCGTGCCCAAGGAGAGTGCGCCGTGCAGCGTGCTGCTGAACAACAACATCAAGAGCCGGGTAGATGACGACTCATGGATCGACCTGAGCCATACCCGTCACTTTGCGCTGCTGCCGAACCTCTCCTACTTCGTGGGGGCCTCCTTCCCGTTTACCCGGCTGGCGGACTACTCGCAAACCGTGCTACTGCTGCCGGAGAAACCCACCGAGACCCAGGTTGGAACGCTGCTCGACATGGCGGCGCGCGCCGGTAACGCTACCGGAACGGCGCTGAGCCACAACCGCGTGGTGCTGGGTATACCCACTGCGGGATCGAATCTCGAACTGCTACGCGATCGCGACGTGCTGGCGGTAACCGGGCTGGGTCAGCACGACTTCAACCGGGAGCTGTTAAAAACCTCGCCTTTCGTAGCCCATGACAATCTGCTTAGCGTGCGCGAGCCGACCCAGTGGCAGAGGATCCAGCGCTGGATGGCCGGGGACTGGAACGCCGACGGTCTTGAGGCCGATCGCTACTTCTCGTCGAATGAGTCGTGGCGCGGTTTCGTCAGCTTCCGCTCGCCGTGGAGCAGCGCACGCACGGTGGTCACCGCTATTGGCAGCAGCGACGAACAGCTTTCGCGGCTGCACAGCGATCTCACCTCGCCGAAAATTAATGCCGGTATTCGCGGCGATGCGGCGATCATCACCAACGAAAACGGCGTGCGCAGCTTCCGGGTAGGTTCGCAATACCCGCGCGGCGAGATGCCGGTGCACCTGATGGTGATCTGGTACGCCAACCAGCACGCCGGACTGCTGGCCGTGCTGGGGCTGTGCTTCAGCATCATTGTCGGGCTGGCGCTGTATGCCCTGTTGAAAAAACGGGCGCGTAAGCGACTGGATCCCCAGGATGGAGAGTGAACAGGGTGAAAATAATGACGATTAAAACCGCCCGCCGGTTATCTACCCTCTGCCTGTCGGGCGTGCTGACGCTCGGTGCGGTAAGCCAGGCGCAGGCCGGGGCTAACGATGCGGCGCTGAAGGCGCTGTTTGACCAGGCTAACTACTGGCACGAGAAATCACACGACGATCTGGCGAGCGAGTCGCTGAAAAAAGTGCTGATGGTGGATGCCAATAATACCCAGGCGCTCTATCTGATGGCACTCTGGGCACAGCAAAACGGCGATCTGCAAACCGCTGCCCAGTGGCGCGCCCGGCTGGCCGCCGTGGCGCCCGCTGATGCCGGGCTTCAGGCGCTGGATAACGCCAAACAGCTGGCGCAGGTGCCCCAGGGGCAGCTAACCCTGGCCCGCCAGCAGGCGCGCAGCGGCAACGTCCCGGCGGCGCTCGCCACCTGGCGCAGCATGTTTACTGGCGATACGCCGCCGCCAAGCCTGGCTCCGGAGTACTACCTGACCATGGGCAGCGACAAGTCGCTCTATCCGCAGGCGGTAGGGGAGCTGCAACATTTTGTTGCCCAGAATCCGCAGGACAACGCGGCGCGGGTAGCATTGGGTAAAATGCTGACGTGGCGGGAAGAGACGCGCCGCGACGGCATCGCCCTGCTGGAGCCGATGGCCAGCGGCAGCCGCGAGGCCGATGATGGCCTACGCCAGGCCCTGCTATGGCTGGGACCGCAGGCGGGTGACGAACGTTTATACGATACCTTCCTGCAGCGCCACCCTCAGGATGGCGACGTGCAGGCCTACTACCGGAAAAACGTCGGCGGCGCGGCGAAGGGGGAAGGCTTTACCGCCCTCAACAGCGGTGATACCGGCGCGGCGAAGCGCCAGTTTGAGCAGGTGCTGCAAACCAACCCCGAAGATGCCGACGCGCTGGCCGGACTGGGCTACATCGCCCAGCGCAACGGCGACTACAAAGCTGCTTCGCAGTACCTGAGCCGCGCCGCGAGCCAGGGCGGCGACGCCTCGGCGGAGCGCAAAAACCAGGCGGATGATGCGGCGTTTTACGGTCAGCTGGCCGAGGCGCAGCAGGCGCTGAAGGAGGGCAACGTCAGCCAGGCGCTGGCACTCTCCGCCCCGCTAGCCCAGCAGAGCGGCGAGCGCGGCACTGCGGCCAGGCTGTTTCGTGCCGACGTCCTGCGCCACAACAAAGACTATCCCCAGGCCGAGCAGGCCCTGCGCGCAGTGTTAAACGACCAGCCGCAAAACGCCGTCGCCAGGGAGAATCTCTTCTACGTCCTGCGGGAGCAGAACAAGTCAGACGAGGCCCAGGCGATGCTGCGCACGCTGCCCGCCAGCCTGCAGGCGAAGCTCCAGCCGCGCATTGTCACCGGTCTGCCGGGGGATCCGATCCGTCGTCAGGCCCAGCAGGCCGCCGCAGCGGGCAACACCCAGCAGGCTATCGCTATCCTCCAGCAGGGCGTGAGCCGCCTGCCGGACGATCCGTGGCTGCGTCTCGATCTGGCCCGCCTGCTGCAAAAGAGCGGCAGCGGCGACGAGGCCAGCACGGTGATGGCCCCGGCAGCGCGCAACGGCGCAGGAGCCAGCTCGCTCTACGCGGCAGCGCTTTTCGCCAGCGAGAACGGCGCATGGCAGCAGTCGCAAACCCTGCTGTCGCGCATCTCCCCCTCCAGCCAGAATGGGCAGATGCGCGATCTGGCCCAGCGGGTGAACTACAACCTGCAGCTAGCCACCGCCGAGCGCTACCTGGCCCAGGGCAATAGCGTTGCCGCCGCCAACACGCTGAAAACCCTGACGCATCGGCCACCGGAAAGCCCGGTGGATGCGGGCAAGCTGGCGAAGCTGCTGGCCCAGAGCGGGGATCTCAGCGGCGCGGTGGCGCTGGTGCGGGAAAACCTGCGCCAGGGCGTGCAGGGCAACGCCGGAGACTATGCCGATCAGGTTACGGTCCTGAATAAAGCCGGGCTGGACAACGAGGCGCAGGCCTTTCTTGCCAGTCCCGAACTGCAGGCGCGCAGCACGCCCACGCAGCTGGCGGGGATCCGCAACGGCTACGTCATCAACGAGGCCGACCAGCTGCGCGAGCAGGGCAACTATGCCGCCGCCTATGACAAGCTGATGCGGGCGATGCAGAGCGATCCGCAGAACACCGATCTGATGTTTGCCATGGCCCGTCTCTACCAGACCGGCAAGATGAACAAAGAGGCCGGGGTGGTCTATGACTACCTGATGACCCGCGATACCGACGATCAGGCGGCGCGGGTGGGGGCGATTGACGTGGCACTGGCAGAGAACAACGTTGAAAAAGCGCAGACGCTTGCTGATGGCCTGCGCAACGACAGCTCAGCGGATCGCATGCTGCTGCTGGCCCGGCTGGAGGAGGCCAAAGGCAATCATCAGCAGGCGATGACTTACCTGCGCAGCGCCCGGGGCAAGCTGCTGGGAATGGCGTCCACCAATGCTGCCGCCACGCCGACTATTGGCGGCGTGCTGCTGGCGGACAACCCGTTCGTGGGCAATAGCAGAACCGCATCACGCTCAACGTACAGCGCGGACAATACCCTGCCGTGGCAGGTGGCGCAGACGGCGCGCGAGCCGGGTAGTACATTGCCAGGGACGACGCGCACCGATCTGCCAATGGAGACCGTGCAGAGCCGCACCCTGCGTCAGGTTGATGAGATGATGCAGGATCTGCAGCAGAAAACCGGCATGTGGGTGCAGGGCGGGGTAGAGATCCGCGGCCGCGACGGCGAGTCCGGTACCAGCAAGCTGACCGAAGCCAAAGCGCCGCTGACGTGGTCCAGCTCGCCGTTTGGCGAATCGCGCTTCGAGTTCACCGCCACGCCGATTAACCTCAGCGCGGGCAGCGCTTCGGGAGATGCCTGGCGTCGCTACGGTACCAACCCGCTGTCGAACGCTGCCAGCAGCCTGGTGGCTACCGCGACCAATGAACAAAATGCCATTGCACGGATGAACGCCACCGAACGGGAGGCCTACTTTGCCGCTAACCCAGGGGCGGAAGCGCTGTATAACCATGACAAGCTCAACGTCAACGATTTTAACCTGACCAGCGGCGACGGCATTCTCAACCTGGCAAAACTCGCTCAGGGAGATAGCGGTAACGTCAGGGATTTTATCGATGCCTCTAATCTCAAAGCCAATGTTAATCAGCCCGGCAACGTCTCGACCGATTCGCAAAAGGCCAACGGTGTTGAGCTGGCGATGGCGCTTAGCGGCGAGCAGTACCGGATCGATATCGGTACCACGCCGCTCGGGCAGGATCTCAGCACCCTGGTGGGAGGCGTGCAGTGGTCACCGAAGCTGACGGACTATCTGACGTTAATTCTTAAAGGCGAGCGCCGGGCTATGACCGATAGCCTGCTCGCTTACGTCGGCATGAAGGATGCCTACTCCGGGAAGAGCTGGGGCCGGGTTACGAAAAACGGCGGTAGCGTACAGCTGGGCTACGACGACGGCGACGCGGGCTTCTACGTCGGCGGCGGCGGTTACAGCTATATCGGGGAGAACGTCGCCAGCAACACGAGCATGAATGCCAGCGCTGGCGTCTACCTGCGTCCCTACCATGATGACTTCCGGGCGCTACAGACTGGCCTGAACGTCAGCTGGATGGATTTCTCCAAAAACCTCAGCTATTACACCTATGGCCAGGGCGGCTACTTCAGCCCGCAGAACTACATCAGCGTGGCCTTACCGATTGATTTGACGCAAAAAATTGATAACTGGAAACTGAATGTTGGCGGCTCGGTTGGCTATCAGTCCTATACCCAGGATCGCAGCGCCTACTTCCCTAACGATTCTGGCTACCAGCATCTGCTGGAGGCACTGGCGGAGCAGGGCTACACCAAAGAAGCGTTTTACTCAGGCCGCTCGGAAAGCGGCGTCGGCTACACCGTGCGTGCGGGTGTGGACTACAACGTGAATAAAGAGATGACGATAGGCGGCAAGGTCGGCTATGACACGTTCGGCAACTATAACGAAAGCACCGCCGGGCTTTACTTCCGCTATATGTTAGGAGGCAACTGATGACCCAGAACGGTCAATATTCAACGCTGATGAGCTACTTTCAGCAGCAGCAGACGCCTGCGGGCTGGTTCGATCTGCTGACCATTATGATCGATAACATGGTGCGTAACGTCGGACAGACGGACAGCCAGCCTTTCCTGCGCCAGATGGGGGAGGAGATGGCTGAGCGTTTTCCACTGCCCGAGGCGGAAACGGTAGGGGAGCTGGAGGCAAATATTAATGCCCTGCTGCGCCAGTTCAACTGGGGATTTATCGATATTGTCGCCAACGAAAACGGCATGCTGCTACGCCACGAGGGGCTACCGCTGGGGCGCGATGACGATCGCCAGCGCTGGTGTCACGCCTTTTGTGCGATACTTGAGGGCCTCTACGCCCGCTGGCTGCAGGCGCAGGGCGGCGGGGCACACGTTATCGTACAGCGCGAGCGCCTGTTCTCCCATACCGACGTTCAGTTCCGTTATCACAATCCACAGTGAGTCGAGCCACAATGAGTCCAGCTATGGTTAAACGCGCGGTTACCGCGATGGTTGTTCTGGGAGGCCTGCTGTCTGCCTCTTTTGCTCAGGCGGGCGTTGCCTGGGATACTTATAAGTCCCGCTTTCTAATGCCGGACGGGCGTATCGTTGATACTGGCAACAAAAACGTCTCCCATACCGAGGGGCAGGGCTTCGCGATGCTGATGGCGGTAGCCAATGACGATCGCGCCAGCTTCGACAAGATGTGGGCCTGGACAGAGAAGACCTTAAAAAACAAAAAGACCGGACTGTTCTACTGGCGCTATAACCCGGTCGAGCCGGATCCCATCCCCGATAAAAATGATGCCACCGACGGCGACGCGCTGATCGCCTGGGCGCTCCTGAAGGCCGATGCGCGCTGGCACGATGGGCGCTACGGTGCGGCCTCTGATGCTATCACCAAAGCGCTGGTGAGCCATACGGTGATTAACTTCGCAGGCTATCGCGTCATGCTGCCGGGTGCCAACGGGTTTAACCTCAACAGCTACGTGAACCTCAACCCCTCCTACTTCATCTTCCCGGCGTGGCAGGCTTTTGCCGACCGCAGCCACCTGACCGTGTGGCGGGATCTGATCCGCGATGCGCAGACACTGACGGGTAAGATGGGCTGGGGCGAAGCGAATCTGCCTACCGACTGGGTAGCGCTGGCTGCCGATGGCAAGATGCAGCCCGCCAAAGAGTGGCCGCCGCGCATGAGCTATGATGCGATACGTATTCCGCTCTACATCGCCTGGCAGGATCCGAACAGCGCCCTGCTAACGCCGTGGCGCAGCTGGTGGCAGAAATTCAGTCGCAGCCAGACCCCGGCCTGGGTGAACGTCACCACCAACGAAGCCGCGCCTTACAATATGAACGAAGGGCAGCTGGCGGTGCGGGATCTCACCCTCGGCACAAAAAACGGCGAGCCGCAGATTACCGCCCAGGATGACTATTATTCAGCAAGTTTGAAGATGCTCTCCTGGCTGGCGGAACAGCGTTAGCAGGCAATAAAAAAGCCGGGTGGCGCTCGCGCTTACCCGGCCTACATTGCTGCGCCGAGTAGCGCTACACTTTTGCCAACCCATATTTACCTCCGGGAGCGGACGGGTGATCTTCATAAAAGGGTAAAATCTTTGCAACACCTGCCACATTGAACGGCATTGATGATTGCGTGTCCTGCATGCGCGGATTGTGGGCGTGGCCTGCCAGATGTACATCTCGCCCATATAGCAGTTTGCCCCATGCGTTGTTCTGTGCTTCCCGGCACACCTGACTCTGAGCATCCGTCAGGTGCTTCGGCTGTTCCCGGCGGCATCAACGATGCGCCGTCGGTTAATAAAAAGATACGTATAAGGCGGAATAGAGGGAGAGATGCTATTAGTAGTTGTAGACGACAGAGACTAACAGGGCCTTAGGACTATCCAATGTGCTTACGGTCACAATCTCTTGCGGATCTGCGCTACGCCAGCACACTGCCTCAATATGACAACTTACCTGCTTTTGGTAACCCATGGCGTTCAGATAAGTTTCGATCTGCCTCGAATCGTCAGTACCGTAGTACCTGACAGCATATACATGTGATGCCGGACCAGTGACATTGGCAAAGTTGAAGTCATAACGGGGCGAAATCCGTGGCATTTTTTTTAGAAGATCGGGCGTATAAAATTCATACTTCCGTTTATCCTGTTCGGTATAGTGTGCGTTCCCGGCGAACTCCATTACGATATAAGGCCAGACAAAGGTCAGCGCTGCGGCAGCAACAATAATGACACTACCAAGCACTTTAAATGATTTACGCATACGGTAATGTTCCCCCTTTCGCGCTGTCCATGTATGAGCCATCAGCACTGGCTTTATCTTTACTAACAGGCCGCAATATTTCAAATGGATTTTGAATGGAAACAACACGGTAAAAGCCCAGCAAATCAGAGATCAAATCCTCTCCACTGAAGCCGCTATCTGTGACGAGACTAACAGGGAACGATGCCTGTAGCCCCTCAAATTTACGAGCCAGTGACATCATCATGCCAAGAGCAATACTTTTGCGTTCATGGTATGAGCGGCCGCGTGTAATGCGCCACGTAATAAATTTGCCCATTTTTATTGTATGAAAGGGATCTACCATGGACTGTGAATAGCTTATGTCATAACGTTCCTGGCCGGAAGACTCTCCAGCATCAATTTGCTGTAACAATGATCTGATGTCTGTGCCCTGCGCATGACCGAGATCAACCCATCCGAGCACTTCTGTATAAACCAAACCAAATGGAACCCTTGCGGCGTTTTTTCCATCAATGATATCGCTTCGTTTGCTCATCCCTAATCCTCCTTTACGCCTTCGCCATGCTACGAAGGTTTCTATAAGCAGAGGATCATAAATAGATAAGAACATCTAAACTCATAAGCTCTGTCACAACACTGCGCTTTTCATCCTCTTAACTTCTGGATAAAGCATTAAAAATCAAAAAGTATGCGAGAAATAATACGGTGTAGGTACGCATAGCCGGGTGGCGGCTTCGCCTTACCCGGCCTACAAAATAATATTCATTATTTAAATGAATATTTCATAGGAATGCATCCATTATCTAAATAATTGTTTGCTATTTTTACGGTGCTATAGTAACCCTTTGTATGAGAGGGTTATAGGGTGTCTGTTATTAAAGTTGCAGTGATATTAATGGGTTGCGTTACTGCATGTAGTTGCAATGGTAATCATGGGATAGATATTGGCAAATGGCGAACCGTATCAGTAGATAGCCAAAGAGTATGCTATAGCTTTGATAAAAGTGATGTGTTGAGTGATTACCATATAGGCCTTAACGAATCAGGAAAGGACACCGTCCTCACAGATAGTGGTTATTATCCTGTGCAATTGTCTTATCCTGATACATGCATAAATATAAACTTAAAGCCGGGTAATGAGTATTATACGGTTTATAAACTTAATGGCGTTAAGTATCGTTATGAGTTTATTATAGATAACACCTGGAATGTGCTTAGCCTGAAGCAAGGTTTAAAATGAGCGTTAGTATACTTCGGGTAAGAGGTGCACCGCCGGGTGGCGGCTTCGCCTTACCCGGCCTACAAATAGATGCTAGTTGTTGATTCCGGCGTTCACCGTAGGCCCGGCAAGCGGTGCGCCGCCGGGCGTAACGGCATTACTGCGGATACGGTACCCAGTCGCCGCCGTTAAGACGGACGTACGGTTTGTTCTGGTACTGGATCACGATGGCGTTGGCGTTCTCTGACACCGGAGCCGTCTGCGGCAGGTTGCTGGTCAGGCTCTCCCAGTTGACGCTATCCTCGGTAAACAGCTTGCCGTCTACCGAACGGGCCACCAGTTCGGAGACCGCCAGGAAGCTGCTCGGCTGATCGATCACCACCGGCGCGCCCTCGTGCGGTGCCTTCATGCCGAAGAACTTGATCCCGGCCGGGACGTTGGTAATCGACGGGCTAGGGATATCGCGCAGGCCGGAGACCTGCATCTTGTCGCCCTGCAGCGCGCCGCCGTGCTCCGGCACCATCACCACCATCACCTTACGGCCCGATTTCTCCAGCGTAGTAAAGAACGCATCCAGCTCGTCAAACAGCTTCTGGGCGCGCACCTTATAGTCCGCCGTTTTGCTCACCCCCGGGAAGTGGTTCCCGTCGTGCAGCGGCAGCAGGTTAAAGAAGGTTGCCGTACGCTGGTTCTCTTTTCCATCCTGGGACTGCATCCAGCGGTTAAGCACCGCGGTGTCGTCGTACACCGGCGAGCCGTCAAAGGAGAGCAGGGCAGTCGGCAGACCGGTCTGATCCATCAGCGGGGCCTGCATGCCGCCGTTATCACGCACCTCTTTCAGGAAGCCGCCGAATACGCCGTTGTGGTCGAGCATAAACTGCTGCGAGAAGCCAAGCTGCGCCAGGTTATCAAACAGGTAGCACTGGTTGCCCGCCTGCTGATAGAGGTTTTTGTGCGACGGCTGACCGCAGCTGGCGCGCAGGAGACGAATTGCCGCCGGGCCGCTGTAGGATGTTGCAGAGTTGAAGTTTTTGAACTGAATATCGAAATGCGACCACAGCGGATGCGACATCAGGCCAGCTGCCTCAACGTCCGCCCATGACAGGGAGCAGATGTTGATCACCAGCAGCTCAAACGGCTGGGCATCAGCAGGCAGCTGCGTCGGGAAGCGGCTCTGACGCTTGGCTTCAGCGGTATAGAAGCTGTTCAGCCACGCGTCGAGATTGGCCGTGGTCGGCGGTGCGGTCTGCGCCGGGATATCGCCGACGACCGGTTTATCTCCGGCAGCGGCAATGGTGGCCGCTGCGTTACCGCCGGTGGTAGTGACGGTGGTGGTAGGCTGACCGGCAGGCCACAGGGAGAAGGTCGGCCCGGTCAGGGTCAGCACGTTCAGCCAGACCATAATCGCCACCACAAAGACGGTAACGCGGATCCACTGCGCCAGGAAAAGCCAGGCAACCAGCAGTACAAAAATCCCGCCGATCATCTGCCAGTTAATAAAGCGCGTCACCAGGTCAATCAGGTAGTCGGCGCTGAATCCGGCGACCTGCGATCCCTGACTGAGCATACTCTGTGGGCCGGGGAGCCAGGTGTCGTGCCAGAAGAGCGCAATGCCGACAGGAATGGCGATCCAGTGGCGCAGGCGGTGCACGCTACGCCGTGGAATAGGGATCAACAAAAACGCCATAAACACCAGGTTTAACAGCGCATGGAAGTTAAGGTAGCCTGCCCACAGCAGGCCAAACTTCACCAGGAAATAGAAGTTCCAGCCGGCAAGGCCGCGCCAGTATTGCCACAGCGGTGAGGGCGTAGAGGCATTAAGGGTTTGATTAGTCATCTTTTCGTTTTGCCTTGACGGTCGAAGCACTGCGCCATGTACCAACCGGTTTCACATAGCGCGGTTTAATAAACAGCATACGGAGTACGGCCCTGATGCGCCGGATAAAGTGGCGCGTAATATAGCCGAGAGGAAAAAAGATCAGGGCGCACAGCACCACCAGCTGAATGATATCGCTTAACTGCATCATGATGTCTGCTCCGAAGCCCCGCCCGGCAAGCGATGTGGCTGCGGTATGCGCCGCCAGCTCTGGCCGTTATGCTCGGCGTTAAGAATGGGGTTTGGCCCGTCGATCACCGGCAGCGGTTTACCCCACTTCTCCGGCAGCAGGGTGCGCATCTGCACCAGCTCGGCGGCGATCTGGTTATCTTCAAACCACACCACCCGGTTCGAGAAGATATCGGGAATAGGCAGCGGGAAGATATGATTCAGGGCGGTATCAAGATCGTTGACCCGGCAGAAGGAGAGAAACAGCATCAGCCGGTTATCGCCGATCGTCATGATATCGCCCACGCGATTCGGACGGCACAGGGTCAGTGCCTGCTCCACGCGGATGCCGGGCACCGGACGCAGCGCAACCAGCACCCCTTTACCATCCGGCGGCAGCAGCGTATTGCTGAGCATATTATTTACCGCGTCGCAGAAGGTATCCCACGTCTGATAGCCGCGCAGCTTCAGCGGCTGGGTCATCGTCAGCAGAGCGGCGATATCTTCCGGCACCGAACGGCTAAACTGCTGCCCCTGCACGCTCTCGATCAGCGTCAGGCAGCGGGAGAGGGGGGCGTTCCACGGGATCACCATATTGGCCCCGCAGCCCAGCAGCAGACGCTCGTCGGTGGCGCGCAGGCTGGCGTTTTTCTCACGCACGATAATTTTCAGCCCGCTGCCGCGTTGACGGCGCAAAGTATGGATCTGGCGGGCCAGTCCTTCAATCTGGTTATTCTGCATCAGGGAAAAGATCAGGGTCGCCGCCTGGGTGGTGCGTGCTTCATTAAACAGGGCTTCGTTATTATCAAACAGCGTCCAGTGCTCTGACAGCGGCGGTGCGCCCTCTAACACCATTACGTTACTTAAAATACGCTTCTCATCGCTGCGCGGCTGGACCGTCGCCTGCTCCTGCTGGGCTATTTTCCAGCTGCCGTTATTTTGCTCAACAATAAGCTGCTGGCGGGCGCTGACGCCTTTTTCATTAAACCAGAAGGCAACATCATAAAGATGGATATCGGCCTGGGAACGCAGGCTCGCCAGGCCAAAAAGTGAGCGATATTCGCCCATCAAAAATGAGTATTGCTTATCATTATTGTTGCCGGGGTTAACTATCAGCAGCGTGCAGTCGTGATATTTTACCCAGGCATGAAGTTTTTCCAGCCAGCGGCGCAAATTGTCGGAGGATATATTTTGCCAGGCATTATTGGCGCAGAGTAAAACCAGAAAATAGTGTTGGGGTTCAATAGCGCTCAGAAGATCGCGGGTAAAAAAGGATAGTCCATCCTCATGATTAGGCATAGTAAAAAGATGGATTTTATCAGGACCGTGACCCGCCTCTAAATTAATAATTTTATTAGGATCGCTACCCATAGTAATCAGCGCTACCCGGCTTTTTTTATGCTGGGCAGCAAGGGTATGATTCACCAGGCTTATGGCATCCGTTTCGCGATCGGCATTGACCCACCAGACGCCGCCGGCAGGCATGTGGCTCAACTCATCCCATAATGACTGGATGCCAAGGGTAAATATGGGCTTCACGGTGTCTCTCTTAATCAAATTCGTCTGCACCTTAGTTTACTAGCGAAAGCCGAGAAATAAACCTAACATTGAAATTAAAGAGCATCACATTTAGCATGTAAATGAATTTTCAGCGGCATCCCGCGCTGCTCTCTTTTCGTCTGTTTTTCATCAATGAGATGCATTAACAATGTCCAACAATGATTTTGCAAGCCAGACTGATTCAACCCTGGGTTATACCTTTCAGAATGACTTTCTGGCCTTAAGTCGGGTGTTTTCACTGCCGGAAATTGATTACACCGATATATCGCAGCGAGAACAGCTGGCTACCGCGATTAAACGCTGGCCGCTGCTCGCTGAATTTGCTGGCCGACACCAAGAATAATAAGGAAGACGTAGATGGCCGTTCTGGGTCTGCAAGGCATTCGCGGGGGCGTGGGGACCACCTCGGTCACCGCAGCGCTGGGCTGGGCGCTACAGCTGCTGGGGGAGTCGGTGTTGATGATCGACGCCTCACCGGACAATATGCTGCGCCTCTCGTTCAACGTTGAGTTTACTCATGCCGATGGCTGGGCGCGGGCGCTGCTGGACAATAAAGCGTGGCGCGACGCCGGTCAGCGCTATACCTCTAATCTCGATCTGCTGCCGTTTGGTCAGCTGACCGCTGGCGAGCGGGAGAACGTCTATGCCCTGCACGATCGCTTTGCCCCGTTCACCGCTGCGCTACAGACGCTGAAATCCCAGGGTCATTACCAGTGGATCCTGCTCGACCTGCCAGCGGACTTTACGCCACTCTCGCGGGAGCTGCTGGCGCAGTGCGACCATACCCTAACGGTGGTGAAGCCTGATACTAACTGCCATGTGCGTCTGCACCAGCAGGCCTTGCCCTCCGACACGCATCTGCTTATTAACGATCTGCGTATCGGCAGCCAGCTACAGGATGACCTCTACCAGGTTTGGCTCCAGAGCCAGCCCCGTCTGCTATCGACCGTGATTCATCGGGATGAGGCGATGGTGGAGTGCCTGGCAGCGAAGCAGCCTCTGGGCGAGTACCGCAGCGATTCGCTGGCGGCCGAAGAGCTGCTGACCCTGGCCAACTGGTGCCTGCTGCACTGCGCCGGACCGGATCGCATTACCCGCGATCGCAACATTGAGCACGAGCTATGAGTCGCCTTGCCGCCTTGCTGCTGATCCCCCCGGTGAACGCCCGCCTGAGCGAGCGTTACCAGCTTTACCGCAGCCACGGCGCACCGGCGTTTAGCGCCGCGCTGGGCTGCCTGTGGACTATTCTGGCCTGGCTGTTTATTCCGCTTGAGCATCCGCGCTGGCAGCAGCTGCGTGCCCGCCACGCGGAGTTTTACCCCCATATTCGCGCCGAGCGACCGCGGCCGCTCGATCCAGCCCGCTACCTGCTGCAAACCGTCTGGCTGCTGATTGGCGCGCATAACACTCCGGCCACGCGGCCACGCAAGAGCAAGCGAGCACGCTTTACCCATTTCCGCCGCCGCTACCTCAACTGGCTGGACGCCCTGCCAGCCAGGGTGAGCAGCCGGACAAGCCATATGGAAGGGGAGAAAGAGCTGGCCCACCTCAAGCCGGGCGTGCGCCGTTTTATTATCGGCGTGATTGTCTTCTTCTCGCTGGTCCTTGCTCTGCTCTGCATCACCCAGCCGTTTAACCCCTGGTCGCAGTTTATCTTCCTGCTGCTGCTATGGGGCGTGGCCCTGCTGGTACGCCGTATTCCAGGGCGCTTCTCGGCTCTAATGCTGATTGTCCTGTCGCTGACCGTCTCCTGCCGCTACATCTGGTGGCGCTACACCTCGACGCTCAACTGGAACGATCCGGTTAGTCTGGTGTGCGGTCTGGTGCTGCTCTTTGCTGAAACCTACGCGTGGATTGTACTGGTACTCGGCTACTTCCAGGTGGTGTGGCCGCTTAACCGCCAGCCGGTGTCGCTGCCGAAGGATATGGCCCAGTGGCCGTCGGTAGATATCTTTGTCCCGACCTACAACGAAGATCTCAACGTGGTGAAGAACACGATCTACGCCGCGCTGGGTATCGACTGGCCGAAAGATAAGCTGAAAATCTGGATCCTCGACGACGGCGGCCGCGAGTCGTTTCGCCAGTTTGCCGAGATGGTAGGGGTGGAGTACATCGCCCGTACCACTCATGAGCACGCCAAAGCAGGCAACATCAACAACGCCTTGCAGTATGCGAAAGGCGATTTTGTCTCGATCTTTGACTGCGACCACGTGCCGACGCGCTCGTTCCTGCAGCTGACCATGGGCTGGTTTATCAAAGACAAGAAGCTGGCGATGATGCAGACCCCGCACCACTTCTTCTCGCCGGATCCGTTCGAGCGTAACCTGGGCCGCTTCCGCCAGACGCCGAACGAGGGTACCCTCTTCTACGGCCTGGTGCAGGACGGCAACGACATGTGGGATGCCACCTTCTTCTGCGGCTCCTGTGCGGTGATCCGCCGTGGTCCGCTGGATGAGATTGGCGGCATTGCAGTAGAGACCGTGACCGAAGATGCGCATACCTCGCTGCGACTGCACCGTCGCGGCCACACCTCGGCCTATATGCGCATTCCGCAGGCGGCGGGGCTGGCAACCGAGAGCCTCTCTTCCCACATCGGGCAGCGTATTCGCTGGGCGCGCGGCATGGTACAGATCTTCCGGCTCGATAACCCGCTGTTTGGTAAAGGGCTAAAGCTGGCGCAGCGGCTCTGCTATGTCAACGCCATGTTCCACTTCCTCTCTGGTGTGCCGCGGCTGATCTTCCTCACCGCGCCGCTGGCGTTTCTGCTGCTGCACGCCTATATCATCTACGCCCCGGTGCTGATGATCGCCCTGTTCGTGCTGCCGCACATGGTTCATGCCAGCCTGACTAACTCCAAAATTCAGGGTAAATACCGCCACTCGTTCTGGAGTGAGATCTACGAAACGGTGCTGGCCTGGTATATTGCCCGGCCGACGATGGTGGCACTCTTTAACCCACACAAGGGCAAGTTTAACGTGACCTCAAAAGGCGGCCTCGTCGAGGAGGAGTATGTCGACTGGGTGATCTCCCGGCCCTATATCTTCCTGGTGCTGCTGAACATTGTTGGCGTGCTGGTAGGCATCTGGCGCTACTTCTACGGCCCGGAGACCGAGATGCTGACCGTGGTTGTCAGTATCGTCTGGGTCTTCTACAACCTGATTGTGCTCGGCGGTGCGGTAGCGGTGTCGGTAGAGAGCAAGCAGGTGCGCCGGGCGCACCGGGTTGAGATCGCTATGCCAGCGGCCATTGCCCGTGACGATGGACACCTTTTCTCCTGTACGGTGCATGACTTCTCCGACGGCGGGGTAGGGATCAAGATCAACGGCCAGTCGCAGGTGCTGGAGGGGCAGAAGGTTAATCTGCTGCTTAAGCGCGGCCAACAGGAGTATGTTTTCCCGGTTCAGGTGGTGCGCGTTAACGGCAGGGAGGTGGGCCTGCAGCTGATGCCGCTGACCACCCGACAGCATATCGATTTTGTCCAGTGTACCTTCGCTCGCGCAGACACCTGGGCGCTCTGGCAGGACAGCTTCCCGGAAGATAAGCCGCTGGAGAGCCTGTTGGATATTCTTAAGCTTGGCTTCCGTGGCTACCGCCACCTGGCTGAATTTGCTCCATCGTCCGTGAAAATGATTTTCCGGACGCTTACTTCCCTGATCTCCTGGGTTGTGTCGTTCATTCCCCGCCGACCTGCGCGGGGCATGGTGGTGCAGCAGCCTGATCCGGTTATGGCCCAACAATGATGATAATGCGATGAAAAGAAAACTTTCCTGGATTTGTGCAGTGGCGGTTGGGATGAGCGCATTCCCGTCGCTGGTCACCCATGCAGCACCGGCCAATTCGATGGTGACCGTGCCTGCTGCACCCGAGACGCCTGCCGCGCAGGCCGCTGTGCCTGCCGCGCAGGCCGCTGTGCCTGCTGCCGCCGAAACACAGGCCGTCGGCCAGGTGATGCCTGGCGTCACCGGTGCCAATGCGCCTATCGTTGCGGAGAACGCCCCGTCGCGGGAGGTGAAGCTCTCTTTCGCCCAGATCGCCCCGCCGCCGGGCAGCATGGTGCTGCGTGGCGTTCAGCCCGACGGCCAGATTGAGTTTGGGATGCGCAGCGACGAGGTGGTGTCGAAGGCAGTGCTAAACCTGGAATATACCCCGTCGCCGTCGCTGCTGCCGGTGCAGTCGCAGCTGAAGGTCTATCTGAACGATGAGCTGATGGGCGTCTTGCCGGTCACCAAAGAGCAGCTCGGCAAAAAAACGCTGGCCCAGCTGGCTATCGACCCGCTCTATATCACCGACTTCAACCGGGTACGGCTGGAGTTTGTCGGCCACTACCGCGACGTCTGTGAAAATCCGGCCAGCTCCACGCTATGGATGGACGTTGGGCGCAGCAGCTCGCTGGAGATGACCTACCAGAGCCTGCCGCTGAAAAACGATCTCTCGCACTTCCCGGTGCCGTTCTACGACGCGCGTGATAACCGTCCGCTGGTGCTGCCGATGGTCTTTGCCGGTGCGCCGGGGCTGGCGCAGCAGCAGGCGGCAGGTATTGTCGCCTCCTTCTTTGGCTCCCGTATGGGCTGGCGCGGCCAGAGCTTCCCGGTGCTCTACAACGGCCTGCCGGATCGTAACGCCATTGTGTTTGCGACCAACGACAAGCGCCCGGAATTCCTGCGCGACGCGCCGCCGGTGAACGCCCCGACGGTGGTGATGATGGATCACCCTGACAACCCCTACGTGAAGCTGCTGGTGGTCTTTGGCCGTGATGATAAGGACCTGCTCCAGGCGGCGAAGGGCATGGCCCAGGGTAATGTCCTGTTCCGTGGCGATCGCGTAGAGGTGAACGACGTTAAGCCGCTGCTGGCCCGTAAGCCGTACGACGCGCCGAACTGGGTGCGCACCGATCGGGCCATCTCCTTTGGCGAGTTGAAAAACTATGAGGAGCAGCTACAGTCGGTAGGCCTTGAGCCGAACCCGATCAGCGTGTCGCTGAACCTGCCGCCGGACCTCTATCTGCTGCGCAGCACCGGCATTGATATGGATCTCAACTATCGCTATACCGCGCCGCCGACCAAAGACAGCTCGCGGATGGATATCAGCCTGAACAACCAGTTCCTGCAATCCTTTAACCTTACCAGCAACCAGGACACCAATCGTCTGCTGCTGCGCCTGCCGGTTCTGCAGGGGCTGCTGGATAGTAAAACCGCCGTTACTATTCCGGCGCTGCAGCTGGGGGCGCTCAACACGCTGCGCTTTGATTTCCAGTACATGAACCCGATGCCGGGCGGTACCGTCGATAACTGCGTCACCTTCCAGCCGGTGCAGAACCGGGTGGTGATTGGCGATGACTCGACCATCGACTTCTCGAAGTACTACCACTTTATTGCGATGCCGGATCTGCGCGCCTTTGCTAACGCGGGCTTCCCGTTCAGCCGGATGGCGGACCTTGCGGATACCATCGTGGTGCTGCCCGCTAACCCGACCCAGGGCCAGCTGGCGACGCTGCTGGACTCCGTTGGTCAGCTTGGGGCGCAAACTGGCCTTCCGGCGGTTAACCTTACCCTGACCAACGACGGTAGCCAGATCCAGAACAAGGATGCCGACGTGCTGGTCATTGGCGCGATTCCGGACAGCCTGAAGGATGATCAGCGCATCGACCTGCTGGTGCAGGCGACGCAGAGCTGGGTGAAGACCCCGCAGCGCCAGACCACCTTCCCGTCTATCGTCCCGGATAACACCGATCGCCAGGCCGATGCCCAGACGGCGGTGACCTCCAGCGGCCCGATGGCGGCCATCGTCGGCTTCCAGTCCCCGTACAACGATCAGCGCAGCGTCATTGCTCTGCTGGCAGACAGCCCGCGCGGCTACGAGCTGCTGAACGAGGCGATGAACGACAGCGGTAAGCGTGCGGCAATGTATGGTTCCGTGACGGTGATCCGCGAGTCGGGCGTTAACGGCCTGCGGGTTGGGGATGTCTACTATGTCGGCCACCTGCCGTGGTTCGAGCGTATCTGGTATGCGCTCTCTAACCACCCGGTGCTGCTGGCGGTGCTCGCCGCCGTGAGCGTCGTGCTGCTGGCCTGGGTACTGTGGCGTCTGCTGCGTATCATCAGCCGTCGCCGTCTTGACCCACATGATGATGAGTAAGCCATGAAAACCTTACTGCGTGGCGCGATAGCGGCCACCCTGCTGCTGGCGGCGGCAAGTACGCACGCCGCCTGTAGCTGGCCAGCCTGGTTGCAGTTTAAAAAAGATTATCTCAGCGACGGGGGCCGGGTGATCGATCCCAGCGACGCCCGCAAAATCACGACCTCCGAGGGGCAGAGCTACGGGCTGTTTTTTGCTCTTGCCGCCAACGACCGGCCCGGCTTTGACAAGATCTTAAGCTGGACTGAGGATAACCTCGCCGAGGGCGATCTCGCGGCCCATCTTCCCGCCTGGCTGTGGGGCAAGAAGGGCGAAGAGGAGTGGGCGGTGCTGGACACTAACTCCGCCTCCGACGCCGATATCTGGATCGTCTGGTCGCTGTTTGAGGCCGGACGGCTGTGGAAAGAGCCGCGCTACACCGCGCTGGCTCAGGGGCTGCTCAAGCATATCGTCAGCGAAGAGGTAGTGAACGTGCCGGGGCTGGGCTCTATGCTGCTGCCGGGTAAAATCGGCTTCGCCGAGAAAGAGAGCTGGCGCTTTAACCCCAGCTATCTGCCGCCGCAGGTGGCGCAGTATCTCACCCGCTTTGGCGCACCCTGGACCACGCTGCGGGAGACCAACCTGCGCCTGCTGCTGGAGACCGCCCCTAAAGGCTTCTCCCCGGACTGGGTGAGCTATGAGAAAAATCGCGGCTGGAACCTGAAGCCGGAGAGCAAGCTGGTCTCCAGCTACGACGCCATCCGCGTCTACCTGTGGGTCGGCATGATGCACGACAGCGATCTGCAAAAAAATCGTCTGCTGGCGCGCTTCAAACCGATGGCGGCGATGACGGCGAAAAACGGCGTGCCGCCGGAGAAGGTTAACGTGACGACCGGCGCGGCCCAGGGCAGCGGTGCGACGGGTTTCTCTGCCGCTCTGCTGCCGTTTATGCAAAACCGCGATGCACAAGCGGTGCTGCGCCAGCGCGTTGCTGATAATCCGCCCGGCAGCGACGCCTATTACAGCTACGTGCTTACCCTCTTCGGACAGGGCTGGGATGAGCACCGTTTTCGTTTCACCTCCCAAGGTGAGTTACAACCTGACTGGGGCCAGGAATGCGCACGCTAACCCTACGCTTACTTGCTTTATCGCTGGGCATCGCGCTGATGCCAAAGACGTATGCGGCCCCGACAGCCCAGCAGCAACAGCTGCTGGAGCAGGTTCGGCTCGGAGAATCCACTCGTCGTGAGGATCTGGTGCGCCAGTCGCTCTATCGGCTGGAGCTTATCGATCCCAATAATCCCGAGGTGATTGCTGCCCGCCAGCGCTATCTGCTGCGCCAGGGCGACACCGCAGGGGCACAGCAGCAGCTCGATCGGCTGGCCCAGCTCGCTCCTGATTCCGCGGCGTACCGGGAAGCGAAAAGCACCATGACCCTCTCTACCGCCGAGGGGCGGCAGGGATTGCAGGAGGCGCGGCTGCTGGCGACCACCGGGCATACGGCAGAGGCCATCGCGGCCTATGACAAGCTGTTGCAGGGTAACCCGCCGGATAGCGATCTCGCCGCCGAGTACTGGACGCTGGTGGCGAAAGTGCCCGAGCGGCGCAGCCAGGCCATTACCCAGCTGAAGAGCGCCAACGCCCGCTACCCCGGTAATCCCCAGCTGCAAAACTCGCTGGCGCAGCTGCTGTTTGCCAACGGGCGCAGCGACGAAGGCTATACCGTCCTGCGGCAGATGGCGAAGTCGGGAACCACCCGCGAAGCGGCAGCGGCCATCTGGTACCAACAGATTCAAAACATGCCGGTGAGCGACGCCAGCGTGCAGGCGCTGCAACAGTTTCTGAACGAGTTTAGCAGCGGCGATACGGTGGACACGGCCCGGGCGACGCTGGCGAAACAGCAGCAGCAGCTGGCCGATCCGGCGTTTCGCGCCCGCATGCGCGGGCTGGCCGCGGTGGATGCCGGGCAGGGTGGGCAGGCCATTGCCTCGCTGCAGCAGGCACTGAGCGCCGATCAGAACGACGGTGAAACCACCGGGGCGCTCGGCCAGGCTTATTCGCAAAAGGGCGATCGCGCCCGGGCGGTTCCCCTGCTAGAGAAAGCCATTGCCCTTGCGCCGCAGAGCAGCAACCGCAGCAAGTGGGATAGCCTGCTGCAAACTAACCGCTACTGGCTGCTGATCCAGCAGGGTGATGCCGCGCTGAAGGCCAATAATCCTGGTCAGGCGGAGCGTCTCTATCAGCAGGCGCGTGCGGTGGATAATACCGACAGCTATGCGGTGCTGGGGCTGGGAGATGTCGCCGTTGCCCGCAAGGACAACGCCGCCGCCGAGCGCTACTACCAGCAGGCGCTGCGTATGGACAACGGCAACAGCAACGCCGTGCGCGGGCTGGCTAATATTTATCGTGCGCAGTCGCCGGAAAAAGCCTCTGCCTGGATTGCCTCCCTCCCTGCCAGCCAGCGTCGCAGCGTGGATGACATTGAGCGTAGTCTCGCTAACGATCGACTGGCGCAGCAGGCTGAAGCCCTGGAGAACCAGGGGCGCTGGGCAGAAGCGGCTGACCTTCAGCGTCGCCGCCTGGCGGCCGATCCGGACAGCGTCTGGATCGCCTATCGTCTCTCCAGCGATCTCTGGAGCGCCGGGAAGCACGCCGAGGCTGACGCGCAGATGCGCGATCTGGTTCGGCGTCAGCCCAACGATCCGACCCAGGTTTACGCCTACAGTCTCTATCTCTCTGGCAACGATCAGGATCGCGCCGCGCTGGCACACCTTAACACGCTGCCGCGCAGCAAATGGGACAGCAATATGCAGGAGCTGGCGAGCCGCCTTGAGGGCAACCAGCTGCTGGAGACCGCTAACCGCCTGCGCGACAGCGGCCACGAGCAGGACGCCGAAGCGCTGCTCAGACAGCAGCCTGCCTCCACGCGCATCGATCTCACTCTTGCAGACTGGGCGCAGCAGCGCGGTGATTACGCGGCTGCCCGCGCCGGGTATGAAACTGTGCTGGCCCGTGAGCCAGCTAACGCCGACGCTCGCCTGAGCCTGGTGGAGGTGGCGATTGCTGAAGGTAACCCGCTTGCGGCACGCCAGCAGCTGGCGACGCTGAATGAGATGCCGCAGACCGAGCCGCCATCTGTCAACATGCAGCGGCGCATGGCGCTGGTGCGGGCGCAGCTGGGGGACAGGGTTCTGGCCCAGCGCACCTATGACACCCTTGTGCCCGAGGCGAAGGCGCTGCCGCCGTCGCAGGACAGCGCCCTGGTGCTGCGAGACTATGGTCGCTTCCAGCAGGCCAACGGCCAGCCGCAGCTGGCGCTGGCGAGCTATAACGAGGCGATGGTCGCGGCAGGCATTGCGCCAGCACCCGCCCGGGATAACGACACCTTTACCCGCCAGACGCGTAACGATGCCAGCGATGACTGGCTGAAGCGTGGCCTGCGCAGCGATGCCGCCGATCTCTATCGCCAGCAGGATCTCAACGTCACGCTTGAGCATGACTACTGGGGCTCCAGCGGTACCGGTGGCTACTCCGATCTGAAAGCCAATACCACCATGCTGCAGGCGGATGCGCCGCTTGCCGATGGGCGGATGTTCTTCCGTACCGACGTGGTCAACATGAACGCTGGCTCCTTCGCCACCGATGAGAACGGGCTGTACGATCCCAACTGGGGAACCTGCGGTCAGCTCAGCTGCGTTAACGGCGATAAGAGCCAGTCCGACGGCGGAGCAAGCATTGCGGTGGGCTGGCGCAACGACACCTGGGCAGGGGATATCGGTACCACGCCGATGGGCTTCCGGGTAGTGGATATCGTCGGTAGCCTCAGCTACAGCAACGATCTCGGCCCGGTAGGCTATACGCTGGATGTGCATCGCCGTCCGATCTCCAGCTCCCTGCTGGCCTTTGGCGGACAGAAAGATGCCTCAAGCTACAATTACGATCCGCAAGATCCGGATAACGATAATGACAACAATCGCGGCGGCACTGGCAAGACCTGGGGGGGCGTCCGCTCTACCGGCGGCGGCCTGAGCCTGAGCTATGACCAGGGCGAAGCGCATGGCGTCTGGGCGAGCCTGAGCGCCGACGCGCTCACCGGTAAAAACGTGGATGACAACTGGCGTGCGCGCTGGATGGCTGGCTATTACTACAAGTTGGTCAATGAGGATAACCGCCGCGTCACCGTCGGTCTGAACAACATGCTCTGGCACTACGACAAAGATCTCAGCGGCTACACCCTGGGCCAGGGGGGCTACTACAGTCCGCAGAAATATCTCTCGTTTGCCGTGCCGGTCACCTGGCGTGAACGCACTGAGAACTGGTCGTGGGAGCTGGGCGGCTCGCTCTCCTGGTCGCACTCGGCCACCAGTACCCAGGCGACCTATCCGCGGCTCAATCTGATCCCGGAGGCTTACCGCGCCAGGGCGGCGGATGAGAAAGAGTTTGGCTCTAAAAGCAACGGCTTTGGCTATACGGCGCGCGCCCTGATTGAGCGTCGTATTACCTCCAACTGGTCCGTTGGTGCCGCCATCGATATTCAGCAGGCAGAGGATTACACCCCGAGCCACGGCATGCTCTACGTTCGTTACTCGCAGGCGGGATGGCAAGGTGATATGGACTCGCCGCCGCAGGTGTTAACGCCTTACGCCGACTGGTAACGCACGATGTAACGCGCAAGGCTCTCTATCGCAGTCTTATTCTGCTGTCAGAATCGAGTATACTCTGACAGCAGGCAGGTAGCCGTCGGTTACTTTTGCGGACACGGAGTATTTGGAGAGTCAATTTGCGCGTTAGCCGTTCGTTAACCATTAAACAGATGGCGATGGTCTCGATCGTCGCCATGGTGTTTATTTTTCTTTTTTGCGTCATTTTGCTGTTTCACTTTGTACAGCAGAATCGCTACAACACCGGCACGCAGCTGGAGAGCATTGCGCGTTCGGTGCGTGAGCCGCTCTCTTCCGCCATTCTGAAAGGCGACATCGCCGACGCAGAGGCCATCCTTAAACGTATCCAGCCCGCTGGCGTGGTCAGCCGGGCAGACGTCGTTTTGCCGAATCAGTTCCAGGCCCTGCGCATGAGCTTTATCCCCGAGCGTCCGGTTCCGGTGACCATTACCCGGCTTTTTGAGCTGCCGGTGCAGATCTCGCTGCCTATCTACTCTCTGGAGCGCCCGGCCAATCCGCAGCCGCTGGCCTATCTGGTGCTGCAGGCGGACTCATTCCGCATGTATAAGTTCGTGATGAGTACCGTCTCAACGTTAGTCACTACTTACTTACTTCTCGTATTGATCATGACGGTGGCGCTCACCTGGTGCATCAGCCGGCTGATCATTCGTCCGCTGCGCAAGATCGCCCGTGAACTGAATGATCTGTCGCCGCAGGATCACCCTGGTCACCAGCTGACGCTACCTCGCCATCATCATGATGATGAGATTGGCATGCTGGTGCGCGGCTACAACCGTCATCAGCAGATGGTGCTGCGTCAGTATGAAGAGTTAAACAGCCAGACGACGCGCTTTCCTGTATCGGAGCTGCCGAATAAGGCCTTTATGATGGCCCTTCTTGAGCAGACCGTGGCCCGACAAAAGACTACTGCGCTGATGGTCATCGCCTGTGAAACCCTGCAGGATACGGCGGGCGTGCTGAAAGAGAGCCAGCGTGAAATGCTACTCCTGACGCTGGTAGAGAAGATGAAGTCGGTGCTGGCCCCGCGTATGGTGCTGGCCCAGGTGAGTACGGATACCTTTGCTATTATCGGCAACGGTGCCAGCGAGCCATGGCACGCCATTACGCTGGGTCAGCAAGTGCTCACTGTTATCAATGAGCGCCTGCCGGTGCAGGGGATTCAGCTGCGCCCGAGCGCCAGTATCGGTATCGCCATGTTCTACGGCGACGTGACGGCAGAGCAGCTCTACCGCCGGGCGATTTCGGCGGCGCTCTCCGCCCGCCGCAAAGGCAAAAACCAGATCCAGTTCTTCGACCCGGAGCAGATGGCGACAGCGCAGCAGCGGCTGACGGAAGAGAGCGATATCCTGAACGCGCTCGATAATCATCAGTTTGCCATCTGGCTACAGCCACAGGTTAACCTCGCCACCGGCGAGGTGGTAAGCGCTGAGGCCCTGCTGCGCCAGCAGCAGCCGGACGGTAGCTGGGCACTGCCAGAGGGGCTTATCGACAGGATTGAGTCTTGCGGGCTGATGGTTGTCGTAGGTCACTGGGTACTGGAAGAGTCCTGCCGCCAGCTTGCGGCCTGGCAGGCGCGGGGCATTATGCTGCCGCTGTCGGTTAACCTTTCGGCGCTCCAGCTGATGCATGAGGATATGGTGCGGGATCTGCTTGCGCTGCTGGAGCGCTATCGTATAGCGCCCGGCACGCTGATCCTTGAGGTGACCGAAAGCCGCCGTATTGACGATCCGCACGCGGCGGTAGCCATCCTGCGGCCGCTGCGTAATGCCGGGGTGCGTATTGCTCTGGATGATTTCGGCATGGGCTACGCGGGCCTGCGCCAGCTCCAGCATATGAAGTCCCTGCCGGTAGACGTGCTGAAAATCGACAAAATTTTTGTTGAAGGTCTGCCGGAAGACAGCAGCATGGTCTCGTCGATCATTCATATGGCCCGCAGCCTCGATCTGAATATCATCGCTGAAGGCGTCGAGACCGAGGCGCAGCGTATGTGGCTCCAGCAGGCGGGGGTCGAAATGGCGCAGGGGTATCTGTTTGGCCGTGCAGTCGCGCCAGAGGCGTTTGAGCAGCATAATCTTTCCCGTCTGATTGAGGGTAGCGCCTAGCCCCATGTTCACTTGTGCGAGCCAGCTCAAATTTCTTAACATTTATGTTTCAAATTTGAAGTAAGTTTATTTCTGCGATGTTGTTCGGGTGTTATTTTAAGACCGCAGGCGATCCAACCCTACAATGCCTGTGGTTTTTAATTCAAGGACACCCTATGAAAACCTCACTCTTTAAAAGCCTCTACTTTCAGGTGCTGACCGCCATCGCTATCGGGATCCTGCTCGGTCACTTCTACCCCGATATCGGCGCACAGATGAAGCCGCTTGGCGACGCCTTTGTGAAGCTGATTAAAATGATTATTGCCCCCGTCATCTTCTGCACCGTGGTGACCGGCATCGCAGGCATGGAAAGCATGAAGGCGGTGGGCCGCACCGGCGCGGTGGCGCTGCTCTATTTTGAAGTGGTTAGTACCCTGGCCCTGATCATCGGTCTGATCATTGTTAACGTCGTACAGCCGGGCGCGGGCATGAACGTTGATGTCGCCACCCTGGATGCCAAAGCGGTCGCGGTCTATGCTGCCCAGGCCGAGCAGCAGGGTATTATCGCCTTCCTGATGGATGTTATCCCCTCCAGCGTTATCGGCGCGTTTGCCAGCGGCAATATTCTGCAGGTGCTGCTGTTTGCCGTGCTGTTCGGTTTTGCCCTCCATCGCCTTGGCCACAAGGGCCAGCTGATCTTCAACGTTATTGAGAGCTTCTCCCAGGTCATTTTCGGCATCATCAATATGATCATGCGCCTTGCGCCCATCGGCGCATTTGGGGCCATGGCCTTCACCATCGGTAAATATGGCGTGGGGACCCTGGTGCAGCTTGGACAGCTGATTATCTGCTTCTACGCCACCTGTATTCTGTTTATCGTGGTCGTGCTGGGCAGCATCGCTCGCGCCGCCGGCTTCAGCATCTTTAAGTTTATCCGCTATATCCGCGAAGAGCTGCTGATTGTGCTCGGTACCTCGTCGTCCGAGTCGGCGCTGCCGCGCATGCTCGATAAGATGGAGAAACTCG
>JBCNNW010000033.1:0-38063 GCA_039594205.1 Pseudescherichia sp. | reverse complement strand
CTTCCGGGGGCTTTTTCATGCGTTCATGCACCACTGGAAGATCCAAACGTCTTCCAGCACACATCGCCTGAAAGACTAGTCAGGATGATGGTGATGATGGTGGTGTTTAAATTGAACGCGTGTCATAAAATTTCCAATGAATGCTTATTTATGTCTTGTTAATTAACCTAAACCACTTTGCCCGCTGAAAGCAAGGGCTTTTTTTCATCATTAAATCATTTCATCTTGTCTTCAGAATTGTCAGTTTCGCTTGCCTGGCGTAGCCTTAATTCTAACGTATGAAAGACGGGAGAATTAAGGATGAAAAAAGTCGCGATTGTCGGTTTAGGCTGGCTGGGGATGCCGCTGGCGCTCTCGTTACAGTCAAAAGGTTGGCAGGTAACCGGCAGCAAAACAACCCTCGACGGCGTCGAGGCGGCGCGCATGTGCGGCATTGAGAGCTATCCGCTAACCCTTGAGCCGGAGCTGGTGTGTGAGGCTGACGATCTGGAAGCCCTGATGAACGTGGATGCGCTGGTGATCACGCTGCCTGCCCGACGGAGCGGTAGCGGGGACACCTTCTATCTGCAGGCGGTGCAGGAGATTGTCGATAGCGCGCTGGCCAGACGTATTCCGCGGATCGTCTTTACCAGCTCGACCTCGGTATACGGTAACGCAGAGGGCAATGTGAAAGAGAATTCGCCGCTGCAGCCCGTCACGCAGAGCGGACGCACCTTGAAGGAGCTGGAGGAGTGGCTGCATAACCTGCCGGGCACCTCGGTCGATATTTTACGCCTTGCCGGTCTGGTCGGGCCGGGCCGCCATCCTGGCCGCTTCTTTGCCGGTAAAACCGCGCCCGATGGTAACCACGGCGTCAACCTGGTGCATCTTGAGGACGTTATCGCCGCGATTACGCTGCTGTTGCAGGCACCGAAGGGGGGGCGTATCTACAATCTTTGCGCGCCCGGACACCCTGCACGATCTGAATTTTACCCGGTGATGGCACGCCAGCTGGGGCTGGAGCCGCCGCAGTTTACCGAGAGCGACGCGGGGAGCATAGGCAAGCGCGTTGACGGAAGCCGCATCACCAATGAACTAGGGTTCGAGTATCAGTATCCCGATCCGCTGATCATGCCAATGGAGTAGGGGCAGCAGCCTGGGGACTGGTCGCATACCCTGTGGGGCGAACATGAAACCATTGCTGGATGTTCTCGTTATCCTTGATGCCCTCGAAAAAGAGGGCAGCTTCGCTGCGGCCTCGGCAAAGCTCTATAAAACTCCCTCCGCGCTCAGCTACACCGTGCATAAGCTGGAGAGCGATCTCAATATTCAGCTTCTCGACCGCAGCGGCCATCGCGCCAGGTTTACCCGCACCGGGCAGATGCTACTGGAGAAGGGGAGGGAGGTGCTGCACACGGTACGCGAGCTGGAGAAGCAGGCCGTCAAGCTCAATGAGGGCTGGGAGAACCATCTCACCATTGGCGTGGATGATACCTTTCCCTTCTCTCTGCTCTTACCGCTTATCGATGCCTTCTATCAGCAGCATAGCGTAACCCGGCTGAAGTTTGTTAACGGGGTGCTGTCAGGATCGTGGGAGGCATTAATTCAGGGGCGGGCCGACATTATCATTGGCGCACTGCATGATCCGCCGCCGCTCAGCGGATTTGGCTTTGCCAGGCTTGGCAGCCTTGAGCAGGTCTTTGCCGTTGCGCCCCACCACCCGCTGGCTGAGGCTGCGGAGCCGCTTCCCCGCAGAGCGATCAAACGCCATCGCGCGATTGTCGTCGGCGAAGCCCGACCGGGCTGCTCGCTTTCTCAATTGCTGCTGGAGGATCAGGAGGCGATCACCGTGTTTGATTTTAAGGCTAAACTGGATCTGCTTATTGGCGGTCTCGGCTGTGGCTACCTGCCACGCTATATGGCGCAGCTTTTTTTAAACAGCGGCGCGCTGGTTGAGAAGCAGGTGGTGGCGCAAATCTCAGCCGAGCCGGTCTGGATGGGCTGGAATGAGCAGACCGCAGGGCTGGCAAGCGGCTGGTGGTGCACAGAAATTTTAGCAAATAGTGCGATCGCCGACGTTTACACTCCGGTGAGTGGCCGTGAAGCAGGCATTCGTTAAAAAAGATGGCCTGATGGTGGTATGCCATCTTGTCATCGCGCCTCAGTTTGGGGCAAAATATGTCGCCTGCAAAAAATGACACTAACCGACGTTAAACGCGTCGGTTATTTTTTTGCATCAAAACGTCATTTAAATCCAAGAGGCCGGGCTTCGTACCGGATAGATACACATTTAAAAACCGACAGTCGTTGTCGCTGAGGAAAGAAACAAAATGGGGCAATTTTTTGCTATTGCGACGGCATTCGCCGTAATGGGGGCTGACCATGTCGCATAACGTTACTCCAAAAACCTCTCGCGTGGAACTGCGTAAATCGCTTACGTTGATTCCGGTTGTTATGATGGGTCTTGCCTATATGCAGCCGATGACGCTGTTCGATACGTTCGGCATTGTCTCTGGTCTGACCGATGGTCATGTCGCGACCGCGTATGCGTTTGCGCTGGTGGCTATTCTCTTTACTGCACTGAGCTACGGTAAACTGGTGCGTCGTTTCCCGTCTGCTGGCTCAGCCTATACCTATGCCCAGAAATCCATTAGCCCGGCGGTTGGCTTTATGGTGGGCTGGTCGTCGCTGCTGGACTACCTGTTCATGCCGATGATCAACATCCTGCTGGCTAAAATCTACTTCGAAGCGCTGGTGCCCAGCGTCCCGTCGTGGATCTTTGTGGTGGCGCTGGTGGCCTTTATGACCATCTCGAACCTGCGCAGCATTAAATCTGTGGCCAACTTCAACACCCTGATCGTTATTTTGCAGATGGGTATTGTGGCGGCCATCGTCGGCCTGATTATCTACGGCGTGGCGCACGGTGAAGGCGCGGGTACGCTGACCAGCACCCGTCCGTTCTGGTCGGAAGGCGCGCACGTAGTGCCGATGATCACCGGTGCGACCATTCTGTGCTTCTCGTTCCTTGGCTTCGACGGCATCTCTTCCCTGTCGGAAGAGACCAAGGACGCCGAGCGCGTGATCCCGAAAGCGATCTTCCTGACGGCGCTGATTGGCGGGCTGGTCTTTATCTTTGCCTCCTACTTCCTGCAGCTCTATTTCCCGGACATCAGCCGCTTCAAAGATCCTGACGCGTCTCAGCCGGAAATTATGCTCTTCGTGGCGGGTAAAACCTTCCAGTTTGGCGTGCTGATCTTCTCGACCATTACCGTACTGGCTTCCGGTATGGCGGCGCACGCGGGCGTGTCTCGCCTGATGTATGTGATGGGCCGCGATGGCGTATTCCCGAGCCGCTTCTTTGGCTACGTGCACCCGAAATGGCGCACCCCGGCGTGGAACGTGCTGCTGGTTGGCGCGATTGCTCTGCTGGCGATTAATTTCGACCTGGTGACCGCGACGGCGCTGATCAACTTCGGTGCGCTGGTGGCCTTTACCTTCGTTAACCTGTCGGTAATCTCACAGTTCTGGATCCGTGAAAAGCGTAACAAGACCCTGAAGGATCACTTCCAGTTCCTGATCCTGCCGCTGTGTGGTGCCCTGACCGTGGGCGCGCTGTGGCTGAACCTGGAAGAGAGCTCAATGATTCTGGGCCTGATCTGGGGCGGTATTGGCCTGGTCTACCTGGCCTGCGTCACCAAAAGCTTCCGTAATCCGGTTCCGCAGTACGAAGACGTTGCGTAATAGCGTTAAGCCGTAATTACGCCGTAATAGAAAAAAGCCAGCTAAGAAGCTGGCTTTTTTTATTCACACGATTTCTTGCGCGTACTGATACAGGGCTTTAATCAGGGCCAGCTTTTCGCTATCGCCAGCGTGCTGCTGATAGAGCGCCTCCAGCTCCTCCGCCCATGCTTGCAAGAACTCCGGGGTAAAGACGTTACGGCGGTGCTGGAGCCAGCGCTGCTGCTCGTTCTCATCCAGCGTGCCGGGGAAGTTGCGCGCCCGGTAGTTAAACAGCAGCTTCTCAATGCGCTTGTCGGCGAAGGTAATATCCAGCGCCGGCAGGTTCTGCGGATCGGTCGCCAGCACGATTTTCATCGCCGCGCGATCGGCGTCGCTAAAGAAGCCGTTATAGAGCTGGGCGTCAACGTTATCCGACGGCACAAAAGGCTCGGCTTCCGCAAAGATAGCCAGCACCTTCTCCCTAATCTGCGGGTTATCGCGCAGAATTTGCAGGTTCGCCAGGCAGGCCTGACGATTGATACCCAGCCGATCGGCGTCTTCCGGACGCAGGGTATTCGCCTGCGCCAGCACCGGACATTTGTTGAGATGCACCAGCTTCACCGGTACGGGGGATTCATCGCCCAGATCCGCTTTAGGCGTATAGAGGCGCTCGCGCAGTGCGTCGGCGTCCAGTTCCAGCAGAGGAGACATATCCCCCGCCAGGTCGACCATGATCACCGCGTTTCGGTTCTCGGGATGCCAGGCCAGCGGTGCAACCCAGCTGGTATTGCCGCGATCGGCGCCAAACATGCCGGAGACGTGTACCAGCGGTTTCATCTGTGGGACGTCGATCAGCGTAGTGAGTTTCTGTTTGCTGCGGTAGGTATAGAGATAGTTAAACAGCTTCGGCTGGCGGGCTTTCACCAGCTGCGCCATGGCGATGGTAGCGTAAACGTCGGCCATCGCATCATGAGCGTTGCTGTGCTCAATGCCGTTTGCCCTGGTGAGATGCTCCAGACGGAAGCTCGGCAGGCCGTCATCGTTCTCTGGCCAGTTGATGCCTTCCGGGCGCAGGGCGTAGCAGGCGCGCATCACGTCCAGCAGATCCCAGCGGGAGTTGCCGTGCTGCCAGCTCCAGGCGTAAGGATCATAGAAGTTGCGGTAGAACACGTTACGGGTGACTTCATCATCGAAGCGGACGTTGTTATAGCCCACTACGCAGGTTTCCGGCACGGTGAAGATATCGTGAATACGCTTCGCGAAGGCAGCTTCGTTGACGCCTTTTTCCCGGGCAACCTGCGGCGTAATGCCGGTAATCATCACGGCGCCCGGCTGGGGCAGATAGTCATCGGCAGGCTGGCAGTAGAACACTTCCGGCTCGCCGATGGGCGTAAACGCTTCGTCGGTGCGGATGGCGGCAAACTGGGCCGGTCGGTCCAGCGACGGGCTGGTACCGAAGGTTTCATAGTCGTGGAAGAGAAAAGTTGGCTGCGCAGCGGAATCTGACACCTGAAATCGTCCTGTTGTTTTTTCACCTCTTTATGGTAAACCATGCCGCCTGATAAGCAGAAATAAAAGCGCTGTTTTTGCCAGAACGGGATGCTTGCTTCCGCCTTACACCTCTTGGCTGTCACATTTGTTTGCAATTGTTCCAGGATTCGACACAACATTTTCCGTACAAAGGTCAGCTCTTTTGTACGACCTTAAGGATATCCTCTTGAAACGCCGTTTGTTTATTGCCGCCTCCCTTCTTGCTGTTTGCGTGAATTCTGCGCTGGCTGCCGATCTCGCTTTTGCTGTCCAGCCTCCGCAGATCCAGGCCGGGGCCTGGGTATTAATGGACTACACCACGGGGCAGATATTAACCGCAGGCAATGAACATCAGCAGCGTAACCCGGCAAGCCTGACCAAGCTCATGACCGGCTACGTGGTTGACCGCGCTATCGATAGCAAGCGCATTACGCCGGACGATATTGTTACCGTTGGTAAAGACGCCTGGGCGAAAGGAAATCCGGTGTTTGATGGCTCCTCGCTGATGTTCATCAAGCCGGGAGATCGCATCTCGGTACGCGATCTCAGCCGGGGTCTGATCGTTGACTCCGGCAACGACGCCTGCGTGGCGCTGGCGGACTATGTTGCTGGCGGCCAGCCTCAGTTTGTGAAGATGATGAACAGCTATGCGCAGAAGCTCAACCTGCGCGATACCCACTTTGAGACCGTTCACGGATTGGATGCGCCGGGCCAGCACAGCTCAGCCTACGATCTGGCCGTACTCTCAAGGGCCATCATCCACGGTGAGCCTGAGTTCTACCATATGTACAGCGAGAAGAGCCTCACCTGGAACGGTATCACCCAGCAGAACCGTAACGGCCTGCTGTGGGATAAGTCGCTCAACGTCGACGGCCTGAAGACCGGCCATACCTCCGGGGCGGGCTTTAACCTTATCGCCTCCAGCGTCAACGGCCAGCGCCGGCTGATCGCGGTGATCATGGGCGGGGAAAGCCCGAAAGGGCGCGAGGAGCAGGCGCGGAAGCTGCTGCACTGGGGAGATGATAACTTCGATACCGTACAGATCCTGCATAAAGGTAAACAGGTGGGTAGCGAGCGCATCTGGTACGGTGATAAGGAGAAGGTGGCGCTGGGCACGGACCGTGACTTCTGGCTGGCGCTGCCTAAAACAGATTTGGACCATATCAAAGCCAAGTATGTACTGAACAGCAAAGAGCTGGAGGCCCCGCTGCCCGCCAATCAGCAGGTGGGCGAGGTGGAGCTGTTCGATAAAGACAAGCTAATTGCCCGCTCGCCGCTGGTAACTCTTGAAGCGGTAGAAAAAGGTGGCCTGTTTTCCCGCATGAGCGACTACCTGCACCACGTTCTGTGACGGTTTGCGGGCAGGCTGGCAACTCTGCGAGTCTGCTCGCATACTAAACAGGCGAGGGGTGACAGTAAGCCCTTAAAAAGAGAGAGTGTATATCCATACAGCAATCAATCACGGAGGCAGCATGGACTACAGTATCAAACAGCTTGATAAGCGCACCATTGCCGGTTTTCATCTGGTAGGCCCGTGGGAAAAGACCGTTAAGCAAGGGTTTGAACAGCTTACCATGTGGGTGCAAAGTAAGAATCTCCAGCCGCAGGAGTGGATCGCCGTCTATTACGATAACCCCGACGAAGTCCCGTCGGAGAAGCTGCGCGCCGACACGGTAATTTCAGTACCGGAAGGCTTTACCATGCCGGAAAATAGTGAGGGAGTGATCCTGAGCGAACTGCCCGGCGGCCAGTACGCCGTTGCCCGGGCGCGGGTCTATAACGAAGAGTTTGAGAAGACATGGGATCTCTTTTTTGACAGCCTGCTTCCGGATGCCTACTACCAGATAGCCGCCCGACCCTGCTTTGAGCGCTATCTTAATGCGGACAGCAGCAGCGGCTATTGGGACGTTGAGATGCACATTCCCGTTGAGCCTAAGTCGCTGTAAGGACCGCCACGCTGTTGATCCTGTCGGCCTCTTTAGCGGGTTTGGTCAATCTGTAAGCAGTTTCTCGGGGCTTTTCAGCAACAACGCTGAGGCCCCGGCGCGAAAATTCGCTACAATTGCGCCTTTGTCGTTTTAGCCGGAGAGCGTGGTGCGCACCGACAAATCACTTAGCCCCTTTGAAATACGTCTGTATCGTCACTATCGCCTCGTGCATGGGGCCAGGATAGCGCTGGCGTTTATCCTGACCTTTCTGCTGGTGCGCCTGCTGGACATCCCGGAGGGAACCTGGCCGCTGATCACCCTGGTGGTGGTGATGGGCCCCATCTCCTTTTGGGGGAACGTAGTGCCGCGCGCGTACGAGCGTATCGGCGGTACCATCCTCGGGTCGGCGCTAGGGCTGATTGCCCTGAAGCTGGAGCTGATCTCCCTGCCGCTGATGCTGCTCTGGTGCGCCGTCGCGATGTTCCTCTGCGGCTGGCTGGCGCTGGGCAAGAAGCCTTATCAGGCGTTGCTGATTGGTATTACGCTTGCGGTAGTGGTTGGCGCACCGGCAGGGGATATGAACATCGCTCTGTGGCGCGGCGGTGATGTGATCTTAGGCTCGCTGCTGGCGATGCTGTTTACCGGCATCTGGCCGCAGCGAGCGTTTCTGCACTGGCGCATCCAGATGGCGAACTACGTCACCGCCTTCAACCGGGTCTACCAGGCTGGCTTCTCGCCGAACCTCGTGGAGCGCCCGCGACTGGAGAAGCATCTGCAAAAGATCCTCAACGATGTGGTGAAGATGCGTGGCCTGATTGTTCCCGCCAGCAAGGAGACGCACATGCAAAAAGCGATCTTCGAGGCCATTCAGACCGTGAGCCGTAACATGGTGTGCATGCTTGAGCTACAGATCAACGCCCACTGGGCCTCGCGGGCCAGCCACTTTGTGATGCTCAACGCCCGCACCATCCGCGAGACGCAGACCATGACCCAGCAGACGCTGCTGACCATTGCCCATGCGCTCTACGAAGGCAATCCGCAACCTGTTCTCGCTAATAGCGAGCGGCTTAACGAGATTGTGGCTGAGTTGCGCCAGCTTATCCAACAGCATAAAGATGAGACCCTGTCAGAAACGCCGATGCACGGTTACGTCTGGTTAAGCATGGAGCTGGCGCGCCAGTTAGAGCTGCTTTCACATCTTATCTGCCGGGCGCTGCGCAAATAAGCCGCATACGGGTGATGATTACTGGCAGGTTGTTTCGATTCAGCCTGATTTAGGGTTATGATATTTGAAAGGATAAAAGCATTGTCATCAGCAACGGCTAAAAGTAATGTTTACCCTACAGCGGTTGCTTTAACGAATCCGAATCTGATACTAGCAGGGGTGTAAAAATGGAAACTACTAAGCCTTCATTCCAGGACGTTCTGGAGTTTGTGCGTCTGTTCCGCCGTAAGAACAAGTTACAGCGTGAAATCCAGGACGTTGAGAAAAAGATCCGTGACAACCAGAAACGCGTGCTGCTGCTGGACAACCTGAGCGACTATATCAAGCCGGGCATGAGCGTTGAAGCGATCCAGGGCATCATCGCCAGTATGAAAAGCGACTACGAAGACCGCGTTGATGACTACATCATCAAAAACGCCGAGATCTCGAAAGAGCGTCGCGAAATTTCTAAGAAGCTGAAAACCATGGGCGAGCTGAAGCACGCCGCTGTTGAAGCAAAAGACGAGTAACTTTTTCGTCGGGATCGCTCGCGTAGGCCGGGTGGGGCGTAACAGCCGCCCGGCATCATGGATTCAGGTCTCTCTTACGCCGCCCTCTACCATGCGCAGCAGATGCTGAGTCGGCCAGTTTTCTACTCCAGCGTGCTGTTTTACCCACCACACAATCTCTTCTACGTCGTGCCGCTCCCGGTCCAGAAACAGTCCGACAATGCTGCCGCTGTGCGCCACGTTGACTCCGTATAAGCCAAGCCGTTCGACAATATCAAGCAGAGCGCTGAAGCCAGGCTTTGGCAACACGTCCTGGCTGGCAATGGCGCTAAGCGTCGCCGCTTCTCCCAGCAGTGCCGGGCTACGCTTCTGGCAGGCCGCCTGTACTTTTTGCCAGGCGAGATCCAGCCTGGCGGCACTGGCTTTCAGCGAGGCTTCCCGGGTAAGTCGGTGGTAGTCGGCGGTGCGTAAGGTGTGCGGACTTTCCAGCAGCAGGATATCCAGCGCGGGCGCCGCTTCGCAGGCAATACGCGTGTTGCCGGTAGTGTGATCGAACAGGGAGAGCGCACGAAAGATCGTGCTATCGGTAGGCTCAAGAGCTACGCACAGGGCGGCCAGCATCGCCTCGTCAAGAGTATGTCCCAGGTGTCCGGCAGCCGCAACCGCGGTCGCGGCAATATCCGCCGTGCTGCTTGCCATACCCTTCGCCAGCGGGATCGTTGAGCGGCAGTCAATACGTATCTCTGCCCCCAGCGCGGCAGGATAGCCCCAGCCAGCCAGCAGCTGGGTCATCATCGCCCGCACCAGCGGGCGCTCATGCTGGTGCGGCGTGCCCCAGCTCACCTCGACGGTGCTGTACCAGTTTACCGGGCAGGAGACCAGCTTTTCACTGCCCAGAATCCAGCCTTGTACAATCTCCCCGCAGGATGCGGGGCAGTGTGCCAGCGCCACGAACCCTCCTTATGACCTATTATTTTTAAGGGTAATAGTGTCAGGCAATAAATTGTCATAGCGCAACAAATTAATGTTTTAACGGCGATAAACTGCTTCCGTTCTATTTTTCTGAGGCGATACAAGGTCCTCAGACGTCATACCTACAGGTTCGCCACAGAGAGTGTGGCAGGGAAGGGGGTGAGACTCCCCCGCAGCCCCCGCTGCTGTAATGCTGACAACCCCGTAACAACCACTGATCGTAAGATTGGGAAGGACGGGCGCGAATGAGGCTAAGCCAGAAGACCGACCTGAGGGTACAAACCAACATCTTCGGTGGGAAGTCGCTTGGTCAGCAGCGTACAGTCGTAAGACTGGGACTACGCACAGCCTGACTTCTGCATTTCCGCCCTGAACAGGATGCGGATATGCCAGCACTTATCCTTGCAGGAACCGCAAGCGGCTGCGGTAAGAGCACCGTCACTCTGGGCTTGCTTAGCGCGCTCAGAAATCGCGGTCTGCGCGTGCAGCCATTTAAGGTGGGACCTGACTACCTCGATACGGGCTGGCACACCGCCGTAACCGGCGTAGCCTCGTACAATCTTGACGGCTTTATGCTGCCAGAGCCTACGCTCAATGCCCTGTTCAATATGCATATGCAGGATGCCGATGTCGCCATCATTGAAGGGGTAATGGGGCTGTACGACGGCTACGGCACCGACCCGCACTACTGCAGCAGCGCCGGGCTGGCGAAACAGCTTGGTGTGCCGGTGATCCTGCTGGTGGACGGTAAAGCGGTCTCTACCTCCCTCGCCGCCACGGTAATGGGTTTTCAGCATTTCGATCCGGCGCTGAATATTGCAGGCGTCATCGTCAACCGCGTCAGCAGCGAGTCCCATTTTCAGCTATTAAAACAGGCTATTGAGCGCTACTGCGGCATCCCGGTGGCAGGCTACGTGCCGCCGGTCGAGGATGTGCAGCTGCCTGAGCGGCATCTGGGCCTGGTGACGGCTCGTGAGTCGGCGGTAAATACTCCCGCGTGGCATGCCTTCGCCGCCAGACTGGAGCAGACCCTTGATATCGATCGCCTGTTGGCGATTGCCAGGCTTGCCACGCCGCCTGTGGGAGAGTGGCCGACGCTGCCCGGCTGCGATGCCGGAGCCGGGCTGACCCTTGCCCTTGCCGACGACGACGCCTTCAACTTCTACTACCCCGATAACCTGATGCTGCTGGCGCAGGCTGGCGTCAACATTGTGCGCTTTAGCCCCCTCCATGACCGCGAGCTACCGACGTGTCAGATGCTGTGGTTAGGGGGTGGCTACCCCGAGCTACATGCCCGCAGGCTGGCCGCCAACCTTCCCATGCTAACGCAGATCCGCTCGGCCCATCGACGGGGTGTAGCGATCTATGCCGAGTGCGGCGGGCTAATGTATCTCGGCTCAACGCTGACGGATAGTGGTGGCGAGGTGCACGAGATGGTCGGGATTATTCCAGGCCACAGCAGGATGGGGACCCGACTTACCCGCTTCGGCTACTGTGAGGCGCAGGCGCGGCAGGATACCCTGCTGGCGGCCGCAGGGGAGACGCTACGCGGGCATGAGTTTCACTACTCCGACTTTATTCCTGAGGGCGAGGCCGTACTCGACTGCCACAAAATGCGCGACGGCGAGGTGGTTAAAGGTTGGCAGGGCGGCTGGCAGGCTGGCAGCACATTTGCCAGCTATCTGCATCTCCATTTCGCTCAGCGCCCTGCCTTGCTTAACCGCTGGTTTGCCGCCGCAAGGGGCGCGCGATGACGCTGCTCGCCTGGGGCCTGGCGTGGCTACTGGACTGCTGGCTCGGCGACCCGCAGCACTGGCCGCATCCGGTGCGCTGGATAGGCTCGCTCATTACGCTGCTCCAGCGCAGGGTACGCCACCTCTGCATAAGTGAGACCCAGCTGAAAATCGGCGGCGCAGTGATGTGGCTGCTGGTGGTTGGCATCACCTGGGCAGTAGCCTGGGGCGTGCTGGCCCTGGCGGACGCTCTGCATCCGTTGCTCGGTTGGCTTGTGGAGGTATGGATGATCTATACCCTGCTGGCGACCCGCTGTCTGGCCGATTGCGCCCGTGAGGTCGAGCACGCCCTGCGCCACGGTACCCTGGAGGAGAGCCGGAAGGCGCTGTCGTGGATAGTGGGGCGCGACACCTCCCAGCTGCAACCGCCGCAGATCCAGCGTGCGGTGGTAGAGACCGTGGCGGAGAACACCGTCGACGGCGTGATTGCGCCGCTCTTCTTTTTGCTGCTGGGCGGCGCACCGCTGGCGATGGCCTACAAAGCGGTGAACACGCTCGACTCGATGGTTGGCTACAAGCATGAAAAATATCGCGCTATTGGCATGGTCAGCGCTCGCCTGGACGATGTTGCCAACTTTATTCCCGCGCGCCTTAGCTGGCTGCTGTTTAGCCTCGCCGCCTCGCTCTGCCGTTACCAGGCCCTGAATGCGCTACGTCTCGGCTGGCGAGACCGACGTAATCACAGCAGCCCCAACTGCGCATGGCCAGAGGCAACCGTCGCCGGTGCGTTGGGCATCCGCCTCGGTGGCCCTAACGACTATTTCGGTCAGCGGGTGGTAAAACCCTGGCTGGGTGAAGAGACGCACGCCATTACCGTAAATGACATACCACGCGCTATTCGTCTGATGTGGGTAGCGTCTACGCTCGCGCTCGCGCTGTTTGCCGTGGCTCACCTTTGGCTTTTGGGAGAGAGACTCTTATGACAACAATGGATTACCTACAGCAGCCTCAGGCGATTGAGGCCAAAAGCTTTGTGATGATCGGCGAGATTATCCAGCAGATCCGCCCGGACTATCGATTTGTCACTCCGCTGCATGAGGCGATTATTAAGCGGGCCATTCACACCACTGCCGATTTCGACTGGCTCGATATTCTCTGGTTCTCCGACGATGCGCTGGTTCGCCTCTGTTCCGCCCTGCGCGAGGGGTGCACGCTCTATACGGATACCACCATGGCCCTCTCTGGCATCAACAAAACCCTGCTGGCGCAGTTTGGTAGCGAGGTGCGCTGCTATATCAGCGACCCCCGGGTCGTCAGACAGGCGAAAGAGCAAGGGATCACACGCTCAATGGCAGCGGTCGATCTTGCCCTTACCGAGCAGGGAAAAAAGGTGTTTGTCTTTGGCAACGCGCCGACAGCGCTGTTCCGCCTGCTGGAGTATAACGCTGACGTTTGCGGCGTGGTGGGCGTACCGGTGGGGTTTGTTGGCGCGGTAGAGTCAAAGGAGGCGCTGGCCGCCAGCGGAGTGCCTGCCATTACGGCGTCAGGACGCAAAGGGGGGAGCAACGTCGCTGCCGCTATCGTCAACGCCATCCTCTACCAGATGCGAGACGCGCAATGAGCGACCCGGCTTTTGATGCACCGGTGTGGCACAACGGTAAAGCCTTGCGAAAGGGCTATACCACCGGCTCCTGCGCCACCGCAGCGGCAAAGGTTGCCGCGCTAATGGTGCTGCGCCAGCATCTGATTCATCAGGTCTCGATTGTTACCCCGTCCGGCGTCACCCTCAATCTGGAGGTAGAGTCGCCGCATGTCGAGGGCCAGCTGGCGGTGGCCGCGATCCGTAAGGATGGCGGGGATGACGTCGACGCGACCCACGGTATGCTGATCTTTGCCCGCGTCACGCTGACCGACGATAGCGCTATCCTCCTCAGCGGCGGCGAGGGGGTCGGCACGGTGACCCGTAAGGGCATCGGGTTACCCATCGGCAGCGCGGCCATTAACCGCACGCCGCGGCAGACCATAGAGGCGGCGGTGCGGGAGGTTATCGGTCCCTCCCGCGGCGCCCTTGTGGAGATCTTTGCGCCGGAGGGAGAGGCGCGGGCGCAGAAAACCTATAACGGCAGGCTGGGCATCGTTGGCGGCATCTCCATCATTGGTACCACCGGCATCGTGACGCCGATGTCAGAGGAGAGCTGGAAACGCTCTCTGGCGCTGGAGCTGGAGATGAAGCGCGCCGCCGGTCTGGATCGCGTCATTCTGGTGCCGGGCAACCACGGGGAGCGCTTTGTACGCGAGCAACTGGGCGTTTCCACGGAAACGGTGGTGACGATGAGCAACTTTGTCGGTTACATGATTGAGGAGGCGGTGCGCCTCGGCTTTCGACACATTGTCCTGATCGGCCATCCGGGCAAGCTGGTTAAGATAGCCGCCGGGATCTTCCACACCCATAGCCACATAGCCGATGCGCGGATGGAGACCCTGGTTGCTCACCTGGCCCTGATCGGCGCTCCGCACGATCTGCTTCTCACCGTCAGCGAATGCGATACCACCGAGGCGGCGCTGGAGTACATCGACGCTGCAGGATACCGTCATCTCTTTGATCGTCTTGCGCAGCGCATCTGTCAGCGGGTCGATCAGATGCTGCGTTTTACCACCACGCCGCCCCGCTGTGACGCCATTATGTTCTCCTTTGACAATCAGGTGTTGGGAGCAAGCCGTCCCGTCGCCGCCATTGCCGGAGATCTGCAATGCTAACGGTTGTAGGGATGGGCCCGGGGTCACTCGCCCTGATGACCGCCGCGGCGCAGGCCGCCGTCGCAGAGGCTGACGTGCTGGCTGGCAACGCGCGTCACCTGGCTCAGTTTCCCCAGTTTAGCGGGGAGACCTTTGCGCTGGGGGCAAATATTCCCGCGCTGTTGACGTGGATTACTGCCCGGCAGGCGCAGCGTGTGGTCGTGCTGGCCTCCGGCGATCCCCTCCTGTACGGCATCGGTTCGCGGTTGGTGGCCCATTTTGGCCTGGCGCAGGTGCACATTATTCCCGGCGTGAGCGCGGTGCACTATCTCTGCGCAAAGCTCGGCATCGAGATGAATGGTATCTGGCTGACCAGCAGCCACGGCCGGGAGGCCGATTTTGATGAGATCGCCCGCCAGCCGAGGGTGGCGATGGTGACCGATCTCCACTGCGGCCCGCGTGAAATAGCTCTGGCGCTGGTGGCACGCGGGCTTGGCGATCGCTGGCTGGCGATTGGCGAAAATTTAACGCTGGAGAACGAGCGCATCCACTGGCAGCGGGCGCGCAATGTACAGGGGCAATATGAGATGAATGTGGTGGTGATCCTCAATGAGAGATGACGTTTTTCTACGTGGTGAAAAGGTGCCGATGACTAAAGAGCCGGTGCGGGCGCTGGCGCTCTCCCGTCTGGCGCTGCACAAGGCCGACCACTTTATTGATATTGGCGCGGGAACCGGCAGCGTCTGCATTGAAGCCGCCTGTCACCATCCTGCCCTGCGCATCACGGCGATCGAGCGTAACCTGGCGGCACTAGCGCTGCTGGAAGAGAACAGGCAGCGCTTTGGCTGCCACAACATCGAAATCGTCCCGGGCGTCGCGCCGCTGACCATCGCGCAGCAGGCCGATGCCATTTTTATCGGCGGCAGCGGGGGGCATCTGAATGCGCTGCTGGACTGGTCGCTGGCGCAGCTGCGTCCCGGTGGTCGCCTGGTGACCACCTTCATTCTGCATGAGAATCTGCATGGCGCACTGGCCCACCTCGCCACCTGCCCGGTAAGCGATCTCGACTGTCAGCAGCTCCAGGTCTCGCTTCTGACCGCATTAGGCAGCGGTCACTACTTTAAACCGAATAATCCCGTTTACCTGATTTCCTGTGCAAAGGAGAGCCACCATGAGTGACACGTTTGATCCGCAAACCGTCTGGTTTGTCGGGGCCGGGCCGGGGGATCGCGAGCTGATCACCCTCAAAGGTTATCGTCTGCTGCAGCAGGCGCAGGTGGTGATCTACGCCGGATCGCTGATAAATACCGCGCTACTCGACTACTGTCCGCCGGAAGCACAGCGCTACGACAGCGCGGCACTGCACCTTGAGCAGATTATCGACCTGATGGTTCAGGGGGTAAAAGCCGGTAAAACCGTGGTGCGCCTGCAAACCGGTGACGTGTCGCTCTACGGTTCGGTGCGCGAGCAGGGCGAAGTGCTGACCCAGCGCGGGATCCGTTGGCAGGTCGTACCGGGCGTGAGCGCCTTTCTCGGCGCGGCGGCGGAGCTGGGGGTAGAGTACACCGTGCCAGAGGTATCCCAGAGCCTGGTGATCACCCGCCTCGAAGGTCGCACGCCCGTGCCGCCGCTGGAACAGCTGGAGTCCTTTGCCAGCCATCAAACCTCTATGGCTATCTATCTGTCGGTGCAGCGCATTCATCGGGTAGCCGAGCGGCTGATCGCGGGAGGGTACCCGGACTCCACGCCGGTGGCGGTAATCTACAAGGCAACGTGGCCGGAGAGCCAGACCATACGCGGCACGCTGGCCGATATCGGGGACCGGGTCCGCGAAGCCGGGATCCGCAAAACAGCGCTGATCCTGGTGGGGAGATTTCTTGGCGAAGAGTATCACTACTCGCGTCTCTATGCGGCGGACTTCAGCCATGAATACCGAAAAGCCTGAAAGGATCGCGCTCTTCTGCCTGACGCCTGGCGGCATTGCGCTGGCAAAGCGGCTCTGCGCGGCGCTGCCCATGACCTGCTTTACCAGTGAGGCGCTGGTGACGGCTGGGTTTTCAGCCTTTACCGGCAGCCTTGCCCAGGCGATGCGCGACGCCTTCATCCACTACACAACGCTGGTATTTATCGGCGCGGCCGGGATTGCCGTTCGTACGCTGGCCCCGGTGGTGAACGACAAGTTCAGCGATCCGGCGGTAATTGTTATCGATGAGCGCGGGCAGCATGTGATCAGCCTGCTCTCTGGCCATGCGGGGGGGGCGAACGCCATGGCCTGCTCTATAGCAGGCGTGTTGGGTGCCGATCCGGTGATCACCACCGCCACGGATGTTAACGGTCTGTCGGCCCTCGACAGCCTGGCCTTGCGCCTCAACGCCCGGATGGCCTGTTTTCGCGAGGCGGTAAAAACCGTCAACCAGATGCTGGTTATGGGCAAGCGCGTAGGCCTGTGGTGGGATGCGCCCCTGCAGGCGGAGTCCAACGGCTGCGATATCCGGGGATTTATTCCGGTTAACGATCTGCACACGCTGCCCGAGCTGCATGCGCTGGTCTGCGTCACCCTGCGGGCGCAGCTCCCTGCGCAGGTGCTGCCGGTCTACAAGCTGGTGCCTGGCCGGGTGGTGGCTGGCATAGGCTGCCGACGCGCAACGCCGATGAGCGTGGTCTCTCTGCTGCTTGCACGTCAGATGCAGGCTCTGGGGTTCGATCCGCTGGCGCTACGGGCCATCGGCAGCATCAGCCTGAAAAAAGATGAGCAGGCGCTAATTCAGCTGGCGGCGCAGCGCCAGGTTCCGTTTGAACTCTTTAGCGCTGACGAACTGCGTCAGCATGAACATCGTTTTCCCGCCTCGGCGTTTGTGCGTCAGACCGCCGGGGTAGGCAGCGTATCGGCTCCTGTCGCCTGGCTAATGAGCGCCGGGCAGCTGGTGGGCGAGACCCTGCGCGAGCAGGGCGTCACTATTACTTTGGGAGTATCACACTGATGTTAAGCGTAATCGGAATTGGCCCTGGCTCGCAGGCCATGATGACCCAGGAAGCTATTGAGGCCCTGCAAGCCGCAGAGATCGTGGTGGGTTACAAAACCTATACCCATCTGGTAAAGGCCTTCACCGGCGAGAAGCAGGTGATCAAGACCGGCATGTGCAAAGAGATTGAGCGCTGCCAGACGGCGATTGAGCTGGCCCAGGCCGGGCACAACGTGGCGCTGATCAGCAGCGGCGATGCGGGCATCTATGGCATGGCCGGGCTGGTGCTGGAGCTGGTGGGCAAGCAGAAACTCGACGTCGAGGTGCGGCTGATCCCAGGCATGACCGCCAGCATCGCGGCGGCGGCCCTGCTTGGCGCGCCGCTGATGCATGACTTCTGCCACATCAGCCTGAGCGATCTCCTTACTCCCTGGCCGGTGATTGAAAAACGGATTGTCGCGGCAGGCGAGGCAGACTTTGTTATCTGCTTCTACAACCCGCGCAGCCGGGGTCGCGAAGGCCATCTGGCCCGCGCTTTTGAGCTGCTGGCCGACAGCAAAGGCGCGCAGACGCCGGTAGGGGTAGTCAAATCCGCCGGGCGAAAAAAAGAGGAGAAGTGGGTTACCACGCTCGGCGAGATGGACTTTGAGCCGGTAGATATGACCAGCCTGGTTATCGTCGGCAACCGCGCTACCTACGTGCAGGACGGACTGATGATTACGCCCCGGGGCTACGTCCTGTGAGTCACGGGGAGGTGTTGGTGATAGGCGGTACCAGCGACGCCCGCGCTCTGTGCCAGCAGCTTGATGCCGCAGGCGTGAAGTATACCCTGTCGGTCGCTACACCTGCCGGGCAGCAGCTGGCAGGAGCAATTGCCGGGAAGGTGCGCTGCGGACGGATGGAGAGCGCGGAGATCGCCGACTGGCTGCACCGCCACCGTACCCGCTGGGTGATTGACGCCTCACACCCCTATGCGGCGATCGTGAGCCGCAACGTAGTCGAGGCCTGCCAGCGGACCGGGGTGATCCTCAGCCGCTACCAGCGCCCGGAGCAGCTTGCGGATCTTATCCATCCGCTGCTGCACAGGGTAAACAGCATTGCCGAGGCCTGCCGGGTAACGCAGGCGCTGGGAGAGCGTGTGCTGCTCACTACCGGCAGCAAGGAGCTGGCTGCCTGGCGGGCAGGGCTGCCGACGAAAACGCTGCTGGCGCGCGTGCTGCCGGTCGCCGACGTGATGACCCAGTGCGCGGAGGCTGGCTTTGGCGTGGGGGAGATCTTCGCGCTCTGCGGTCCCTTTAGCGCCGAGTTCAATGCGGCGTTCTATCGCCAGTGTCGGGCCGACGTGGTGATCACCAAATCCTCCGGCGCAGAGGGAGGCTATCGGGAGAAAGTGCAGCCCTGTCTGGATGCGGGCATCCCCTGCATCGTGATGACCCGTCCAGCAGCGCTGGTGGCGGGCGACGAACTACTGGAAAGTCAGGATGCCTTTGCCCAACGGCTGGCACGCTGGCTGGCCGCTTGATAAGGAGAACATGATGAAAAAAGCCCTTCTGGTGATCAGCTTCGGCACCAGCTATCACGAAACCTGTGAAAAAAACATTGTCGCCTGCGAGCGCGCACTGGCGGCAGGTTGCCCGGACCGCACGCCGTTCCGCGCCTTCACCTCTGGCATGATCATCCGCAAGCTAAAAAAACGCGATGGCGTCACCATCGACACCCCCCTTGAGGCGCTGCAGAGGCTGGCGCAGCAGGGGTATCAGGACGTCGCCATTCAGTCGTTACACGTGATCAACGGCGATGAGTACGAGAAGATCGTCCGCGAGGTGCAGGCCATGCGAAGCCACTTTGCCCGTCTGGTGATTGGCGCACCGCTCCTCAGCAGCCACGCCGACTATCTGCAGCTGATGCAGGCGCTTAGCACCCAGATGCCCGCCCTGAACGCCGGAGAGAAGGTGGTGTTTATGGGGCACGGTGCCAGCCACCACGCCTTTGCCGCCTATGCCTGCCTCGACCATATGATGGCAGTTCACCGCTTCCCCGCCCGGGTTGGCGCAGTTGAGAGCTATCCCGACGTCACGGTGCTGATCGATAGCCTGCGGGCTGAGGGGATTGCCCGCGTACACCTGATGCCGCTGATGCTGGTGGCCGGGGATCACGCTATCAACGATATGGCCTCCGATGAGGAAGCGTCCTGGAAAACGCAATTTTTACAGGCTGGAATCGACGCCACGCCATGGCTACGGGGGCTGGGCGAGAATCCCGCCGTGCGGGCAATGTTTGTCGATCATCTTCACCAGGCGTTGGCGCACGCCGTGGAGGTGGCAGCATGAGCGGTAAACTCTTCGCGCTGGGCGTTGGCCCAGGCGCCAGCGATCTTATTACCGTCCGTGCGGCGCGCATCATCCATAAACTGGACGTGCTCTATGCCCCTGCCGGACGCAAAGGCGGCGATAGCCTGGCGCTCTCTATCGTGCGTGAATATCTTGGCGAGCAGACGGAGGTGCGCTGCTGCCACTTCCCGATGAGCGCCGGGAGTGCGGAAAAAGAGGCCGTGTGGAACGAGGTTGCCGCCGCGCTGACCGCTGAAGTTGCCGCCGGAAAGCAGGTAGGTTTTATCACGCTTGGCGACGCGATGCTCTTCAGCACCTGGGTTTTTCTACTTCAGCGGCTGGGGCGGCCTGCGTGGCTGGAGATCGTCCCCGGCGTCACCTCCTTCGCCGCCATTGCCGCGCGAACCCTGACCCCGCTGGCGATGGAGCAGCAGTCGCTGGCGGTGGTCTCCTGCACCGCACCAGAGCAGGAGATCCGCCAGGCGTTGCAGGCTCATCAGAGCCTCGTGCTAATGAAAGTCTACGGCCGCTTCGCGCAGATTAAGGCCCTGCTGGCCGAGCAGGGGCTGCTGAACCATGCCCTGATGATGGCGGAAGCCACGCTGCCCGGTGAGCAGTGCTGGCGACCGCTTGCCGAGGCTGATGATGGCGTGGCGTTACCCTATTTCTCTACCATTCTGGTGAACAAACAGTGGGAGCAGGTATGAAACTGGAACAACAGCTCAAGCGTCTGTCGCTGAGCGGCGTGGCGGCGGCGTTGCTGCTGCTTATCGTGCCGGAGCAGGCGTTTGCTATGCACATCATGGAGGGCTTTTTGCCGCCGCTGTGGGCGTTGGCATGGTGGATACTCTTTTTACCCTGCCTGTGGTACGGGCTGGTACGGCTGCGTCACATCGTGATGGAGGATAGCCAGCAGAAGGTGCTGCTCGCTCTCTGCGGCGCGTTTATTTTTGTACTGTCGGCACTGAAGATCCCCTCGGTGACCGGCAGCTGCTCCCATCCGACCGGCGTTGGCCTGGCGGTGATCCTCTTCGGGCCGGGCGTCGTGGCGATCCTTGGGGCCATCGTGCTGCTGTTTCAGGCGCTGCTGCTGGCCCATGGCGGGCTGACAACGCTGGGGGCTAACGGCATGTCAATGGCGGTGATCGGTCCGGTAGTGGGCTACGCCGTCTGGCAGCTGGCCTGCCGCGCGGGTCTGCGCCGCGACGTGGCAGTCTTCCTCTGCGCCATGCTGGCCGACCTTGTTACCTATTTTGTCACGTCGGTACAGCTGGGGGTGGCCTTCCCGGATCCCCAGGCCGGGGCCACCGGTTCGATTGTGAAGTTCATGGGGATCTTCTGTCTCACCCAGATCCCTATCGCCATTGCCGAAGGATTGCTGACGGTGATGATTTACGACCAGCTCACCAAACGCCAGCTGATTGCGGCCGAGGGACACTCATCATGAAAAAGACCGTTACTCTGCTTGCGATGGTTGTCGCGCTTGTCATTTTGCCGTTCTTTATTAACCACGGCGGGGAGTATGGTGGCTCCGACGGCGAGGCCGAAAGCCAGATCCAGGCGGTGGCCCCACACTACCAGCCGTGGTTCCAGCCGCTCTACGAGCCGGCCAGCGGCGAGATCGAAAGCCTGCTGTTCACTCTGCAAGGCTCCCTCGGCGCGGCGGTGATCTTCTATATTCTTGGCTATATGAAGGGCAGACAGCGTGATAATGACCGGGCTTGATCGCCTGAGCTACAAAAGCCGCTGGTATTCCATTGCGCCAGAACGCAAGTTTCTGCTCTGGCTGTTGATGATGATCCTGGCCTTTTTACTGCCGCCGCTGGGGCAGGGGCTACTACTGGTAGGGGTAGCGACTTTCACCTGCTGGCTGGTGCGCCTCACCCCCGGACGCTGGTTACGCTGGATGGCGCTGCCCGCTTCGTTTCTGGCAGTCGGCGTTGTGACGCTGCTGTTTAGCGTTACCCGCGTTCCCGGTTCGCTGCTGGTGGGGGTTCCGGTGGGGCATTTTTGGCTGGGGATCACAGCGGAGGGTGTGAAGATGGCAAACGCCACCCTCTGGCGCAGCCTGGCGGCGCTGGCGGCAACCTTCTGGCTGGTATTGAACCTGCCTTTTCCACAGCTAATTGTGCTGCTAAAGCAGGCCCGTGTGCCGCGGCTGCTCACCGAGCTGATCTTACTGACCTGGCGCTTTATTTTTATCCTGCTGGAGGAGGCGATGGCGATCCACCGGGCGCAGACTCTGCGCTTTGGCTATCGTAGCGTGCCGCTGGGCTACCGCTCGCTGGCGATGCTGGTAGGCCTGCTGTTTACCCGCGTGCTGCAACGCCATCAGCAGATGGCGGCCACGCTGGAGATCAAACTTTACCAGGGTGATTTTCACCTGTAAGGAGACGTCATGCTTGCCACTGAGGGATTGTGGTTTGGCTATCAGGATGAGCCGGTGCTAAAGGGGCTGACTCTTGACTTCTCCCGTCAGCCTGTCACCGGGCTGGTGGGGGCTAACGGCTGTGGGAAATCCACGCTATTTATGAATCTCAACGGCCTGCTGCGTCCGCAGCAGGGGCATGTGCTGTGGCAGGGCAAGCCGCTGGATCACAGCCGGCGTGGCCTGTTGGCTCTGCGCCAGCAGGTGACCACGGTATTTCAGGATCCGGATCAGCAGATCTTCTATACCGATATCGACAGCGATATCGCCTTTAGCCTGCGCAACATTGGCGTGCCGGAAGCGGAAATCGCCCGCCGCATCGACGAGGCCCTGGGTATGGTGGATGCCCAGAGCTTTCGCCAGCAGCCGATCCAGAGCCTGAGCCACGGTCAGAAGAAGCGCGTTGCCATTGCCGGGGCGCTGGTGATGCAGGCGCAGTACCTGCTGCTGGATGAGCCGACCGCCGGACTGGATCCCGCCGGACGCAGCCAGATGATCGCCATTATTCAGCGTATCGTGACCCAGGGAAACCATGTGGTGATCTCCAGCCACGATATTGATCTCATCTATGAGGTGTCCGATACGATATACGTTTTACGCCAGGGCGAGCTGGTACTGCATGGCGCACCGGGAGAGGTCTTCTCCCAACGAGAGATGATTGAGCAGGCCGGGCTAACGCAGCCGTGGCTGGTGAAGCTACATAGCGAGCTGGATCTGCCGCTGTGTAAAAACGAAGATGAGTTTTTTGCTGCAATGAGGGAGAGGATATGACGCTCGCCATTATGCTACAGGGGACGGCCTCCGACGTCGGTAAAAGCGTGCTGGTTGCTGGCCTGTGCCGCATCTTTTACCAGGATGGGCTGCGCACCGCACCGTTTAAGTCGCAAAACATGGCTCTTAACTCGGGCATTACGCCGGACGGCCAGGAGATGGGCCGGGCGCAGATCTTTCAGGCCGACGCGGCGGGCATCACGCCGGACGTGCGGATGAACCCGGTGCTGCTCAAGCCGACCAGCGACTGTAAGGCGCAGGTCGTGCTGATGGGCAAGGTCGCCTGCGACATGGATGCGGTCAGCTATCACGCCTATAAACCGCGTCTGCGTAAACAGGTCGCCAGCGTCTATCGCAGCCTGGCCCAGGAGTTCCAGGCGCTGGTGCTGGAGGGCGCAGGCAGTCCGGCAGAGATCAATCTCCGCGACCGCGACATCGTCAACATGGGCATGGCCGAGATGGCGGGCTGTCCGGTGATCCTCGTCGCCGATATCGATCGCGGCGGCGTATTTGCCGCCATCTATGGCACTCTGGCGCTGCTCCAGGAGCATGAGCGCTGGCGGGTAAAAGGGGTGATTATCAACAAGTTTCGCGGCGACGTGACCCTGCTGGAGCCGGGCGTTAAGCAGATCGAGGCCCTGACCGGGGTCCCCGTGCTGGGGGTTATGCCGTGGCTGGAGGTCGACCTTGAGGATGAGGACGGCGTGGCGCTCCAGCGCGGCAAATACCGCCACACAGGAGAGAGGGCGATCGCGATTGCGGTGGTGCAGCTCCCGCACATCTCTAATTTTACCGACTTCAACGCGCTGGCCGCGCAGCCGGACGTGCGGGTGCACTATGCCCGTACCCCCGATGCGCTACAGGGGTGTGACCTGGTGATCCTGCCGGGGAGTAAAAATACGCTGGGAGATCTGGGCTGGCTGCAGCAGAGCGGAATGGCGCAGGCCGTGCTTCGTGCCCATGCCGCTGGCGTGCCGGTCATCGGCGTCTGCGGCGGCTATCAGATGCTGGGCGAGACCATTATTGACGAGGTGGAGTCGGGGCTGGGGACGCAGCCGGGGCTGGGGCTGCTTGACGTAGTAACGCACTTCGCCCAGACCAAAACCACTACGCTGGTTGAGGCGCAGACGCAGAGCCCACTCCCTGGCTGGCTGGCAGCGGCGGCGGATCTCTCCCTGCGTGGGTATGAGATCCATATGGGGGAGACAACGCTCGGCGCGGGCTGTCGTCCAGCGCTATGGCTCATGAAGGAGGGCCAGCGCATTGCCGATGGCGCGGTAAGCAGCGATGGTCAGGTGTTTGGAACCTACCTGCACGGGCTGTTCGACAGCGACGCGTTTACCCGGAGTCTGATCAACAGCCTGCGCCAGCGCAAAGGGCTACCGGCCCTCGACGCTACCCTTAGCTATGCCCACTACAAGACGCAGCAGTTCGATCTGCTGGCTGACGCCATGCGTCAGCACGTGGCGATAGATAAGATCTACCAGATAATGCATGAGCATCAGGAGCCTGCATGATTACCCTCGTTACCGGCGGCGCGCGCAGCGGCAAGAGCCGTCATGCGGAGTCCCTTGTCAGCGCCGCGCCGCGTGTGCTCTATATTGCGACATCGCACATTTTCGACGCTGAGATGGCGGCGCGCATTCAACACCATCGCGATGGACGTCCTGCCCACTGGCGTACCGAGGAGCGCTGGCAGGATCTGGCGACCCTCATCACCCCGGATAACGCCCCTGAGGAGGCAATCCTGCTGGAGTGCGTTACGACCCTGGTGACCAACCTGCTTTTTGCGCAGGGGGGAGAGCGGGATCCCGACGGCTGGGACTATGCAACGCTGGAGGCGGGCGTTCATCAGCAGATTGACCAGCTGATTGCGGCGTGCCAGCGCTGTCCGTCGCCAGTGGTGCTGGTAACCAATGAGGTGGGGATGGGGATCGTGCCGGAAAATCGCCTGGCGCGCCATTTTCGCGACATTGCCGGGCGCGTTAACCAGCGCCTTGCCCAGGTGGCGGATGAGGTCTGGCTGGTGGTGTCCGGTATCGGAGTCAAAATCAAATGAATTCGCTTTTCTTTGCCATGCTGGCGTTTATTACCCGCCTGCCGGTGCCCGCCCGCTGGACGCAGGGAACCGCGTTTGAGCACTACGGCCGGGGCATCATCTGCTTTCCGGTGATTGGCCTGCTGCTTGGCGTGCTGAGCGGGCTGGTTTTTGTCGGCCTGCAGGGCATTTTCGGTATTCCGCTGGCCGCGCTGTTTGCCGTGCTGGCGCTGGCCCTGCTTACCGGCGGCTTTCACCTGGATGGGCTGGCGGACACCTGCGACGGGGTCTTCTCTGCCCGCAGCCGGGAGCGAATGCTGGCGATCATGCGCGACAGCCGCCTGGGTACCCACGGTGGGCTGGGGCTGATCTTTGTCCTGCTGGCGAAGGTGCTGGTTATCAGCGAGCTGGCGCTGCGCGATCTGCCGATGATGGCCACGCTTGGGGCGGCCTGCGCCGTCGGGCGCGGTACGGCGGTTCTGCTGATGTATGGCCAGCGTTATGCCCGGGAAGAGGGGCTGGGCAATATCTTTATTGGCAAAGTGAGCCTGGCGCAGGCGGCTGTTACCCTTGCCGCCGCCGCCATTCTGGCGCTGTCGCTGCTTGGTGGGCATGGTCTGCTGGCGATGACGGTGACGATGGCACTCATTTTTGTGCTCGGTCAACTGCTCAGACGCACCCTTGGCGGACAGACCGGCGATACGATCGGCGCAGCCATCGAGCTGGGCGAGCTGGTATTCCTGCTGGCGCTGCTGTAGGCGGCGCGGCTAACCCTGGAGACAAACGATGCAAAGCCTGACCTCGTTATTGGCAGAGATAACGCCGCCTGACCGTGCGGCAATGGAGCGCGTGCAGCACTACCTGAATGGATTACTCAAGCCCGTGGGCAGCCTGGGGCGGCTGGAGACGCTGGCGGTACAGCTGGCAGGAATGCCTGGCCTGCAGGGGCAGCCCCGGGTGAAGCGCAAGGTAATTATAGTGATGTGCGCCGATCACGGCGTCTGGCACGAAGGGGTCACGGTATCGCCGCGCGTGGTTACCGCCATCCAGGCCGCTAACATGATCCAGCGCAACACCGGCGTCTGCGTGCTGGCGGCGCAGGCTAACGCTGGGGTAGAAGTCATTGACGTCGGCATCGACAGCGATCCGATCCCCGGTCTGGTCAACATGAAAGTTGCCCGCGGCAGCGGCAATATCGCCGTCGGGCCGGCCATGAGCCGGATCCAGGCCGAGGAGCTGCTGCTGGAAACTATCCGTTATACCCGGGAGCGCGCGGCGGAGGGCGTCACGCTGTTCGGCGTCGGCGAGTTAGGGATGGCAAATACCACCCCGGCGGCAGCCATGGTCAGCGCTCTGACCGGTGCTGCGCCCGGTGAGGTGGTAGGCATCGGTGCCAATCTGCCGGTTTCGCAGCTTCAGCATAAGGCGGAGGTGGTAGCCCGCGCCATCGCCATCAACCAGCCCAACCCGCAGGACGGCGTGGACGTGCTGGCGAAGGTGGGCGGTTTCGATCTGCTGGGCATGACTGGCATTATGCTGGGAGCGGCCTCCTGCGGGCTTCCGGTGGTGCTGGATGGTTTTCTCTCCTACGCCTCGGCGCTGGCGGCCTGCCGCATCGCGCCCGGCGTTAAACCCTACCTGATCCCGTCCCACCTCTCTGCCGAAAAAGGGGCGAAGATCGCGCTTGCCCATCTCGGACTTGAGCCGTATCTCAATATGGGGATGCGTCTGGGCGAGGGGAGCGGCGCGGCGCTGGCGATGCAGCTGGTAGACGCCGCCTGCGCCATCTACAGCGAGATGGGGACCCTGGCGGCGAGCAATATCAGCCTGCCAGGGGCGTAACCGCAGCGAACTACTGCTCGGCGTGAATAGCGTTGAGCAGGATATCCATCAATCCGGGAAAGCGGGCGTCGAGATCGTCCCGGCGCAGCGAGATGAGGTTCTCCCGCCCCTGCGGGCGCTGCCAGATCACGCCGCTGTCGCGCAGGACGCGCCAGTGGTGGGTCATGGTCGATTTGGCTACGTCCTTGCGCAGCGACCCGCAGGCCTGCTCTCCCTCATCCGCCAGGGTTCTGACTATCTCCAGGCGCAGCGGATTTCCCAGCGCAAAAAGGACATTTTCGAGGCGGATTTTTGCCCGTTCGGGATGGCTGGCAATCATAGTGTTCCTGTGTCAATAAGCACAAATAGTGACCAGCTCGCTGGCTGGCCCATACTATACCTAAACCCAGCGGCGAGTGCCATGCGGCAGCGGCGGCAAGATTATCAACCATAACTATAGCTAAAATAGTTCGAATATACTCGTACAGTTGGACTATGATGAGGACGTTAAACCCGAATGGCCGCACTGGCCGCTAACAGTCAACCTGACTAAGGACGCATCATGCCCCGACCCATCCCCCTCGAACGCTATCGCAACATTGGTATTTCTGCCCACATTGATGCCGGCAAAACCACCACCACTGAACGGATCCTGTTTTACACCGGCATGAGCCATAAATTGGGTGAAGTTCACGATGGCGCAGCGACGACAGACTGGATGGCGCAGGAGCAGGAGCGCGGCATTACTATTACCTCCGCCGCCGTGAGCTGCTTCTGGCCCGGCATGGATCGGGGCTTTGAGCCGCACCGGATCAATATCATCGATACCCCCGGCCACGTCGACTTCACCATTGAGGTTGAGCGCTCCATGCGCGTGCTGGACGGCGCGGTAATGGTCTACGACTCGGTGGGCGGCGTGCAGCCCCAGTCGGAGACCGTCTGGCGGCAGGCCAACAAGTATCATGTGCCCCGGCTGGCGTTCGTTAACAAGATGGACCGGCCCGGTGCGGATTTCTTCCGCGTGGTGCAGATGATGATTGACCGCCTGAAGGCAAATCCGGTACCGATTGTGATCCCTATCGGGGCGGAAGAGCACTTCACCGGCGTGGTGGATCTGATCAAGATGCGGGAGATCATCTGGGACGACGCCACCCAGGGGATGGCGTTCAGCTATGCGCCGGTGCCGGACGAGCTGCTGGCCACGGCAAAAGCGTGGCGTGAAAAAATGCTCTCCGCAGCGGCGGAAGCCAGTGACGAGTTAATGGATAAGTATCTGGAAACCGGCGATCTGGAGGAGGCGGAGATTATCAGCGGCCTGCGCGCCCGCACCGTGGCCGGGGAGATCCAGCCCGTGCTATGCGGCAGTGCCTTTAAAAACAAAGGCGTACAGCGCGTGCTTGACGCCGTGGTGGAGCTGATGCCATCCCCGCTGGATATTCCGGCTATTAAAGGTGTGGATGAGAAGGGCGCAACCGCCGAGCGCCATCCGGACGATCGTGAGCCGTTCTCCGCTCTGGCCTTCAAGCTGATGACCGACCCCTACGTGGGCCAGCTCACCTTTATCCGCGTCTACTCCGGCGTGCTGAAAAAAGGCGATGCGGTCTGGAACCCGGTTAAGGGCAAGAAGGAGCGCATCGGGCGCATTGTGCTGATGCACGCCAACGATCGCCACGAGGTGGACGAGCTGCGGGCCGGGGACATCGCCGCCTGCGTCGGCCTGAAGGATGTCACCACCGGCGACACCCTGTGCGCCCCGGAGGCGGTGATCACCCTTGAACGCATGGAGTTTCCCGATCCGGTGATCTCCCTCGCCATTGAGCCAAGGACCAGGGCGGATCAGGAGAAGATGGGCATTGCTCTGCAGCGGCTGGCGGCAGAGGATCCCTCGTTTCATCTGCATACCGACGAGGAGTCGGGGCAGACTATTATCTCCGGCATGGGTGAGCTGCATCTGGAGATCATCGTCGACCGCATGCGGCGAGAGTTTGGCGTAGAGGCCAACATTGGTCGTCCGCAGGTGACCTACCGGGAGACGATCCGCAAGACAGTGAAGGATATCGAAGGCAAATTTGTCCGCCAGTCCGGCGGTAAAGGGCAGTACGGCCATGTCGTGCTGACGCTGGAGCCGCTGGAGGGGGGCAAAGGATTTATCTTCGAGGATGCCACCAAAGGTGGGGTTGTACCCCGCGAATTTATTCCTTCAGTGGAGAAAGGCCTGCGGGAGGCGATTAACAACGGCGTGCTGGCGGGCTATCCGGTGGTCGATATCAAGGCGACGCTAACCTTCGGCTCTTATCACGACGTTGACTCCTCGGAGCTGGCTTTCCGCATGGCGGCGATTTTTGGCTTTAAAGAGGGGGCGAAACGTGCCGATCCGGCGATCCTTGAGCCGATTATGCACGTTGAGGTGGAGACGCCAGAGGAGTATGCCGGTAACGTGATGGGGGATCTCTCATCCCGTCGCGGCATGGTGCAGGGGATGGACGAGCGGCTGGGAAGCCAGATCATCCGCGCCGACGTGCCGCTGGCGGAGATGTTTGGCTACTCCACCACCCTGCGTTCCATGTCTCAGGGACGTGCCACTTACAGCATGGAGTTCCACCACTACGCGGAAGCGCCGCGTAACGTGGCGGAGAGCATTATCGCCAGCCGGGCCAAAACCGCCTGATCCCCTGGCTGACCCTCGCTAAACGCGCCCCGGCATGGCTAACTCTGCCGGGGCGCGTTTTTTTGCGCAGCGGTAAAATCGCTCAACTCAGTGATCTCCGCTGCAAATTTGTGCAAGCGGGGTGCGCAGCCTCACTTTCCCGCAGCTATGTTTAAGATTCTGGACGGTCCGGACACCGCGTAGCCCAGCCAGCCATGTGATGGCGACCTCTTCCACGCCGCCGCTGGCGTCGGGTTCTGAACCGTGCTGAGGATTAACACATGTCTATCAAAACGCTTACGTTACCGCTTGCTCTGCTGAGCTGCTTAGGTGCTGCGTTTTATGCGCAGGCGGATGTCACTATCGGCGTGGCTGGGCCGTTTACCGGTCCCAACGCAACCTATGGGGCGCAGTACTGGAAGGGGGCGACCCAGGCAGCGGCGGATATTAATGCCGCCGGCGGCATCAAGGGCGAGAAGATCGTGCTGGTGCAGGGAGATGACGCCTGCGAACCCAAGCAGGCGGTGGCGGTGGCCAACCGGCTGGTAGACGAAGAAAAAGTCTCCGCCGTCGTGGGCCACTTCTGCTCCTCCTCAACCATGCCCTCGTCCGAGGTCTATGACGAAGCGGGCGTACTGACCATCACTCCCGGCTCTACCAATCCGCAAATTACCGAGCGGGGCATGCAGAGTATGTTCCGCATGTGCGGCCGCGACGACCAGCAGGGCGTGGTGGCGGCAAACTATATTCTCGACGTGCTGAAGGCGAAGAGGGTCGCGGTGATCCACGATAAAGACACCTATGGCCAGGGGCTGGCGGACGCGATGCGCGCCGCGCTGGCGAAGCGCGGAACCAAAGAGGTGATCTATGAGGGGCTATCCCGGGGCGAAAAAGATTTTAACGCCCTGGTCACCAAAATCAACGCGCTGAAGCCTGACGTGGTCTACTTCGGCGGCTGCCATCCCGAGGCCGGGCCTCTGGTGCGCCAGATGCGCGAGCAGGGGGTAGAGGCCAAATTCTTCTCCGGCGACTGTGTGGTTACCGAGGAGCTGGTAACGGCAGCAGGCGGGCCACAGTTTACCAACGGCGTGCTGATGACCTTTGGGCAGGATCCACGCACCATCCCGGCAGGCAAGGCGGTCATTGAGAAGTTCCGCGCCGGTGGCTTTGAGCCGGAGGGTTATACCCTCTACGCCTATGCCTCTATCCAGGCCATTGCCGCCGCCTATAACGCCGTCGGCAAAGATAACGAGAAAGCCAGCGGCTGGCTGAAATCCAACAGCGTGGAGACGGTGATGGGACCGAAAGCCTGGGATGGAAAAGGCGATCTTAAAGTCTCTGACTACGTCGTCTATCAGTGGGATGACAAGGGCAAATATCACCAGCTGTAATCCCACCTACCGGGGCGAGGGCGTTCACTATGGATGCATTCTTCTTGCAGCAGCTTATCAACGGCCTGACGCTGGGCGCGGTGTATGGCCTGATTGCCATCGGCTACACCATGGTGTACGGCATCATCGGGATGATCAACTTTGCCCACGGTGAGGTCTATATGATCTCGGCCTATCTCTGCGCCATCGGCCTCGGGCTGCTGTCGTGGTTTGGCCTGCACTCCTTCCCGCTGCTGATCTTTGGCACCCTGATCTTCACCGTGGTGGTTACCGGCGTCTACGGCTGGACCATTGAGCGTATCGCCTACCGGCCTCTGCGCAACTCCACGCGCCTTGCGCCGCTGATCTCGGCAATTGGCATGTCGCTGATCCTGCAAAACTATGTCCAGATCGCTCAGGGACCCAATCAGCAGGGGATCCCAACTCTGCTGACCGGCGTGCTGCGTCTGGACGTTGGCGACGGCATCGTGCAGATCACCTGGACTAAAATTTTCATTCTGCTGGCGGCGCTGGCGGGGATGCTGCTGCTGACATGGATTATCCAGTTTACCCGACTGGGGCGCATCTGCCGCGCCACGCAGCAGGATCGGCGGATGGCGTCGATCCTCGGCATCAACACCGACCGGGTGATCTCGCTGGTATTTGTGATGGGCGCAGCGATGGCGGGACTGGCCGGGGTGCTGGTGACCATGAACTACGGCACCTTTGATTTCTATATCGGTTTTATCATCGGTATTAAAGCTTTTACCGCTGCGGTGCTTGGCGGCATCGGATCGCTGCCCGGCGCGATGCTGGGCGGCCTGCTGCTGGGGGTGGCCGAAGCGCAGTTCGCCGGGCTGGTCAACTCCGACTATAAGGACGTCTTCTCCTTTGCGCTGCTGGTGGCCATTTTGATTTTTCGTCCGCAGGGGCTGCTGGGCCGCCCGGTGGTGGCGAAGGTATGAGGAGCGCGAGCATGACGGATGCGGCGATAAAGCCTCAGTGGGATCTCAGACAGTGCCTGCGGGATACCCTGCTTGCCGGGCTGTGCGCGCTGATCGTATTTGGACCCATTGTTGGCGTGGTGCTTAAAGGCTACAGCTTTAATCTGGCCCCGGGCCGCGTCGCAATGCTGGTGGGAATCGTCATGGCTGGACGCTTGCTGCTAAGCCTGGCGCTGCAAACGACGCGCGGGCGACACTTTACCCGCCGCTTCGAGAGCGCTAACGACGGGGTGTTTGTTCGCTCTCCTGATCACCTCTCCCGCCTGCGCTGGATTGTGCCGCTGCTGCTGGTGCTGGCGATGCTCTTTCCCTTTGTCGCCAGTAAATACCTTCTGACCGTGGCGATCCTTGGCCTGATCTACGTTCTGCTCGGGCTGGGACTCAATATCGTGGTGGGTCTGGCGGGCCTGTTAGATCTCGGTTACGTCGCCTTCTACGCCATCGGTGCCTATGGCCTGGCGCTGGGGTATCAGTATCTCGGCCTGGGGTTTTGGGTAATGCTGCCTCTTGGAGCGATTATCGCTGCGCTGGCCGGGGCGCTGCTGGGTTTCCCGGTGCTGCGGATGCACGGCGACTATCTGGCGATTGTCACCCTCGGCTTTGGGGAGATTATCCGCCTGGTGCTCAACAACTGGGTAAGCTTTACCGGTGGGCCAAACGGTATCTCTGTCCCCGCACCCACTTTTTTAGGCCTGGAGTTTGGCCGTCGGGCGCGAGACGGCGGCGTCCCCTTTCATGAATTTTTTGGAATTACCTATAACCCTAATCTTAAATTTATCTTTATCTATTCAGTGCTGATTCTGGTGGTGGTACTGGTGCTGTTTATTAAGCACCGGCTGACGACCATGCCTATCGGTCGTGCCTGGGAGGCGCTGCGTGAGGATGAGGTCGCCTGTCGATCGCTGGGCTTAAACCACGTGCTGGTTAAGCTGTCGGCGTTTATGCTCGGCGCCTCCACCGCCGGGCTTGCCGGCGTCTTCTTTGCCACCTATCAGGGCTTTGTTAACCCTACCTCGTTTACCTTTTTTGAGTCGGCGCTCATTCTTGCCATCGTAGTACTGGGCGGGATGGGATCGACGCTGGGAGTCGTGCTGGCAGCGTTTATTCTCACCGTCGCCCCGGAGCTGCTGCGGGACTTCGCCGAGTACCGGGTGCTGCTGTTTGGCGTACTGATGGTGCTGATGATGATCTGGCGGCCACGCGGCCTTGTACGCACCAGCCGGGCCGGGTTTGCCGTGCGTAAAGGCGTTGCGCCATGAGCGATGCCATCCTGCGTGTAGAAAATCTGATGATGCGCTTCGGTGGGATTAAAGCCCTCAACGACGTCAGCCTGGAGGTACAGCGCGGCTCGATCACGGCCCTCATCGGTCCCAACGGCGCGGGGAAAACCACGGTCTTCAACTGCCTGACCGGTTTTTATCAGGCTTCCGGCGGTTCGATCCTGCTGCAGACGCGAGCGCGGACAACCGACGTTGTGCAGGTGCTGGGTCAGAAACTGTTGCCGGGCGATGTTCTTCATCCACGGCGTTTAGGCTCCCGTCTCTGGTACAAGATGTTTGGCGGTACTCATCTGGTTAACCATGCCGGGCTGGCGCGCACCTTCCAGAATATCCGCCTGTTTCGTGAGATGTCGGTGGTGGAGAATCTGCTGGTGGCCCAGCACATGCAGGCTAACCGCAACCTGATTGCCGGGATCCTCAATACGCCTGGCTACCGCCGGGCCGAGAATCAGGCTCTCGACCGGGCCTTCTACTGGCTGGAGGTGGTTGAGATGGTAGAGTGCGCCAACCGGCTGGCCGGAACGCTCTCCTACGGCCAGCAGCGTCGGCTGGAGATCGCTCGCGCTATGTGCACCGGGCCGGAGATGATCTGCCTGGATGAGCCTGCGGCGGGGCTGAACCCCGTCGAGACCCATGCCCTGAGCCGGATTGTACGCACGCTTCGCGAGCAGCATGGGGTGACGGTGCTGCTGATCGAACACGACATGGGGATGGTGATGGCGATTGCCGACTGGGTGATTGTCCTCGACCACGGCAACGTTATCGCGCGCGGCACGCCAGAAGCGATTCAGACCGACGCCAGCGTAATAGCTGCTTATCTCGGTACCGACGAAGAGGCGATAGAACGATGAGCCAGCCGCTGCTTGAGTTTCACCGGGTCGACGTTTTCTACGGCCCAGTTCAGGCGTTGAAGAGCGTCTCGTTGACGATAAACGAGGGCGAAACCGTCTCGCTGATTGGCGCTAACGGCGCGGGCAAGTCGACGCTGCTGATGTCGGTCTTTGGTCAGCCGCGCATCGCCAGCGGGGAGATACGCTATCGTGGAGAGAATATTAGCCATAAATCCACCCACTTTATCGCCAGCAACGGCATCGCCCAGGCCCCGGAGGGGCGGCGCATCTTTCCCGACATGACGGTAGAGGAGAACCTGTTGATGGGGACCATCCCGACAGGCGATCGCTACCAGAAAGAGGACAGGGCGCGGATGTACGAGATCTTTCCGTTGCTTGAAGAGCGGCGTAGACAGCGGGCAATGACCCTTTCCGGCGGTGAGCAGCAGATGCTGGCTATCGCCCGGGCGCTGATGAGTCGTCCACGGCTGCTGCTGCTGGATGAACCCAGCCTCGGACTCGCCCCGCTGGTGGTAAAGCAGATTTTCCAGATCCTGCGTGAGCTGACCCAGGGGGGAATGACGCTGTTCCTGGTGGAGCAGAACGCCAACCACGCCCTGAAGCTCTCTGACCGTGCTTACGTGATGGTCAACGGTGAGATCCGCCTCAGCGGCAGCGGCGCAGAGCTGCTGGCGGACCCCGACGTGCGAAAAGCCTACCTCGGAGGCGTCTAATTTCGCATCCCTGCCTGTCTTTTAAAAGACATTTTCCCTGCGTAAACATTAAATCTCATTATTAAACAAAAATTATATATCCAAATAAATAAACCAGTCAGACAATACTGCATGAAAATAAATGCAGTAATGTGCATTTTATAAACGGATGTTTGTAATCTTTAATTTATATAGCGCTCATTATTTTTAATGCTTCCAGCTAGTCTCTGCCACCGGTAAACCTATTTATAGATCCCACTGCATAAAAAATGGATATCACATATGTCGCTGTTTCTTAAGGGTTATTTACATTATTATTTATTGAACATTGCATGTTTTATTTTTTTTGTAAAAACTGGCTGTAATGCGTTTTCTTAAGGCGAGAACTATATAAACAATAAGTTTATTAGCATGAGGTGATTCTTATCGAATAACTCATCTCATCTTCATCTCTACAGAACACTCACTGGAGCTATATTATGACTCTCTCTGTTAGCCCTGCGCTTGCCCAGGTGGAGACCGCATTGAAGGTCTCTCCCGGAAGCTTTGCTGAAAATAACTATCGATCTGTTTTTGACGTTGCCCGCACCTCCCGCAAGCAGTTTATTGCCGCTAATATGGCGTGGCTTGGCCTGCGCGGCGGCAAAGCCTGGGATCTGGCACTCGGGCAGGCCCAGCATATCCGCCGCCTGTTCCGGGAAAAGCAGCTTACCCGAGACATCCGCCAGGGTTTGTCGCAGACGCTTAGCGGCCAGCAAGCGCTTAGCGGTACGTCTCAAGGTAACGTCCAGGGACTTGTCCAGAATGGCCCGACGTGGCAGAACCAGTTTGCCGAAAACTGGCAGGCCTACTGCCAGTCCAGCGCGCCTGAGGCCGTAGACTCCCCGGTCAGCTATCTGACCTGGCTTTATCAACAGGCATTAAACTTCGAGCAGGAGATCCAGGCCAGCAGCACTGCTGATAAAGTGCTGACCCTGGCGGAGCGCCGCCCGGATCTCGCAGCCCTGACCGTCGACAACGATGCGATTAACCAGCAGATCCCAACTCTGCAACTGGTCAATGAGATCCTGGAGAGCAGCATCGCTACCGTCCTGCAGGATGGGCAGAGCGTGGATGAGACGCTGGCCGGGACCCGTTATCCCACTCTGCTGCCGTACCACTTCCCTCACGACCAGGTGGAACTCTCTTTGCAGAATGCCGTTGTGCCGCTGGAAGAGATTATCAGCCAGACCGCCACCGACTGGCCGTGGTTCCTGACTGATTCCTGGTGCGGGGAACGCAGTAACAGCAGCACCGAGCTGGCAAGCAGACTGGCTCCGGAGCAGCAGACGCTGGTGATTGAGCCAGATAACAGCACTGCGTCCGACCTGACAAGCTTCTATAAAACCAACCTTGGGCTGGAGACGACGGATTATACGCCATTTGAAGATTTCGATATGTTTACTTACCAGCTGGGTATTACCGTGCCGCAGGTGGAGGAGCTGATCGCAGGGGATGCTGGCGGGAGCTGTGTCGTTGTTTCAGAGAATGTTGAGGATGCACAATACGCTGCCTCATCTGCTTGTTATGGTGCAACATTAATCAATAACAATGTCACGCCGCCGATAGGTTTTGATAATATTGATAAAGGGGATGATTCACTTAGATTCTTTTATGGAGCCGAAAGCGTTACCGGCGCATTTGGCGAGGGTATATTATTTGACTCGACAAAAGGACAGAGTGCCTTTTTCCCATACGATATTTTCCAGAATATGTCCGAGGACGTCACGCTGGGATTCTGGCTTAAACTCTCTTCAGACATTCCGCTTAATGCACTATTGGTTTGCAATATAACAGGAAGTAGCCTAAAGGCCCCTGGCATAGTACTTTCAGTAAGTACCTATAATGGCAAGGTAATGCAATTGAATATTTCAGACGGTGAGCATAGTCTGAATAATAATAGTTCTTATTCGCACCTTAAATTTGATGAGTGGCAATATTTTGCCCTCGCCTACTCAGCCTCTGACAAAAAAATAACTTTCTATCAGGGCACCTGGGGTGTTGATTTCGACGTTTCCAAAATGACATCGCTTAGTTCAGATGCGAACTCTTTATGGTTTAATGGCAATCCTGATGAAATGTACTACCAGGCATATCCAGATTGTACATGCCAGGCAAGCTACGATGATATCACTATCTGGAATCGGTACCTGACCAAGGATGATATCACTAATATAATTAACTCTACTGTTCCGGTGGCACAAATTGCAGAGCTATCTGACTATGCAGAAAACTGTAATTTTGAAAACCTTGTTTTATCAAGAAAGATAAATAACCTCTCCGATGCCCGCATGGACCGTATCAACCGGATGGTGCGCCTGCAGCGCTGGCTGGGCCTGAGCTACGAGGAGACCGACCTGCTGCTCAGCGCCTGCATTCATGCTCAGGGCGAGAATAATACCGATTATTCCCTCAATGCCCACGCCCTGCGCGCGCTTGGCGTGTTCCGCCACTGGCAACAGAAGTACGGCATCAGCGCCTTTGAGTTTGCCGCCGTGCTGGACGTCATCACCCCCTACGCCATCTCACCTGCGGTGCCGTTCTTTGACCAGGTGTTTAACTCCCCGTCGCTGTTTGACGCGCCGTTTGCCATCACCGGGGCAGATTTCAGCTACACCGACCTGACCGGCGACAGCGCCCGCACGGTACGGCAGATATGCGCCGGGCTGGATATCACCCAGGCACAGTTCCGGGTGCTGGCAGACAGGGTGGCGGCAGAGCAGGGCGATGCTAAGTCGAAGACCCTGCCGCTGACGCTGGCAGTGGTGTCGGCGCTCTACCGGCTGGTGATGGTGCCGCGCTGGCTGGGCCTCGCCTTTGCTGACGGGGCGGCGCTGCTGAGTCTGGCGGGGGAAGACGATACGGCCTGGACCGCACTGGCGGGTGTGCCGCAGCTCTCCGCGCTCACTGACGGCCAGCCCACCGACGGGGATATCCTCGACCTGCTGATGGCGCTGGAGGCGGCAGCGGTCTGGGCGGCGGACCACAAGCTGTCGTGGGTGAAAAACTACCTTGCGCTGCAGCCGGAGACGGATGCGCTGGTGGCGACCTCTGCCACGGTGAATTTCGTTAACGGCATCAAGCAGCAGCTGCCTGCTGCCCTGCTGAGCGGGCAGAGCTTTGCCGCTGTTCCGCTTCCGGCAGGCTCAGATGCCAGCGGCTGGCTGACAATATTCCCCGATCTGGTGGACGATGAAGGGCTGGTACTGGCTGCGGCCACCGACTACGACACCATTACCGCTATGGTCAGCGCCGATATCGACGCGGCCGATATTACCTTTGCTACCGATGCGGACCGGGAGCAGGCGGTGAGTACCCTCTCCGGCATCATCAACCAGGCCCGCCTGACGCAGAACGGCATCGCCGACAGCGCCCTGGCACAGATGTTCAGCACCGCCCAGTCCCTGCCTTCCCTCCTGCTGAGCTGGGCGGGTGACAGCGAGTACCGCCTGCTGGCTGACTCGCTTGCCATGAACAGCGGCGCGGCGCTCACCGGCCCCGCTCAGGTTCCGGCCTCT
>JBCNNW010000032.1:0-38746 GCA_039594205.1 Pseudescherichia sp. | reverse complement strand
CCGTAGCCGAAAGAGAAGGTGGCCCTCTCTATGTCAGACCACCGTTGTTTTTGAGGATATAAGCCACTGCGTTCTCCGACCAACCCCAAATTGGTCGCTTTTCCCAGTCCAAAACGCGAGTAAGTCTCTACCAGCGCTGAGGAGGGCATCGCTAACGCCAGCTTTGAAACACCGACGTTACTCGACTTCTGTAGTACCCCGGTCAGGGTCAATTCGCTGTAGCGCGCCACGTCTTTGATCTCGTGGCCGTTAATACGGTATGGCACGGTATTTAAGACGGTGTTCTCTCTGACCACGCCGCGCTGCAGGGCGGTCATCACTACCATCGGCTTCACGGTAGAGCCAGGCTCGAACACGTCGGTAATGGTACGGTTACGCATCACGTCTTTCTGCGTACCGCTGAGGTTGTTCGGGTTATAGGAGGGGCTGTTGGCCATCGCCAGCACTTCGCCGGTGTTAACATCTACCAGCACGGCGCTGCCGGACTCTGCCTTGTTAAAGGCTACGGCATTGTTCAGCTCGCGGTAGACCAGCGCCTGAAGGCGCTCGTCGATGCTCAGAGCGAGGTTATGCGCCGCCTGGCTGTCAGTGGAGGAGATATCCTCAATCACCCGGCCATAGCGGTCTTTACGCACGATACGCTCGCCGGGCTGGCCGGTGAGCCACTTATCGAAGCTCTTCTCAACGCCTTCAATGCCCTGGCTATCAACGTTGGTAAAGCCAATGAGGTGAGCGGTGACTTCGCCGGAGGGGTAATAGCGACGCGACTCTTCGCGAAGATGAATGCCGGGCAGCTTCAGTTTTTTAATGTAGTCGCCGATGTCCGGGTTTACCTGACGCGCCAGGTAGATAAAGCGGCCTTTCGGGTTAGCATTCACGCGGGAAGCCAGCTGATCGAGCGGCAGATGCAGCGCATCCGCCAGCGCTTTCCAGCGGTTGTCGAGCGTAATACCGCCGGCGTCATGCAGCTCTTTCGGATCCGCCCAGATTGCCTTCACCGGCACGCTCACCGCCAGTGGACGGCCGGAGCGGTCGGTGATCAGGCCGCGCGAGGTAGAGACCTCCTGCACGCGCAGCGAGCGCAGATCGCCCTGGCGCACCAGCATATCCGGGTTAATAACCTGTAACCATGCGACGCGCCCCAGCAGAAACGCCAGCGCCAGTAAAATACATCCGCAAAGCAACGCAAAACGCCAACTCACAAAGTTGGCCTGCTCTTCCTGACGTTTTGGTTTAAGCGTCTTCACCGCTGCTTTCATGCGTCGCGTAAGTCCTTATTTTTGTACTACGATATTTTCTTGTGAAGGATCAACATGCTGCAGCTGCAGCTTATCGGTGGCGATCCGCTCCACGCGGCTGTGATCGCCGAGGGCGTTCTCTTCAAGGATCAGGTTGCGCCACTCAATATCGAGCGCGTCGCGCTCCAGCACTAACTGTTCACGCTGCGCCGTCAACAGACGGGTATGGTGTGCTGTGGTCACCACCGTCACCGCCGTCACAATGATGCAGATGAACAGGCAGAGTGGCAGTTTCCCAAAGCGCAAGAGATCGTCCGCGATCACGCCAGGCAAAGCATGGCGCTCGGTGTTTCCTAACGACCCTTTTACTTTGCTAAAGGTCTCTGCCACTCTGCCGATCATGCGTTCGTCCTCTCTGCGATACGCAGCACTGAACTACGGGCGCGTGGATTCTCTGCTACCTCTTCTTCGCCCGGCATCAACTTGCCTAGCGCTCGCAGATAACGGCCGCCCAGCTTATTGAGCTGGGCTTCGGTCATCGGTAACCCGGCTGGTACCTGTGGACCCCGGCTCTGCTCACGCATAAAGCGTTTCACAATGCGATCCTCCAGCGAGTGGAAACTGATGATCGACAGCCTTCCCCCCGGGGCCAGCACGTCGAGCGAGTTTTTTAGCGCCTGCTCTATCTCCTCCAGCTCACTGTTCACCCAGATACGCACCGCCTGGAAGGTACGGGTCGCGGGATGTTTATGCTTATCCTTCACCGGCATTGCAGCAGCAATCACCGAGGCCAGCTCTTTAGTGCGGGTCATCGGCTCGATGCGGTTACGCTCGACGATGGCGCGGGCAATACGTTTGCCAAAACGCTCTTCGCCGAAGGTTTTAATCACCCAGGCGATATCAGCTTCGTCAGCGGTTTGTAACCATTCGGCGGCAGACTGGCCGCGGGTGGGATCCATGCGCATATCCAGCGGACCGTCGCGCATAAAGGAGAAGCCACGTTCAGGATCGTCAAGCTGCGGTGAGGAGACGCCAAGATCGAGCAGGATACCGTCGATCTTGCCGACGAGATCGCGCTCGCGAACGTAATCCGCCAGCGCAGAAAAAGGCCCGTGCACAATGGTGAAGCGTGGGTCGTCAATGGTTTTGGCGATAGCAATCGCCTCAGGATCGCGATCGATTGCCAGCAGTCGCCCCTCCGCCCCCAGCTGGGAGAGGATCAGACGCGAATGGCCACCGCGACCAAAAGTTCCATCTATGTAGATACCGTCAGGACGAATATTCAGGCCGTTAACAGCCTCATCCAGCAGTACCGTTGTGTGTTTAAAATTTTCCATCATCGTTATAGAGACAAATCCTGCAATCGCTCTGAAAGTGGTTCAGAGCCTGACTGCTCAGCGTCGATATCTTCCTTGACCCGTTGATACCAGGTCGTTTCATCCCACAGCTCAAACTTGTTAAACTGCCCGACCAGCATCACTTCTTTGTTCAGTCCGGCATGGTGCCGTAAAACGGGAGCAATCAATAGGCGCCCCGCGCTATCCATCTGACATTCACTGGCATGTCCCAGCAGTAAACGCTGTACGCGTCGCTCTGCGGGATTCATGCTCGACAGACGCGATAATTTTTGCTCAATAATTTCCCATTCCGGGAGGGGGTAAAGCAGCAGACAGGCGTGATGAATGTCAATGGTACAGACCATCTGACCGGCAGCATGCTCGACAAGTTGTTCCCGGTAGCGAACAGGCACGGATAGCCGGCCTTTACTGTCGAGATTGACTAACGTTGCCCCACGGAACATGCCAGTTTCACCTCAAAATCGACCTTTCACCACTTTATCCCACAAATCCCCACCGAGGGAGTGTACGGAGCGGAGGAAAAGCTTGTCAAGCCAGCACTGAGGCCAACGGGTCCGAAACAACCATGATTAATTGTGAACAGCAGGCCCGCACAAAATGTGCTCAACATGCGCGGCAAATTAACGTCATGAATATTTGCAAAAAAAATAATGGCTCCGCATGCACCACTTAAAGACCTCGGCCACGATACGGATTAAATATAAAGTGTCAGTTTGCGACGCGGGCAGCATTTTAAGCCATATTGTCAATGGTTAACAGCGTCAGTTGCAGGTGAAAGGAGGGAAGCATGGTCATTGAGAGAGGAACTGAATTGGCATACTAAGAAAAAGGTCATTAATTCAGCGACTCTTCCTTAGATGTAACAAAACAATACAAAATTAACGCGCCGTTACCTCCTTCTCCCCTAAAGAAAGGTTTTTTTAGAATAAGCCGGAATTTAAAAAATAGCGGCCTACGGATTTTAAGGATTAATCCGAACGTTAATTTACATTAATACGCGAATGGCTTTCATATAAAAGGGAGCGCTAAAAGGAAAAGGCAGCGTTCGCTGCCTTTAGATAAAATCAGATGCGGTTTAGCACGCCGCGGCGGTAGAGGTTGCGCCGGATGCGGCTCAGGCCAGGCTTCGGCTTACGCGGCTCGTCGAGGCTGGCCAGCACAATCTCCAGCACGCGCTCTGCCACGTCGCGATGGCGTTGGGCCACGGCCAGCACCGGACACTGCAGAAAATCCAGCAGCTCATGATCGCCAAAGGTAGCAATCGCTAAATTGGCGGGCAGATGGCCGTCGCGACGCAGCGTCACATCCATCACCCCCTGCAACAGGGCAAACGAGGTGGTGAACAGCGCCTGCGGCATCGGGTTGGTCTCCAGCCACTTATCAAAAAGCTGTGCGGCGGCTTCGCGCTCGTAGCTGTTGGCATAGAGGAAACTCACCTCGCGCGGATCGTCTTTCCAGGCGGTGCGGAAACCCTGTTCGCGTAAAAAACTGACCGACAGCTCCGGGAGCGCCCCCAGATAGAGCACGTTCTCCGCCGGGAAGGTGCGCAGCTCCGCCGCCAGCATCTCGGCATCGTCCTGATCCGCCCCCACCACGCTGGTGAAATGCTCCCGATCTAATGCCCGATCAAGGGCGACGATAGGAAAAGCGTCGTTGGCCCAGCGCTGGTAGAAGGGGTGCTCCGGCGGAAGCGACGTCGATACAATAATGGCATCCACCTGACGCTGCAGTAGATGCTCAATGCAGCGCATCTCGTTATCCGGCTGGTCTTCCGAACAGGCAATGAGGAGCTGATAGCCACGCTGGCGTGCCTGCCGCTCAAGGTAGTTAGCAATGCGGGTATAGCTGGTGTTTTCCAGATCGGGAATCACCAGGCCGATCGATCGCGTGCGTCCTGCCCGCAGCCCGGCGGCTACCGCATTCGGATGGTAGTTGTGCTCGCGCACGACGGCCATGACTTTTTCAACGGTTTTATCGCTGACGCGGTACTGCTTCGCTTTGCCGTTGATTACATAGCTTGCCGTGGTGCGTGAGACGCCGGCAAGCCGGGCGATTTCATCCAGTTTCACAATTGCCTCTCAAAGAAAAAAGGATACTCCATAACCTTTTTTGGAATATAGGTTTAATTCCTTCACATCTAAACGCAGAATAGTCACTGCGGCAACCGCTTTCGCTCAGCCTTCCGTCTGTTTTCGCAAAAAAAAGCCCGACAGGATCTGCCGGGCCACGCATTTTGCTTTTACCTTCAGCCTAACGCATGATTTTATCGCCTCGCGACAGACCCACCACCCCGGAGCGAGCGACCTCAACGATCTTCGCTACGTCGCGAACTGAGGCCAGAAAAGCATCCAGCTTATCGCTGGTACCAGCAAGCTGAACGGTGTAGATCGAGGGCGTAACGTCAATGATCTGCCCACGGAAGATCTCCGCGTTACGCTTCACCTCTTCCCGCCCATAGCCACTGGCCTGGATCTTCACCAGCATGATCTCGCGCTCAACGTGCGCCCCCTGCCCCAGCTCGCTGACGCGCAGCACGTCCACCAGCTTATGCAGCTGCTTCTCGATCTGCTCCAGTACCTTGGCATCGCCTACCGTCTGAATAGTCATGCGCGAAAGCGTCGGATCGTCGGTCGGGGCTACCGTCAGGCTCTCAATGTTGTAGCCACGCTGGGAGAAGAGACCAATCACGCGCGACAGCGCACCCGATTCGTTCTCCAGTAACACAGATAATATCCGGCGCATAATCAGGTTCTCTCCGTTTTGCTTAACCACATCTCATCCATGCCGCCCCCACGGATCTGCATGGGATACACGTGCTCACTGCCGTCGACGGTGACGTCGACAAACACCAGCCGGCCATTTTTCACCTGCGCCAGGGCCTCACTCAGCTTCGCTTCCAGCTCATCGGGACGGGTAATTTGGATGCCCACGTGGCCGTAAGCGTCGGCCAGGCGGGCAAAGTCCGGCAGGGATTGCATATAGGAGTGCGAATGGCGACCGGAGTAGATCATATCCTGCCACTGCTTCACCATCCCGAGATAGCGGTTGTTAAGATTCAGTACCAGCACCGGCAGCTCATACTGCAGCGCCGTCGACAGCTCCTGAATATTCATCTGGATACTGCCGTCGCCGGTTACGCAAACCACCGTCTCTTCCGGCAGGGCCATTTTCACCCCCAGCGCGGCGGGCAGACCAAAGCCCATCGTGCCGAGGCCGCCAGAGTTGATCCAGCGTCGTGGCTTATCGAAAGGATAATAGAGGGCGGCAAACATCTGGTGCTGACCAACGTCAGAGGTCACGTAGGCATCGCCATCGGTGAGACGCCAGATCGCTTCAATCACCGCCTGCGGCTTAATGCTCTCGCTCTGGGTGTCGTACTTCAGACACTGACGAGCGCGCCAGGTATCAATCGTCAGCCACCAGTCGCGGATATCATCGAGGGGCTGAACGCTCTCCTCCTGGGCCAGCAGCTCCAGCATCTGCTCCAGCACCAGCCGGGCATCGCCCACGATCGGGACGTCCGCGGCCACCGTTTTCGAGATCGAGGTTGGGTCAATATCGATGTGCAGCACCGTGGCGTTCGGACAGTACTTCATTAAGTTGTTGGTGGTGCGATCGTCAAAGCGTACGCCGACAGCAAAGATCACGTCAGAGTGGTGCATGGTCATGTTGGCTTCGTAGGTGCCGTGCATCCCCAGCATCCCCAGCGCCTGACGGTGGGTAGCCGGGAACGCGCCCAATCCCATTAATGACGAGACGACCGGCAGGTTCAGCCGCTCGGCCAGCTCGCGCAGTGGCTTATCGCAGGCGGCGTTGATCGCTCCGCCGCCCACGTAGACTACCGGCTTCTTCGCGGCGATCAGCGTCTGCAGCGCGCGCTTGATCTGCCCCTTATGCCCCTGGGTAGTGGGGTTATAGGAGCGCATGCTCACCGACTCCGGCCAGACATAGGGCAGCTTATTTGCCGGATTCATGATGTCCTTCGGCAGATCGACCACCACCGGACCCGGACGGCCGCTGGCGGCCAGCCAGAAAGCCTTCTTCAGGACGCCAGGAATGTCCTCCGCCTGCTTGACCAGGAAGCTGTGCTTCACCACCGGGCGGGAGATCCCCACCATGTCGCACTCCTGAAAGGCGTCGTAGCCAATCAGCGAGGTAGCAACCTGCCCGGAGAGTACGACAAGCGGAATTGAGTCCATATAGGCGGTGGCAATCCCGGTAATGGCATTAGTTGCGCCAGGCCCGGAGGTGACCAGCACCACGCCCACTTCACCGGTGGCGCGCGCCAGCCCGTCGGCCATATGGACCGCCGCCTGCTCGTGCCGGACCAGCACATGCTCAATGCCACCGACCGTGTGCAGAGCGTCGTAGATATCAAGGACGGCTCCCCCAGGGTAACCAAAGACCTGCTTTACCCCCTGATCGATGAGCGAGCGGACGACCATCTCGGCTCCAGACAACATCTCCATGACTTGCCTCCAGGCGTTTGTTAATTGTCAGTTACCTTAACTGCTGATGACGGGGCAGGCAATTAGCAAACGATTAACGTCACAGCGGGTAAAAAGAGGAAGCAGGAGGTGAATAAAAAGTTATTAGTGGATTTAACTACAATAAGGAAAGCTGATGATGCTTCATCATTTGAAACGGGCTACGTTCAGCCATTCATCCATTTTTCACCTGCCGGTAAAGCATAGATAAAAACCACATTAGTCAAAAATAGCGCAGATTACACCGTTTGCAGCATAAACCGGATAGCGGCTACCCGGTTTTATTCGCTGCTTATACGCGACGGCAAACGTCGATTAAAAGCTCCTCCATCCATTGATGGCCCTTATCGCGACCGGCGGCTTCGTGCCATGACAGGAAACAGGTGCGGCTATTACGTTTTAACGGCAGCGGCATAATTTCCAGCTCGAGGCTGTCGGCAAATTTTTCACTTAACCAGCGCGGGGCAATACAGACCAGATGGGTTTGTGAGACCACGTTAAGCACGCTAACCAGCGCCATACCCTGATAGGCAATACGGCTCTGTTTATCCGGCGTGTCGTACCACGTCTGGCTAAAAGAGGCGTAACGTTCGAGGGAGACGACCGCGTGCTCCTCGTTATATATATCGGCCTCGGTTAAGGGGTTATATATTCGCGGATGTTTCTTACTGGCGACCAACACCATTTCATCATTAAAAAGCGGCAGGCATGAAAATTCGGGGCGTTTAAACTCCTCATAGCCAATGACAAAACTGGTCTCCTGGTAGCGCAGCTGGTGCTCAATATTTTTATCCAGCGCCGAGCTAAAGATTAAATGGATGTTGGGCGCGTCCTTTTCAATACGATTATAGATAGTGGATGTCAGGTAAGTATCCAGCGGACTACAGATACAAATATGGAAAACACGCTCGCTTTTTAGTGGATCAAAGCCAGAGCCAGGAAGCTCATTTTGAATAAGCTGCAACGCCTGGTGAACCGAGCCAAAGAGCTGATAGGCTCGGGCAGTCGGCTTGATGCCACGGCCGTAGCGGGAGAAGAGGTCATCATTAAACAGCACCTTCAACCGGGCCACCGCGTTGCTGACGGCGGGCTGCGACATGCCGAGGTTGCGCGCTGCCCGGGTGATATTCTGCTCCTGCATAACCGCATCAAAGACGGTCAGTAAATTAAGATCGACCTGGCGGAGCTTCGATTTTATATCGTAGGGCATCGATAGATATTCAATTTTGGTATCTGACATTTTTGACTCCACCGTCATGCTAAACTCCTTTTGCTGGCAGGCGTAAAACATCCTGAAGAATATGATTTACCGAGCATATAAATAAGCAAAAGCAGTATCATATAATTTCAAAAAAAATACAGGGTAATTTTGGATAACCTCATGCAAAACGCAACAACCACAGCATGGCTTTTTATTACCCAAAGCATAACCTGAACGCTATGGGCGCAATAAAAACATAGACATCATGAATAGGCAAAGCAATATATACTTAAAAGCAAATTAAGATTTTCTAACGTTATCTAATTAATTATTGGTAAATTGAATATCGATTGTGGTCTTTTTGTGAAGAAATATATAAAAAAGAGATTATAAAGATATTAAATCGAGACAAATCAAGCAAATAAAGCGCAATATCATCCCATGTCAATTTATATTTATTTGTAAATAATATATGTCAACAGGAAACCAGCCGAGACAGCCGAAAATCGCCCAATGAAAATGTTTTGTGCAGGCTGTCCTAAATAGCACAATAAACTAACCCCCTGACTCCCCCGGCATCGTTTTTTCCACCTCTGCTGTTGACATCACTTAGCATATCCAGTACCACTAAAAGCATATCGATTTCATCTGGAGCCTGACGCATGATTCGCAACGTTCGTATCGCCGGTCTACTACTACTAAACGCATCCTCTTTGCGCGGTGGACTGGTGGGCGACAAACAGAGTTAAGTCAGCTTCCGGTTAAACAGAGAACCCGCGCCAATGCGCGGGTTTTTTTATGCTCGTAGCACAAGGCGACTTCCGACAGACAAGGACCTAAACCATGAGCCAGCAGCACGTTACCATTTTCGATACCACCTTACGCGACGGTGAACAGGCGTTACAGGCAAGCCTGAGTGTCAAAGAGAAACTGCAGATTGCACTGGCGCTTGAACGTATGGGCGTGGACGTGATGGAGGTAGGCTTTCCGGTCTCTTCCCCGGGCGATTTTGAGTCTGTCCAGACCATTGCCCGCCAGGTGAAAAACAGCCGCGTCTGTGCGCTGGCGCGTTGCGTTGAGAAAGATATCGACGTGGCGGCAGAGTCACTGAAGGTTGCCGAGGCTTTCCGTATCCATACCTTTATTGCCACCTCGCCGATGCATATCGCGACCAAGCTGCGTAGCACCCTGGACGAGGTGATCGAGCGCGCGGTCTATATGGTGAAGCGCGCACGTAACTATACCGACGACGTCGAGTTCTCCTGTGAAGATGCGGGCCGTACCCCGATTGCCGATCTGGCGCGGGTCGTCGAGGCGGCGATTAACGCCGGGGCGAAAACCATCAACATCCCTGATACCGTTGGCTACACCATGCCCTTCGAATTCGCCAATATCATTACTGGCCTGTATGAGCGCGTACCTAACATCGATCAGGCCATTATCTCCGTCCATACCCACGATGATTTAGGCCTCGCCGTAGGCAACGCCATCGCGGCGGTACACGCCGGGGCACGTCAGGTAGAAGGCGCGATGAACGGTATCGGCGAGCGTGCCGGCAACTGCTCGCTGGAAGAGGTGATCATGGCGATTAAGGTGCGCAAGGACATCATGAACCTGCAAACCCGCATCAATCACCAGGAGATCTGGCGCACCAGCCAGGTGGTCAGCCAGATCTGCAACATGCCAATCCCGGCGAACAAGGCGATTGTTGGCACCGGCGCGTTTGCTCACTCCTCCGGTATTCACCAGGACGGCGTGCTGAAAAACCGTGAAAACTACGAAATCATGACTCCGGAGTCCATCGGCCTGAACCAGGTGCAGCTGAACCTGACCTCCCGCTCCGGCCGCGCGGCAGTGAAACACCGCATGGATGAGATGGGCTATAAAGAGAGCGACTACAGCCTGGATAACCTGTACGACGCCTTCCTGAAGCTGGCGGATAAAAAGGGCCAGGTCTTTGATTACGATCTGGAGGCGCTGGCTTTCATCAACAAACAGCAGGAGGAGCCAGAGCATTTCCGCCTGGACTACTTCAGCGTGCAGTCCGGCTCCAACGACATCGCTACTGCCTCGGTGAAGCTGGCCTGCGGCGAGGAGGTGAAAGCCGAAGCCGCTAACGGCAACGGCCCGGTTGACGCGGTGTATCAGGCGATTAACCGCATCACCGACTATAACATCGAACTGGTGAAATATGGTCTGAGTGCCAAGGGCCACGGTAAAGATGCCCTGGGCCAGGTGGATATCGTCGTCAACTATAACGGCCGCCGTTTCCACGGCATGGGCCTGACCACCGATATCGTGGAGTCCTCTGCCCGCGCCATGGTGCACGTGCTGAATAATATCTGGCGCGCCAATGAAGTCGAAAAAGAGCTGCAGCGTAAAGCAATAAAAGAAAACAACCAGGAAACCGTGTGATGTCTAAAAATTATCATATTGCAGTTTTGCCGGGCGACGGTATTGGCCCGGAAGTGATGGCGCAAGCCCTGAAGGTACTGGAAGCTATTCGTCAGCGTTTCTCCCTGAGCATTTCCACCAGCCACTACGACGTGGGCGGTATTGCAATTGACCGCCACGGCAACCCACTGCCGCAGGCGACCGTCGCCGGCTGCGAACAGGCTGATGCCATTCTGTTCGGCTCGGTCGGCGGCCCGAAGTGGGAAAACCTGCCTCCGGCTCAGCAGCCAGAGCGCGGCGCGCTGCTGCCGCTGCGTAAGCACTTTAAGCTGTTCAGCAACCTGCGTCCGGCGAAGCTGTACCAGGGGCTGGAAGCCTTCTGCCCGCTGCGGGCAGACATTGCCGCCAACGGTTTCGATATTCTCTGCGTGCGCGAGCTGACCGGCGGGATCTACTTCGGCCAGCCAAAGGGCCGTGAAGGCAGCGGCCAGCATGAAAAAGCGTTTGATACCGAGATCTATCACCGCTTCGAGATCGAGCGCATCGCCCGCATCGCCTTTGAGTCCGCGCGCAAGCGCCGGAATAAAGTGACCTCTATCGATAAGGCCAACGTGCTGCAAACCTCTCTGCTGTGGCGTGAGATCGTAAACGACATTGCAAAAGAGTACCCGGACGTTGAGCTGGCGCATATGTACATCGACAACGCCACCATGCAGCTGATTAAGGATCCGTCCCAGTTCGACGTCCTGCTCTGCTCTAACCTGTTTGGCGACATCCTCTCTGACGAGTGCGCGATGATCACCGGCTCGATGGGGATGCTGCCCTCCGCCAGCCTCAATGAGCAGGGCTTTGGCCTGTATGAGCCGGCAGGCGGCTCGGCCCCGGACATCGCCGGGAAAAACATTGCCAACCCGATTGCCCAGATCCTCTCTCTGGCCCTGCTGCTGCGCTATAGCCTCAACGCCAACGATGCGGCAGATGCTATTGAAGCCGCTATTAATCGCGCGCTGGAAGAGGGTGTGCGTACCGGAGACCTGGCCCGCGGCAGCGCGGCGGTGAGTACTGATGAGATGGGCGATATTATTGCCCGCTACGTAGCGGAAGGGGTGTAATCATGGCTAAGAGTTTGTATGAGAAATTGTTTGACGCCCACGTAGTGTATGAAGCGCCAAACGAAACCCCGCTGCTCTATATCGACCGGCATCTGGTGCATGAGGTGACCTCTCCGCAGGCGTTTGATGGCCTGCGTGCGCACCATCGCCCGGTGCGCCAGCCGGGTAAAACCTTCGCCACCATGGATCACAACGTCTCAACCCAGACGAAAGATATCAACGCCTCAGGCGAGATGGCACGCATTCAGATGCAGGAGTTGATTAAGAACTGCAATGAGTTTGGCGTAGAGCTGTACGACCTGAATCACCCTTATCAGGGCATCGTCCACGTGATGGGCCCGGAGCAAGGCATTACCCTGCCGGGAATGACCATCGTCTGCGGCGACTCCCACACCGCCACCCACGGCGCATTCGGCGCACTGGCCTTCGGGATCGGCACCTCGGAAGTGGAGCACGTACTGGCGACCCAGACCCTGAAACAGGGCCGCGCCAAAACCATGAAGATCGAGGTGCAGGGTCACGCCGCACCGGGTATCACCGCAAAAGATATCGTGCTGGCGATCATCGGCAAGACAGGCAGCGCGGGCGGTACCGGCCACGTCGTCGAGTTCTGCGGCGAAGCTATTCAGGCGCTGAGCATGGAGGGTCGGATGACCCTGTGCAACATGGCCATTGAGATGGGTGCTAAAGCCGGTATCGTCGCTCCTGACGAGACAACCTTTAACTATGTGCGTGGCCGTCTGCACGCGCCGAAGGGCAAAGATTTTGAGGACGCGGTGGCCTACTGGAAGACGCTGAAAACTGACGAAGGTGCGACCTTTGACACCGTGGTCACGTTACAGGCGGCAGAGATTGCTCCGCAGATCACCTGGGGAACTAACCCAGGCCAGGTCATTGCCGTGGGTGAGAACATTCCCGATCCGGCTTCGTTTGCCGATCCGGTTGAGCGCGCCAGCGCGGAGAAGGCGCTGGCCTATATGGGCCTGCAGCCGGGCATCCCGTTGACCGAGGTGAGCATCGACAAGGTGTTTATCGGCTCCTGTACCAACTCGCGCATTGAAGACCTGCGCGCAGCGGCAGAGATTGCCAAAGGACGTAAGGTTGCTCCCGGCGTTCAGGCGCTGGTGGTCCCTGGCTCTGGCCCGGTAAAAGCCCAGGCGGAGGCAGAGGGTCTGGATAAGATCTTTATCGAGGCGGGCTTTGAGTGGCGTCTGCCGGGCTGCTCCATGTGTCTGGCAATGAACAACGACCGCCTGAATCCAGGCGAGCGCTGCGCCTCTACCAGCAACCGTAACTTTGAAGGCCGCCAGGGGCGCGGGGGACGTACTCATCTGGTCAGCCCGGCTATGGCCGCCGCCGCCGCGGTTACCGGCCACTTCGCTGACATTCGCAGCATCAAATAAGGAGACCATCATGGCAGAGAAATTTACCCAGCATAATGGCCTGGTGGTCCCTCTGGATGCCGCCAACGTTGATACCGATGCGATCATTCCGAAGCAGTTTTTACAGAAGGTGACGCGTACCGGCTTCGGCGCACATCTGTTTAACGACTGGCGCTTCCTCGACGACAAAGGCGAGCAGCCGAATCCGGATTTCGTGCTGAACTTTCCGCAGTACAAAGGGGCCTCTATCCTGCTGGCGCGGGAGAACTTTGGCTGTGGCTCCTCGCGTGAGCATGCACCCTGGGCCCTGACCGACTATGGCTTTAAGGTGGTTATTGCGCCGAGCTTTGCCGATATCTTCTACGGCAACAGCTTTAACAACCAGCTGCTGCCGGTCGCCCTGAGCGATGACGAGGTGGATGAGCTGTTTAACCTGGTGCAGAGCCAACCGGGCATCACTTTTGTGGTAGACCTCGAGGCGCAGCAGGTGATCGCCGGGGAGAAATCTTACAGCTTCAATATTGATGCGTTCCGCCGCCACTGCATGTTAAACGGCCTGGACAGCATTGGCCTGACCCTGCAACACGAAGAGGCTATCTCCGCCTACGAACAGCGCCAGCCCGCCTTTATGAGCTAGCCGATAGCGGTTTTACACACATTTAACGGCGAGGAGCGATCCTCGCCGTTTTTTTTATGCATTGAATTCCTTAGCTTTCTCAAATTAATTAATGCTCGTTATAAAATAGTATTGACGCGGGCTATAGATCGCGCCTATCATTTATCTATCGATCGTTAACTAATTAACGACCCCAGACAAAACCAGGCTTAAGGATTACCATCATGAAATCGATTAAAACTCTTGTTGCTGCCGTTGCCCTCTCTACCCTCTCATTTGGTGCGTTTGCTCAGAGCGTAACCGCCAGCGGTGCCACCATTGACGATGCAGAAGCGAAAATCGCCGCTCAGGCAGAGCAGGCCGGTGCGTCTTATAAAATCACCGAAGCTAACGTCAATAACACCGTGCATATGACGGCTGAACTGTATAAATAATAGTGCTGTATTGCCCGGCGGCGCAGGCTTGCCGGGCCTACAGGTTAATGCCGTTTGTAGGCCGGATAAGCGTAGCGCCATCCGGCGTTTCGTCATCAATTACACATCTTTAATCCGCATTGTTAGCCCCAGCGTCAGCAGTGAAATCCCGGCGATAACCCAGTAGACCGCCCCGTGACCATAGCTTTGCGCCAGCGCCCCCTGGATAACCCCCGCCAGAATCACCCCGGTAGAGATACTGTTGGTAAACAGCGTGGTGGCCGCCCCCGCCCGCCCCGGCATCAGATCCTGAAACCAGAGCATGCCGATCCCGGCAACTATCCCAATAAACACCGCATTAAACAGTTGCAAGAGCAGCAGCGCATGTTCACTATGAAAGAAGATCAGCCCGATGTAGAACAGCACGCCCGCCGCTACCGCCAGAGTCATCATCCGCCGCTTGCCGATGCGTTTAACGTAGTAGCCGGCCAGGATCATCGCCGGGATCTCCAGCCCGGCGGCGGTGCCCATCAGGATCCCCGCCAGCCGATCGGGCAGGCCAAGATCCCCGCTGATCCACAGCGGCATATCGATGATGTACATGGTATTGCAGGTCCACATCAGCGTGGAGGCGACAAACAGCTTGCGCACGTTGCCGTCGCGCCAGCCGCTTATCTGCGTGACCGCTACATCCGCTGGCTGCTCCACCCGTGCCACCGACGGCAGGATCAGCGCAATCAGCGCGAAGCTGATGATAAAGATCCCGGCGGCGATAGAGAACATGGCGGTAAAGCCGTAGTTCAGCGCCAGCATAAAGGCCAGCGGCGGACCGATCACCCACGCCAGCGAGAGCTGGGCGCGCATCACGGAGCTGAACATCACCACCTCGCGTGCCGAGCTGTCGGCATACTCGCGGGCGAGAGCAAAGAGCTGCGGCATGGCGGTGTTAGCCAGCGAAGCCAGCAGCACGCCGCAGGTAATCAGCGTTAAGTAGTGGCGGTTAAAGGCGAACAGCAGCGCGTTGCCTACCGCCATCACACAGCAGAACATGATCAGCTTGCGGCGGTCGCCCTGGCTGTCGGATCGTTTCGCCAGCCACAGGCTGACGAGGATCCCGGCGATGGCGTTGACGGTGTAGAACAGCCCGACCCAGAACGGCTCGGCCTCTACCTCGCGACTGAGAAAGAGGCTGAGCGTCGGTGCCTGTAACGCTCCGGCAATCCCCATCATAAATGCGACGATCATAAACGCGGCATAGACCCCGTTCAGCCGCCTTCCCATTGTCATCAGCCAGAGCATAAGCATCCTTTTAGCGTGTGAGAAAAGAAAAAAGCCAGCAGGATCATAGCTGCTGGCGTGGCGATAAGCACCAATACTCAGTCACACAAGATGAAAGCAGTTGGGCACCGCTTTCTTCTGCAAGGATTATTGGCTTAATATAGGGAAAAATAAATTGCTGACTTTTCGCCGGGAGTTCCCCTTTTATGTCCTCTGGTCGTCTGCAACAACAGTTTATCCGTCTCTGGCAGTGCTGCGACGGCGCATCCCGGGAGACCACGCTGAACGAGCTGGCCGAGCAGCTGAGCTGTTCCCGCCGCCATATGCGCACCCTGCTTAACGCCATGCAGCAGCGCGGCTGGCTGACGTGGGAGGCGGAGGCCGGCCGCGGCAAACGTTCACGCCTCTCCTTTCTCTATACCGGCCTCGCGCTCCAGCAGCAGCGGGCAGAGGATCTGCTGGAACAGGATCGTATCGATCAGCTGGTACAGCTGGTGGGCGATAAGAGCGCGGTACGGCAGATGCTGGTCTCGCATCTCGGCAGAAGCTTTCGCCAGGGGCGGCATATCCTGCGCGTGCTCTACTATCGGCCACTGAAAAACCTGCTGCCCGGCACGGCCCTGCGCCGCTCGGAAACTCATATTGCCCGCCAGATCTTCAGCGCGCTGACGCGAATAAATGAGGAAAACGGGGAACTGGAGCCGGATATCGCCCACCACTGGAAATGTCTCTCCCCGCTGCACTGGCGTTTTTATCTGCGCCCCGGCATTCACTTTCACCACGGCCGCGAACTGGAGATGAGCGACGTCATCACCTCCCTGCAGCGGGTTAACGCCCTGCCGCTCTACTCGCATATTACGGAGATTGTCTCCCCCACCCCGTGGACGCTGGATATTCATCTCTCACAGCCCGACAGCTGGCTGCCATGGCTGCTGGGCCACGTACAGTCGATGATTCTGCCCCAGGAGTGGCCGACTATGGCGAACTTCGCCAGCCTGCCGGTGGGCACCGGACCCTATGCAGTCACGCTTAACAACAGCAACCAGCTGAAGATCCACGCCTTCGATGACTACTTTGGCTTTCGGGCGCTGATCGATGAGGTAAACGTCTGGGTGCTGCCCGACGTTAATGACGATCTCAGCGCGGGCCTGACGCTGGAAGGGCCAGGTGGCGAGGAGAAAGCGGTAGAGAGCCGTCTCGAAGAGGGGTGCTACTACCTGCTGTTTGATGCCCGCACTCGTCGCGGCTCCAGCCAGCAGGTACGGGAGTGGGTGAGCCAGATCCTCTCCCCGTCAAGCCTGCTGTTTCACGCCGAGGAGCATCACCAGCGCTACTGGTTTCCGGCCTATGGCCTGCTGCCGCGCTGGCATCATACCCGGCCGGGCGGCAGTGAGAAGCCAGCCGGACTGGAGTCGCTGACCCTGACCTACTACCGGGAACACATCGAACACCGGGTGCTGGCCCAGACCATGAGCGCCCTGCTGGCGGCGCATCAGGTGACGTTGCACATCCAGGAGGTGGACTACGAGGAGTGGCACAGCGGCGACGCGGTGAGCGATATCTGGCTCAACAGCGCTAACTTTACCCTGCCGCTGGATTTCTCACTCTTTACCCACCTCTATGAGGTGCCGCTGCTGCAGAAGTGTATTCCCCGCGACTGGCAGGCAGATGCCACACAGTGGCGGGCAGGCGAGATGAACTTAGCCGCCTGGTGCCAGCAGCTGCTGGCGGGCAAGGCGATTGTGCCGCTGATCCATCACTGGTTGATGATCCAGGGGCAGCGCAGCATGCGCGGCCTGCGGATGAACACCCTCGGCTGGTTTGATTTTAAATCGGCGTGGTTTGCGCCGCCAGATCCTTAGCGCTTTCAGAATGCTGACATAATCACTACAATGAGGCCGTGCTCAACGGGGTGCTGCGCGATGCGTGTGCTGAGAAAATACCCGTCGAACCTGATCCGGATAACGCCGGCGAAGGGATTTGAGGCTGCTGCTCAAAATCCTTTGCCACTCTCTTTTTATTGAGGTGCAAAGTGTTAAAAAAATGTCTGCCGCTGCTGCTGCTCGTGGCCGCCCCCGTTTTTGCCGCCCCGGCTTCTGATAAACCCGTTCTCACCGTCTACACCTACGACTCGTTCGCCGCCGACTGGGGGCCAGGTCCTGCGGTAAAAAAAGCCTTTGAAGCCGACTGTCACTGTGAGCTGAAGATGGTGGCGCTGGAGGATGGCGTCTCGCTGCTCAACCGTCTGCGCATGGAGGGCAAAAACAGCAAGGCCGACGTGGTGCTGGGCCTCGACAATAACCTGCTGGAGGCCGCCAGCCAGACCGGGCTGTTTGCCAAAAGCGGCGTGGCGGCCGACGCCGTTAACGTCCCCGGCGGCTGGAAAAACGACACCTTTGTGCCCTTCGACTACGGCTACTTTGCCTTTGTCTATGACAAGAACAAGCTGAAGAGTCCGCCGAAGAGCCTGAAAGAGCTGGTAGAGAGCGACCAGAAGTGGCGGGTAATCTATCAGGATCCGCGCACCAGCACCCCAGGGCTGGGCCTGCTGCTGTGGATGCAAAAAGTCTACGGCGATAAAGCGCCTGAGGCGTGGCAGAAGCTGGCGGCAAAAACCGTCACCGTCACCAAAGGCTGGAGCGAAGCCTACGGCCTGTTCCTGAAGGGCGAGAGCGATCTGGTTCTGAGCTACACCACCTCCCCGGCCTATCACCTGATCGAAGAGAAAAAGGATAACTACGCGGCGGCGGACTTTAGTGAAGGCCACTACCTGCAGGTAGAGGTCGCTGCCCGCACCGCAGCCAGTAAGCAGCCCGAGCTGGCAGAGAAGTTCCTCAAGTTTATGGTCAGCCCGGCGTTCCAGAACGCCATCCCGACCGGCAACTGGATGTACCCGGTGAGCAATGTGACGCTGCCCGCTGGCTTTGACTCGCTGACGAAGCCGAAGACCACCCTGGAGTTCACGCCGCAGCAGGTCTTCTCCGAACGCGCTGAGTGGATTAACACGTGGCTTCGCGCGACCAGCCGCTAGTTCCCGGCTGGCTGCTGCCCGGCGCTGCCGCTGCCACCCTGCTGGTAGCGGTGGCGGTGGCGGCGTTTCTTGCCCTCTGGCTCAACGCGCCGACTACTGACGTCGCGGCGCTGTGGCACGACAGCTACCTGCGTCATGTGGTGGCCTTCTCCTTTGGCCAGGCGTTTCTCTCCGCCCTGCTCTCAGTGGTGCCCGCTATCTTCCTGGCCCGCGCCCTCTATCGCCGCCGCTTTCCCGGGCGGCTGATGCTGCTCCGCCTCTGCGCGATGACCCTGATCCTGCCGGTGCTGGTGGCGGTCTTTGGCATCCTTACCGTCTACGGCCGACAGGGCTGGCTGGCGTCGCTGTGCGACTCGCTCGGCCTGCCGTGGGGATTCTCACCCTACGGGCTGGGCGGCATTCTGCTGGCACACATCTTTTTTAACCTGCCGATGGCGACCCGCCTGCTGCTGCAGGCCCTGGAGCAGATCCCCGGCGAGCAGCGCCAGCTTGCTGCCCAGCTGGGGATGCGCGGCTTCGCCTTCTTCCGCTTCGTCGAGTGGCCATGGCTGCGGCGGCAGATCCCGCCGGTGGCGGCGCTGATCTTTATGCTCTGCTTCGCCAGCTTCGCCACCGTGCTGTCGCTGGGTGGTGGCCCTAAGGCTACCACCATTGAGCTGGCGATCTACCAGGCCCTGAATTTCGACTACGATCCCGGCCGCGCCGCGCTGCTGGGGCTATTGCAGATGATCTGCTGCCTGGCGCTGGTGCTGCTTAGCCAGCGTCTGAGCAAGGCCATTCCGGTGGGCAGCAGCCAAATCCAGGGCTGGCGCGATCCGCAGGACAGCTGGCGCGCCCGGCTGGGGGATGGTCTGCTGATTGGCCTGGCGCTGCTCCTGCTCCTGCCGCCCCTGCTGGCGGTAATTATTGAGGGGATAAACCGTAACCTGCCCGAGGTGCTGGCCCAGCCGGTGCTGTGGCAGGCGGTGTGGACCTCCCTGCGTATCGCTCTGCTGGCCGGTCTGCTCTGTGTGATCCTCACCATGATGCTGCTCTGGAGCAGCCGCGAGCTGCGCGCGCGCGGTCAGCTGCGCCGGGGCCAGGCGCTGGAGCTGAGCGGGATGCTGATCCTCGCCATGCCCGGCATCGTGCTGGCAACCGGCTTCTTTCTGCTGCTCAACAACTCCATCGGTCTGCCTGGTTCGGCGGATGGGATCGTGATCTTTACCAACGCTCTGATGGCTATCCCTTACGCCCAGAAGGTGCTCGATAACCCGATGCGGGACATCACCGCCCGCTACGGCCTGCTGTGCGAGTCGTTGGGCATGCGCGGCTTATCACGCCTGCGGGTGGTAGAGCTGCGCGCCCTGCGGCGGCCGCTGGCACAGGCGCTGGCCTTCGCCTGCGTGCTCTCTATCGGCGACTTTGGGGTGGTAGCGCTGTTTGGCAACGAAGCGTTCCGCACGCTGCCCTTCTATCTTTACCAGCAGATTGGCTCCTATCGCAGCCAGGACGGGGCGGTAACGGCGCTGATCCTGCTGACGCTCTGCTTTGTTCTCTTTACCGTTATTGAAAAACTTCCGGGCCGCCATGCTAAAACTCACTGATGTCACCTGGCTCTATCACCATCTGCCGATGCGCTTTACGCTTGCCGTCGAGGCGGGAGAGCAGATTGCCGTGCTGGGACCCAGCGGCGCGGGGAAAAGCACGCTGCTCAACCTTATCGCCGGTTTTATCCAGCCGGTGAGCGGCACGATTTTAATTAACGAGCGGGAGCATACCGCTACGCCGCCGTCGCGCCGTCCGGTATCCATGCTGTTTCAGGAAAACAACCTGTTCACCCACCTGACGGTGCGGCAGAACATCGGCCTCGGCCTGCATCCCGGCCTGAAGCTCAATGCCGATCAGCAGCAGAAACTGGCGGAGATTGCCGCTCAGATGGGGCTTGAGACCCTGCTCGACCGGCTGCCGGACCAGCTCTCTGGCGGGCAGCGGCAGCGGGTGGCACTGGCGCGCTGTCTGGTGCGCGAGCAGCCCATCCTGCTGCTGGATGAGCCGTTTTCGGCGCTCGATCCGGCCCTGCGTCAGGAGATGCTGGCCCTGGTGCAGAGCGTCTGCAAGCGACAAAACATCACCCTGCTGATGGTCTCCCACAGCATTGAGGATGCCGCACGCATTGCCAGCCGGGCGCTGGTGGTGGCTGAGGGACGCATCGCCTGGGACGGCGCAACCGATGAGCTGGTCAGCGGTCGCGCCCCGGTCTCGGCGCTGCTGGGAATTGAACGTCAGTGACCGCTGACGACCTTACCCAGGATCGTTAAGTAGGTGGGCATCAGCGGATGACGGGCCACCGCTACGCAGGCGATCACCGCCACGCCAAGCAGCAGCGGAGCCACCCACAGCAGCCGCCCGCGCGGCAGGTATTTTGTCAGCCGATCGCTGCCGGACCTGCCGCTGCGCCACAGTCGCCAGCAGAGCCATACCGCAATCCACAGCAGCAGCGCCGCACCCAGCAGCAGCCACTTAAACGCCCCGCTCTGCTCATCGGCAGGAATATCAATTGCCGCCCCGGCGAGAATGCCCGGTAAAAAGTAGAACGGCGGCCAGAGCAGGCAGCCGATAATGTTAGGCAGCAAAAACTTGCTGACGGGAAGATCGAGCATCCCGGCAACCATCGGCACCAGCGGACGTGTTGGCCCAACAAAGCGGCCGACAAGAATGGTAAACATGCTGTGCTGGTGCAGGGCGTGTTCGGTCTTATCGAGCAGCGCCTTGTTCTTTTTCATAAACGACCAGCGGTGCAGCGGCTTCTTAAAGCGCCACCCGAGCCAAAAGGAGATCCAGTCTCCCAGCAGGCAGCCGACAATGCCCGCCAGCCAGGCATACCAGAAGTTCACCTCGCCGCTGCCGATTAGCGCCCCCAGCCCGGCCATCATCACCGTGCCGGGCAGGATCAGACCCACCAGCGCCAGCGACTCCAGAAAAGCCACAAGGGCGATGGCAATGAGCGTATAGGTCGCTGATTGAGTAATAAAATGTTCCAGAAATGCCTGCATACGCGGTCCGTTTTAGTGACGAAGCAGGGATTCTCCAGAGCCGGTAACGCCTCGTCAAGCTCACAATTGTCTGATTAGTTTACTGTCTGTATCAGAGGTCGGCGGCGGCATTTCGTTTCTTTACGTTATTCGCATCCGGCGCGGAACTCGCTCGGGCTGGCTCCGGTACATTTTTTGAACACGCGAGAGAAGTAGAGCTGGTCCTCAAAACCGACGTTGCGCCCCACGCTGGCGATGGGCATTCGCGTCGTACTTAGCAGCAGCTTGGCCTGGCTGATGCGCTGATCTTCCCGCCAGCTGAGCACGCTCACTCCCAGCTGCTGGCGGAAGAGGTGCGACAGCCGCGACGGCGACAGACAGACGTGCTGCGCCACACCGGCGATATCGAAATGGTTATCCGCCAGATGATCGCTGATGTACTGACAGGCGTCACGCACCCGGTTATCCAGCGGCGGATGCAGCGATTCGTTGATCGCGTCCATCCGCCGGAGCAGCACCTGCTCCAGCAGGTTGATCGCCAGCAGTTCGCCATAGCGCCCGCTGCTCTGCCCGGCGCTGATAATCTGCGCAAACAACTCGCTAAAGCGTGCCTGGTGCACCTCGTCAGGACGGAAATAGCCGGTCTGGGCAAAAAGGGTTGGCCAGGCCAGCCACTCATGCCAGTAGGCGCGCGGGCGGAAGTAGACCCACTGGTGATACCACTCCCGCGCCTCAGGGTGACGGCCATAGTGGTGCACCTCGCCAGGGGGGAAAAGCAGGATGTCGCCGGGGCGGCAGACAAACTGGCGGCCATTGTTATTGACGATCCCCTCTCCCCGTACCGTCAGGTTGAGAATGTAGCCTTTCATCCCCAGCGGGCGATCGACAAAGAAATCAAGGTAGCCGTCGGCCTCAATGGGCGTCAGCCCCGCCACGAGATGGGCATTAAACGAATAGCCAGGCAGCAGAGGATCGGTTTGTAATTCAGCCATAAACAGCGCGCTCCAGGTAGTGGTCAAGGAAACCATTTGTCCATATTGGGTTTTATTTCATCACGCGGCGGCTCTGGTGAACCAGATATAAAAACCGCAGCATGACAACCCCGCCAGATAAAAGCACTTTCCCCGTTTTGACTAATCTACACCGATAAAAAGGGGTAACAAAAGTGTCTATAAACCCGGCAGAAATGTCCACATTGAATATTTGCAGTGAGTCACACTTTCTGCTGCCATAGCATTTTTATCCATAAGATTAGCGGATCCTGCCTGACGCTTTTTGCCCCCTGTCTCTAATGTTTCTCCATACGGTTATTTTGGATGGAGTAAGACGATGGCAATTGCAATTGGCCTCGATTTTGGCAGCGACTCGGTACGCGCCCTGGCAGTAGACTGCGAGCATGGCACAGAGATCGCCACTAGCGTGGAGTGGTATCCACGCTGGCAGGAGGGGCGTTATTGCGACGCTCCGCGGAATCAGTTTCGCCATCACCCACGCGACTATATCGAGTCGATGGAAGCGGCAATCAAAAGCGTACTGGCCGAGCTGAGCGCCGAACAGCGCGAGCAGGTAAGCGGTATCGGCGTGGACAGCACCGGCTCGACGCCAGCCCCGATCGACGCCGAGGGGCGCGTGCTGGCGCTGCGCCCCGAGTTTGCCGACAATCCCAACGCCATGTTCGTGCTCTGGAAAGATCACACGGCGGTAGAGGAAGCCGAGGCCATTACCCGCCTCTGTCACCAGCCGGGCAAAACCGACTACTCACGCTATATCGGCGGGATCTACTCCAGCGAGTGGTTCTGGGCCAAGATCCTGCACGTTACCCGCCAGGATGCCGCCGTCGCGCAAGCCGCCACCTCGTGGATTGAGCTGTGCGACTGGGTCCCCGCCCTGCTCTCCAACACCGTCCGTCCGCAGGATATCCGTCGCGGACGCTGCAGCGCCGGACACAAATCCCTCTGGCACGAAAGCTGGGGCGGCCTGCCGCCAGCCAGCTTCTTTGACGAGCTGGATCCGATCATCAATAAGCATCTGAGCTGGCCGATGTTTACCGAGACGTATACCGCCGACCTGCCGGTGGGCAACCTTAGCCCGGAGTGGGCGCAGCGTCTGGGCCTGTCGGAGAAGGTGGTGATTGCCGGCGGCGCATTCGACTGCCATATGGGCGCCGTGGGCGCAGGGGCGCAGCCGAACACGCTGGTCAAAGTGATTGGCACCTCAACCTGCGACATCCTGATTGCCGATAAGCCCAGCGTCGGCGAGCGGGCGGTAAAAGGCATCTGCGGCCAGGTTGACGGCAGCGTGGTACCGGACTTTATCGGTCTTGAAGCCGGACAGTCGGCTTTCGGCGATATCTATGCCTGGTTTGGCCGCATCCTCGGCTGGCCGCTTGAGCAGCTGGCACTCCAGCATCCAGAGCTGAAAACGCAGATCCAGGCGAGCCAGAAACAGCTGCTGCCTGCCCTGACCCAGGCCTGGGCGGATAACCCTTCCCTCGATCACCTCCCGGTGATCCTCGACTGGTTTAACGGTCGCCGCACCCCTAACGCTAACCAGCGTCTGAAGGGGGTGATTACCGACCTTAACCTGGCTACCGACGCGCCGCTGCTGTTTGGTGGGCTGATTGCCGCTACCGCCTTCGGCGCACGCGCCATTATGGAGTGCTTTACCGACCAGGGGATCGCGGTCAACAACGTGATGGCCCTTGGCGGTATCGCCCGCAAAAACCGGGTGATCATGCAGGCCTGCTGCGACGTGCTCAACCGCCCGCTGCAGATCGTCGCCTCCGATCAGTGCTGCGCTTTGGGCGCGGCCATCTTCGCCGCCGTCGCCGCAGGGGATCATGCTGATATCCCGACCGCGCAGCGCCATATGGCCAGCGCCGTCGAAAATACGCTCCAGCCTGCTCCGGCTCAGGCGCAACGCTTTGAACAGCTCTATCGCCGCTACCAGCACTGGGCGGCCAGCGCCGAACAACACTATCTCCCTTCAGCCGCGCCAGCGTCACAGGCCGCTCTGACTCATTAAGGACACGATAATGACTATTTTTGATAACTACGAAGTATGGTTTGTGATTGGCAGCCAGCATCTCTATGGCCCGGAGACCCTACGCCAGGTCACGCAGCACGCTGAGCAGGTAGTGAATGCGCTGAACAGCGAAGCCAAACTGCCCTGCAAGCTGGTGCTGAAGCCGCTCGGCACCTCGCCGGATGAGATCACCGCTATCTGCCGCGACGCCAACTACGACGACAAGTGTGCGGGCCTGGTGGTATGGCTGCACACCTTCTCCCCGGCAAAAATGTGGATCAACGGCCTGACCATCCTTAACAAGCCGCTGCTGCAGTTCCATACCCAGTTCAACGCCTCCCTGCCGTGGGACAGCATCGACATGGACTTTATGAACCTGAACCAGACCGCACACGGCGGCCGCGAGTTCGGCTTCATTGGCGCGCGGATGCGTCAGCAGCACAGCGTGGTGACCGGCCACTGGCAGGATCAAAAAGCCCAGCAGCGCATCGGGGCATGGATGCGTCATGCGGTCTCCAGACAGGATACCCGCCATCTGAAAGTGTGCCGTTTCGGCGACAACATGCGTGAAGTCGCGGTCACCGACGGCGATAAAGTGGCAGCGCAGATCAAGTTCGGCTTCTCGGTAAATACCTGGGCGGTGGGCGATCTGGTGCAGGTGGTGAATGACATCAGCGAAGGCGATATCAGCGCGCTGGTGGACAAGTATGAGAGCAGCTACCGCCTGACCGCTGCCGCACAGGTTAACGGTGATAAACGCCAGAACGTCATTGACGCGGCCCGCATCGAGCTGGGCATGAAGCGCTTCCTGGAACAGGGCGGCTTCCACGCCTTCACCACTACCTTTGAAGATCTGCACGGCCTGAAACAGCTTCCGGGCCTCGCCGTGCAGCGCCTGATGCAGCAGGGCTACGGCTTTGCGGGCGAAGGCGACTGGAAAACCGCCGCCCTGCTTCGCATCATGAAGGTGATGTCAACCGGTCTGCAGGGCGGCACCTCCTTTATGGAGGACTACACCTACCACTTTGAGGACGGCAACGATCTGGTGCTCGGCTCCCATATGCTGGAAGTGTGTCCAACCATCGCTCTGGATGAGAAGCCGATCCTCGACGTGCAGTACCTCGGCATCGGCGGCAAAGCCGATCCCGCCCGCCTGATCTTCTCCACCAAGACCGGCCCGGCGATCAACGCCAGCCTGATCGATCTCGGGGATCGTTTCCGCCTGCTGGTGAACTGCGTTGATTCCGTCGAGACTCCGCACCAGCTGCCGAAGCTGCCGGTCGCCAACGCGCTGTGGAAAGCACAGCCGGATCTCGCCACCGCCTCCGAGGCGTGGATCGTTGCCGGGGGTGCACACCACACCGTCTTCAGCCACGCGCTGGATCTCAGCGATATGCGCCAGTTCGCCGAACTGCACGACATTGAGCTGGCAGTGATCGACAACGACACCCGCCTGCCAGCGTTTAAAGATGCGCTGCGCTGGAACGAAGTCTATTACGGCTCTAAACGTTAAGTCCGTAACGCCCGGTGGCGCTGCGCTTACCGGGCCTACGTGGAGATAGCTATGCTTGAAGATCTCAAACGTCAGGTGCTGGAAGCCAACCTGGCGCTACCGAAACATAATCTGGTCACTCTGACCTGGGGCAACGTCAGCGCTGTCGATCGCGAACGCGGTGTGTTTGTCATCAAGCCCTCTGGCGTCGACTACAGCGTAATGACGGCAGAGGATATGGTGGTGGTAAGCATCGAAACTGGCGAGGTGGTTGAGGGGACGAAAAAACCCTCGTCCGATACGCCGACGCACCGCCTGCTCTACCAGGCGTTCCCCACCATCGGCGGGATTGTGCATACCCACTCTCGCCACGCGACCATCTGGGCGCAGGCGGGACAGTCCATTCCGGCCACCGGCACGACCCACGCCGACTACTTCTACGGTCCCATCCCCTGCACCCGCAAGATGACCGATGCCGAGATCAACGGCGAGTATGAGTGGGAGACCGGTCAGGTGATCGTCGAAACCTTTACTACCCAGGGGATCGACGCTGCCCAGATGCCTGGCGTGCTGGTGCACTCTCACGGTCCCTTTGCCTGGGGCAAAAATGCTGACGACGCGGTGCATAACGCCATCGTGCTGGAAGAGGTCGCCTACATGGGGATCTTCTGCCGCCAGCTCACCCCGGAGCTGCCTGCCATGCAGCAGACGCTGCTGGATAAGCACTACCTGCGCAAGCACGGGGCAAAGGCCTATTACGGCCAGTAGAACTGTATAAAAACCCAGCTAAAACAGTAAAACCAGGCTATAATAACGCCTGGTTTTATTTTATGAGAACACAGCGTGGCGCAGGCGCAAGAAGGCTTTTTACTGACCCGACACTGGCGGGATACCCCGCAAGGCACCGAGATCGCGTTCTGGCTGGCAACCGATAACGGTCCGCTGCGGGTGGTGCTGCCCGTCCAGGAGTCAGTAGCGTTTATCCCCTCGGCGCAGGTGCCGCAGGCGCAGCGGATCCTGGCGGGCGAAAGCCACTACCGCCTGACGCCGCTTGAGCTGAAAGACTTCAGTCGCCAGCCGGTGCACGGCCTCTACTGTCGCGCCCATCGTCAGCTGATGCGCTATGAGAAGCTGCTCCGTGAGGGCGGCATCACCCTTTACGAAGCTGACATCCGCCCGCCCGAACGTTTCTTAATGGAGCGTTTTATCACGGCCCCGGTGTGGGTCAGCGGCGAGGCACGCGACGGTGAGCTGGTGAATACGCGCCTGAAGCCCAGCCCGCACTACCGCCCGCCGCTGAAGTGGGTGTCGCTGGATATCGAAACCACCCGCCACGGCGAGCTGTACTGCATCGGTCTGGAAGGGTGCGGCCAGCGCACGGTCTATATGCTCGGGCCGGAAAACGGTGACGCCTCGGGCCTCGACTTCCATCTGGAGTACGTCGCCAGCCGTCGGCAGCTGCTTGAGAAGCTCAACGCCTGGTTTGCCACCCACGATCCCGACGTGTTGATCGGCTGGAACGTGGTGCAGTTCGATCTGCGCGTGTTACAGAAGCACGCCGAACGCTACGGCGTCCCGCTGCGGCTGGGGCGCGGCAACAGCGAGCTGGAGTGGCGCGAGCACGGCTTCAAGAACGGCGTCTTCTTTGCGCAGATGGCGGGCCGGCTGATTATCGACGGCATCGATGCCCTGAAGTCCGCCTTCTGGAACTTCCCGTCATTCTCTCTCGAATCGGTAGCGCGGGAGCTGCTCGGGGAAGGCAAGTCGATCGATAACCCGTGGGACCGAATGGACGAGATTGAGCGACGCTTTAACGAAGATAAGCCTGCCCTTGCCACCTACAACCTGAAAGACTGCGAGCTGGTGACGCGCATCTTCCATAAGACCGCCATCATGCCCTTCCTGCTGGAACGCGCCTCGGTCAACGGCCTGCCTGTGGATCGCCACGGCGGGTCGGTAGCCGCCTTCAGCCATCTCTACTTTCCCCGCATGCACCGGGTGGGCTACGTGGCCCCCAATCTCGGTGACGTGCCGCCGCAGGCCAGCCCGGGCGGCTATGTGATGGACTCCACCCCCGGCCTGTATGACTCGGTGCTGGTGCTGGACTACAAGAGCCTCTACCCGTCGATTATTCGCACCTTTCTGATCGATCCGGTGGGGCTGATAGAGGGCATGGCGCAGCCGGATGAAGCCCACAGCATTGAGGGCTTTCTCGGGGCGTGGTTCTCCCGCGAGAAACACTGCCTGCCAGAGATTGTCGGTCAGATCTGGCATGGCCGTGACGAGGCCAAACGCCAGAGTAACAAGCCGCTTTCGCAGGCGCTGAAGATCATCATGAACGCCTTCTACGGCGTGCTGGGTACCAGCGCCTGCCGCTTCTTCGATCCCCGGCTGGCGTCATCGATCACCATGCGCGGGCATGAGATCATGCGTCAGACTAAAACGCTGATCGAGTCCCAGGGCTTTGAAGTGATCTACGGCGACACGGACTCGACCTTCGTCTGGCTGAAGCACGCCCATAGCGAAGAGCAGGCTGCCCGCATCGGCCAGGAGCTGGTCGCGCTGGTCAATGAGTGGTGGCGGGAGCATCTCGCCAGCAAGGGGTTAGTTAGCGCGCTGGAGCTGGAGTTTGAGACCCACTTCAGCCGCTTCCTGATGCCAACCATTCGCGGGGCGGATACCGGCAGCAAAAAGCGCTACGCCGGGCTGATTCAGGAGGGGGACAGCCAGCGCATGGTCTTTAAGGGTCTGGAGACGGTACGCACCGACTGGACGCCGCTGGCGCAGACGTTCCAGCAGGCGCTCTACCTGCGCATTTTTCGCCGCGAGCCGTATCAGGATTACATTCGCGAAACCATTGCCCAACTGATGGCGGGCGAGCTGGATAGCCAGCTGGTGTATCGCAAGCGCCTGCGGCGTCCGCTGGCGGAGTATCAGCGCAACGTGCCGCCGCACGTGCGGGCGGCGAGGCTGGCGGATGAGCAGAACCAGAAGCGCGGCCGGGCGCTACAGTACCAGAAGCGCGGCACCATCAAGTATGTCTGGACCACCCACGGCCCCGAGCCGGTGGACTACCAGCAGTCGCCGCTGGACTACGATCACTACTTAACCAAACAGCTACAGCCGGTGGCGGAGGGCATCCTGCCGTTTATGGGCGATGACTTTGCTACACTGGTGACGGGGCAGATGGGACTCTTTTAGTGCGGTTTGAATGATGACGAACGGGTGACTATCCGCTCAGCATCCAGTACCATAGCGCCCTTTCCAATCCCTGGCCCCAATTTTTGACGCGCTGTCGCACTCTGACGGTGGTCTAACTATTGCCTGCAATTTGAGATATAGAGCCGAATAACTATGCCTTTTACACTTGGTCAACGCTGGATCAGCGATACAGAAAGCGAACTCGGACTGGGAACTGTTGTGGCGATGGATGCGCGTACCGTTACGCTGCTCTTCTCCTCAACCGGAGAGAACCGTCTCTACTCCCGCAGTGACTCCCCGGTTACTCGCGTAATGTTTAATCCAGGCGATACGGTGACCAGCCACGAAGGCTGGCAGCTCACCATTGATGACGTAAAAGAGCAAAACGGTCTGCTGACCTACACCGGCACGCGCCTCGATACCGGCGAAACCGACGTGGCGCTGCGTGAAGTGCTGCTCGACAGCAAGCTGGTGTTCAGCAAGCCGCAGGACCGCCTGTTTGCCGGGCAGATCGACCGCATGGATCGCTTCTCCCTGCGCTACCGCGCGCGTAAATACCAGAGCGAGCAGTACCGGATGCCGTGGAGCGGCCTGCGCGGCCAGCGCACCAGCCTGATCCCGCATCAGCTGCACATTGCCCACGACGTGGGCCGTCGCCATGCGCCGCGCGTGCTGCTGGCGGATGAGGTTGGCCTGGGTAAAACCATCGAAGCAGGGATGATCCTGCACCAGCAGCTGCTGGCCGGTGCAGCAGAGCGCGTGCTGGTGGTGGTGCCAGAGACCCTGCAACACCAGTGGCTGGTGGAGATGCTGCGCCGCTTCAACCTGCGCTTCGCGCTGTTTGATGACGAGCGCTACGCGGAAGCGCAGCACGAGGCCGATAACCCGTTTGAAACCGAACAGCTGGTGATCTGCTCCCTGGACTTCGTGCGCCGCAGCAAGCAGCGCCTGGAGCACCTGTGCGACGCCGAGTGGGACATGCTGGTGGTCGATGAAGCGCACCATCTGGTGTGGAGCGAAGAGGCACCGAGCCGCGAGTACATGGCGATTGAACAGCTGGCCGAGCGCGTGCCGGGCGTCCTGCTGCTGACCGCCACGCCGGAGCAGCTGGGTCTGGAGAGCCACTTCGCGCGTCTGCGCCTGCTGGATCCCAACCGCTTCCATGACTTTGAGCAGTTTGTGGAAGAGCAGCAGAACTACCGCCCGGTAGCCGATGCCGTGGCCATGCTGCTGGCGGGCAAGCATCTGAGCGACAGCGAGCTGAACACCCTGAGCGAGCTGATTGGCGAGCAGGACATTGAACCGCTGCTGCAAACCGCTAACAGCGATCGCGACGGCGCAGAGGCGGCCCGTCAGGAGCTGGTCTCCATGCTGATGGATCGCCATGGCACCAGCCGCGTCCTGTTCCGTAACACCCGTAACGGCGTGAAGGGCTTCCCGAAACGTGAGCTGCACACCATCAAGCTGCCGCTACCGACCCAGTACCAGACGGCCATCAAGGTCTCTGGCATCATGGGCGCACGCAAAAGCGCCGAAGAGCGCGCCCGCGACATGCTCTACCCGGAGCAGATCTATCAGGAGTTCGAGGGCGACACCGGTACATGGTGGAACTTCGATCCGCGCGTTGAGTGGCTGATGGGCTACCTGACCAGCCACCGTTCGCAGAAGGTGCTGGTGATCTGCGCCAAGGCGGCCACCGCCCTCCAGCTGGAGCAGGTGCTGCGCGAGCGTGAAGGCATCCGTGCCGCCGTGTTCCACGAAGGCATGTCGATCGTTGAACGTGACCGGGCCGCCGCCTGGTTTGGCGAAGAGGACAGCGGCGCACAGGTACTGCTCTGCTCTGAGATTGGCTCCGAAGGGCGTAACTTCCAGTTCGCCAGCAATCTGGTGATGTTCGATCTGCCGTTCAACCCGGATCTGCTGGAGCAGCGTATTGGCCGTCTGGATCGTATCGGCCAGGCGCACGATATCCAGATCCACGTGCCCTATCTGGAAAAAACCGCTCAGTCGGTGCTGGTGCGCTGGTTCCACGAAGGCCTTGACGCCTTTGAGCACACCTGCCCTACCGGCCGCACTATCTACGACCAGGTTCACAGCGATCTGATTGGCTACCTCGCCGCGCCGGAAGAGACCGACGGCTTCGATGAGCTGATCAAAACCTGCCGCGAGCAGCATGAGGCGCTGAAGGCTCAGCTGGAGCAGGGCCGCGATCGCCTGCTGGAGATCCACTCCAACGGCGGTGAAAAAGCACAGGCGCTGGCAGAGAGCATTGAAGAGCAGGATGATGACACCGGACTGATCAGCTTTGCCATGAACCTGTTTGATATCGTGGGCGTCAACCAGGACGATCGCGGTGAGAACATGATCGTGCTGACCCCGTCCGATCACATGCTGGTTCCGGATTTCCCGGGCCTGCCGGAAGATGGTTGCACTATCACCTTCGAGCGCGACGTAGCTCTGTCGCGGGAAGATGCCCAGTTTGTTACCTGGGAGCATCCGCTGATCCGCAACGGTCTGGATCTGATCCTCTCCGGCGATACCGGCAGCAGCACCATTTCACTGCTGAAAAACAAGGCGCTGCCGGTGGGCACCCTGCTGCTTGAACTGATCTACGTCGTCGAGGCGCAGGCTCCGAAGCAGCTTCAGCTCAACCGCTTCCTGCCTGCCACGCCGGTGCGTATGCTGCTGGATAAAAACGGCAATAACCTTGCCGCCCAGGTGGAGTTTGAGACCTTCAATCGCCAGCTGAGCGCGGTCAACCGCCACACCGGCAGCAAGCTGGTGAACGCGGTGCAGCAGGACGTGCACGCGATCCTGCAGCTGGGTGAAGCACAGATTGAGAGCGCGGCGAAGGCGCTGATTGCGGCGGCGCGTCAGGAGGCAGATGAACGTCTCTCGGCAGAGCTGTCGCGCCTGGAAGCGCTGAAGGCGGTGAACCCAAACATCCGTGATGATGAGCTGGCCGCCATTGAGAGCAACCGTCAGCAGGTGCTTGATAGCCTTGCTCAGGCGGGCTGGCGTCTCGATGCCCTGCGTCTTATTGTCGTTACGCACCAGTAACAGGAACCCGTTATGTTGATGGAGCCCTACAATCCGCCGCAGTCGCCCTGGCTGGTCGTGTTATACCAGGACGAGCACATTATGGTGGTTAACAAGCCGAGCGGCCTGCTCTCCGTGCCAGGGCGGCTGGACGAGCACAAGGACAGCGTGATGACGCGCATTCAGCGCGACTATCCGCTGGCCGAGTCGGTGCATCGTCTGGATATGGCCACCAGCGGCGTGATCGTAGTGGCTCTGACCAAAGCCGCGGAGCGGGAGCTTAAGCGCCAGTTCCGCGAGCGCGAGCCGAAGAAGCAGTACGTGGCCCGCGTGTGGGGACATCCGGAGAAGGCAGAGGGTCTGATCGATCTGCCGTTGATCTGCGACTGGCCGAACCGCCCGAAGCAGATTGTGTGTCATGAGACCGGGAAAGCGGCGCAGACCGAATATGAGGTGCTGGAGTACGCAGCGGATAACACCGCTCGCGTGCAGCTGAAGCCGATTACCGGGCGCTCGCACCAGCTGCGCGTGCATATGCTGGCGTTGGGCCATCCGATCCTTGGCGACCGCTTCTATGCCACGCCCGAGGCGCTGGCGATGGCGCCCCGTCTGCAACTTCACGCCGAGATGTTAACCATTACGCACCCAGCGTACGGCACCAGCATGACGTTTAAAGCGCCTGCCGATTTCTAGCAGGCGTTTGCCTGCGGGCGGGCGTTACTTCAGCCCGCTCACCAGCGTCTTACGGCTCTCTTCCAGAGAGATCACCCGGCTACATACCGCCTTGCCGAACTGCTCGAAGTCCGCTTCCTGATTCTTCCACTCGCTTTGAATGGCCGTTTGCAGGCCGCCGAGGCTGCCCATTACGCTCTGTAACGGATTACCGCCGCCCTTCAGCACCGCCTGAGCACCCATCTCGTTGATGCTGTCCTGCAGGATGCCACCCATCGCCTGGTTTACCAGCTGCTGACCGTTGGCGCGTACCTCATCAATCGCCTTATAGTGAAACGCGAGGCCATCGCTGCGATGCTCCAGAATGCGGTTCATCTGCTCTTTCAGCTGCGCGTCGAGCCTGGTTAAGCGCCCGCGCATGTTGCTGCTTTGACCCACTTCCTTGGCGATGATCTTATCCAGCGCCACGCGGCCCTTTTCAACGCGGCTGCGCGCCCCCTCGTCAATCCACGGCAGCGCGTTACGCAGATCGGCCTGGTAATCTTTCGCCTGCTCGCGCTGGGCCGCGCTGAGGCTATACTGCTTGCCGTTGAACATGACGTTGCCGTCTGGCGTCATCACCAGATTGCCGTTCTCCCCCACCACCTGCACGGTCTGCGGGTTGACGATCACGTCGTCACGCGGGTTCACGCTACATTTGTATTCTGCCTGGGCAGTAAAGGCGGTTGCCGCCAGTGCCGCAGCCAGCAGCGCTTTACGCATCATAAAAACTCCTGTCCTGTAGAGACAAAACGGGCCGGCAATCGCCAGCCCCGATAGTGACTTAGTCCCACCAGACGTCGAAAAGTTCGCTGATGCGCACATCTTCAAAGCCGCGGCCTTCCAGCCAGCTACGCACGGTAGCCTGATGCTCCTCGGTGCACTTGCCAATCTCCTGCTTGCAGATCAGCCCTTCCCAGACCAGGTAGCCGCTGCCGTCAAACGCCAGCTTGTTTGGCTCAATCACCTCGTTAATGAAGGCATCAACCGTCTGGTCGATCTGCTCCTCAGAGGTGCCCTCCGGGAAGCGCCAGGCGACGGAGAAGCCCAGCTCCTGGAATTCATCGATATGTAACTTCTTACGCAGACGACGGCTACGGTTCGTTGCCATTATTTTACCCTCTCGAACATTAAGTCCCATACGCCGTGGCCAAGACGATGACCACGCTGTTCAAATTTGGTTACCGGGCGCGTCTCCGGGCGCGGTACATAGTCGCCGCTCTCAGAGCGGTTTTGATATCCGTCGATAGTGGACATCACCTCCAGCATGTGCCCGGCGTAGGCTTCCCAGTCGGTCGCCATATGGAAAACGCCGCCCAGCTTCAGCTTGCCCTTCACCAGTTCGGCAAACGGCGTCTGCACGATACGGCGTTTATTATGGCGCGCTTTATGCCATGGGTCAGGGAAAAAGAGCTGCACCATGTTCAGCGAGTTGTCCGGGATCATCTTGTGCAGCACCTCTACCGCGTCGTGACACATCACGCGCAGGTTCTCTACCCCCTCTTCGTGGGCATGAGCGAGGCATGCCCCTACGCCCGGAGAGTGGACTTCAATGCCGAGGAAGTTCTGATCTGGCCTGGCCTTCGCCATCGCCACCAGCGAGGTGCCCATACCAAAGCCAATCTCCAGGGTTACCGGCGCATCGCGGCCAAACAGCGCGGTGAAATCCAGCGGCTGCTCGCTAAACTCAACGCCCATCACCGGCCAAAAGTTATCCAGCGCGTGCTGCTGCCCCTTGGTCAGACGGCCCTGGCGGCGGACGAAGCTGCGAATACGGCGCAGCGGGCGACCGTTTTCATCAAATTCGGGTGAAATGACGTCGTTGTTCATAGGTGTTTAGTCTGCTTGTGAGAGTGTTCGGGAAACGGGCATTATCCAAAGTTAATAGCCGGATGCAAGCACCGGAAAGTTCCGGTTTACAGCCCGGTGCCGCTGTGCTGCAATCTGGCCCCTTAATCATGCAATTCGGAACTCCTGCTTTGACCATGCACGCGTCTCAGTTTTCAGCCCAGGTGCTGGAGTGGTACGACAAATACGGGCGCAAAACCCTGCCCTGGCAAATTGAAAAAACGCCCTACAAAGTATGGCTCTCTGAGGTGATGTTGCAACAAACGCAGGTGGCGACGGTTATCCCCTACTTTGAGCGCTTTATGGCGCGTTTTCCTACCGTCACCGATCTGGCCCATGCGCCTATCGACGAGGTGCTGCATCTGTGGACCGGACTGGGCTACTACGCCCGGGCGCGCAACCTGCACAAGGCCGCGCAACAGGTCGCTGACCAGCATGGCGGGGTGTTCCCTGATACCTTTGAGGAGGTTGCCGCTCTGCCGGGCGTCGGTCGCTCGACGGCCGGGGCGGTGCTCTCCCTTGCGCTCGGCAAACACTTTCCTATCCTTGATGGTAACGTGAAGCGCGTGCTGGCTCGCTGCTATGCCGTTGACGGCTGGCCGGGCCGCAAAGAGGTGGAGAAGCGCCTGTGGGAGATCAGCGAACAGGTCACGCCTGCCGAGGGCGTAGCGCAGTTTAACCAGGCGATGATGGATCTTGGCGCAACGGTTTGCACCCGTTCGAAACCGAAGTGTACGCTCTGCCCGCTGAATAATGGCTGTATCGCGTATGCCAACGAGAGCTGGGCGCAGTACCCAGGCAAAAAGCCGAAGCAGACGCTGCCGGAGCGCACCGGTTTCCTGCTGCTGATGCAGCACGGCGAGACGGTCTGGCTTGATCGCCGACCGCCGTCTGGCCTGTGGGGTGGCCTCTACTGCTTCCCGCAGTTCAGTGATGAAGCGGCCCTGCGCGACTGGCTGGCGCAGCGGCAGATTCAGGCCGATACTCTTACCGAGCTCAACGGATTTCGCCATACATTCAGCCATTTCCATCTGGATATTGTGCCAATGTGGCTTCCCGTGTCCTCCTTCACGTCATGCATGGATGAGGGAACAGGTCTCTGGTATAACTTAGCCCAGCCGCCGTCGGTGGGCCTGGCCGCGCCGGTAGAGCGCCTGTTACAACAATTACGCGCGGGCGCACCCGTTTAGCGCCGCAACATCACGAGGAGTGACCATGAGCAGAACCATTTTTTGTACCTTCCTGGGCCGCGAAGCGGAAGGCCAGGACTTCCAGCTCTATCCGGGCGATCTGGGCAAACGGATCTACAATGAGATCTCCAAAGAAGCCTGGTCCCAGTGGCAGCAGAAGCAGACCATGCTGATCAATGAGAAGAAGCTCAACATGATGAACGTGGAGCATCGCAAGCTGCTGGAAGAGGAGATGGTGAATTTCCTGTTTGAAGGCAAGGACGTACACATCGAAGGCTATAAGCCACAAGATTAAGGGCCGCGGCCCTTTTTTTGGAAAGAATAACGACTTAACACAACATACATCCGGGAATGATGAAAAAATATTTAGCGCTAGCCCTTATTGCGCCGTTGCTCATCTCGTGTTCCAGTTCCAATAAAAAGGGCGATAGCTATAACGAGGCCTGGGTAAAGGACACCAACGGTTTTGATATCCTGATGGGTCAGTTTGCCCATAACATCGAAAACATCTGGGGTTTTAACGAAGTCCTGATTGCCGGACCCAAGGACTACGTTAAGTATACCGACCAGTATCAGACCCGTAGCCACATCAACTTTGATGCCGGGACAATTACCATCGAGACCATTGCCGGTACCGAGCCGGCGGCGCGTCTGCGCAAGGTCATTATTAAAACCCTGCTGATGGGCGACGATCCCGGCTCTATCGATCTCTACTCCGATGTGGATGATATTCAGATCTCGAAGCAGCCGTTCCTCTACGGTCAGGTAGTGGATAACAACGGCGAGGCGATCCGCTGGCAGTGGCGCGCCGAGAAATATGCCGACTATCTGCTGCAAACGCACCTGAAAAGCCGCACTAACGGTCTGAAGATCATCTATAGCGTGACCATCAATCTGGTGGCGAACCACCTCGATAAGCGTGCGCATAAGTATGTGGGCATGGTGCGTCAGTCGGCGCGCAAGTATGGCGTAGACGAGTCGCTGATCCTGGCGATTATGCAGACCGAATCTTCGTTTAACCCCTATGCGGTCAGCCGCTCTGACGCGCTGGGCCTGATGCAGGTGGTGCAGCACAGCGCCGGGAAAGATGTCTTCCGGGCGCAGGGTCGTTCCGGGATGCCGGACCGTAGCTTCCTGTTCGACCCGGCCAGCAATATCGATACCGGTACCGCCTACCTGGCGATGCTGAACAACATCTACCTCGCTGGCATCAGCAACCCGACCTCACGCCGCTACGCGGTGATCACCGCCTATAACGGCGGCGCGGGCAGCGTGCTGCGGGTCTTCTCTAACGATAAGGTGCAGGCGGCGAACATCATTAACACCATGTCGCCGGGCGACGTCTATGAGACGCTCACCACCCGTCACCCATCAGCAGAGTCGCGCCGCTACCTCTACAAGGTGAATACAGCGCAGAAAGGGTATCGCGGGGGCAAAATTTAAGCTGCAATGAAACGCCGGGCGGCGCTGCGCTTACCCGGCCTACACGTGCTGCATGACGTATCCGTATAAACGCTTTATGCCGTCGGGGTCGGTTTCACTGTAGACCCCTTGCAGCTCTGGCGAGAAGCCCGGCAGCAGGTTGACCCCCTCCTCCAGCGCCAGGAAGTAGCGCTGCACCGCCCCGCCCCAGATCTCACCCGGCACCACGCAGAGCACCCCCGGCGGATAGGGCAGCGCCCCCTCGGCGGCAATCCGTCCCTCCGCCTCGCTGATGCGTACCAGCTCCACGTTGCCGCGAATAAACTCGCTGTTGGCATCCTGCGGATTCATCGCCACCGGCGGCAGGCTCTGCTGGCGGAACATCGCCTTCTGCAGATCCTTCACACCAAAGCTGACGTAGAGATCGTGCATCTCCTGACACAGCTCGCGCAGAGTGTAGTCGCGATAGCGCACCGGGTACTTGTTGAAGATGGTCGGCAGCACGTCCGCCAGCGGCGTATCATCCTCAATATGCTGCTCAAACTGCCCCAGCATCGCCACCAGCTGGTTGAGTTTCTCCTCGCTCTCGGCGGGGGTCAGCAGGAAGAGGATCGAGTTGAGATCGCACTTCTCCGGCACGATGCCGTTCTCGCGTAGATAGTGCGCCAGAATCGTGGCCGGGATACCAAACTCGCTGTACTCGCCGGTTTCCGCATCAATGCCTGGCGTGGTCAACAGCAGCTTGCAGGGGTCAACAAAGTACTGATCGCGGGCATAACCCTCAAAGCCGTGCCATGCCGCGCCCGGCTCAAAGCTAAAGAAGCGGCGCTCGCTGGCAATCGCGTGGGTGGGGTGATCCTGCCACGGACGCCCCGCTACTTCCGGCGGTACAAAGGGTTTGATCATCTTACAGTTGGCGATGATCGCCTTACGCGCCTCAATGCCAACCGCCACGCACTCGGCCCACAGACGACGGCCGCTCTCCCCTTCGTGAATTTTGGCGTTCACGTCCAGAGCAGCGAACAGCGGATAGAACGGGCTGGTCGAAGCGTGAAGCATAAAGGCGTTGTTCAGCCGCTTGTGCGGGCAGAAGCGCGCCTGGCCACGCAGGTGGTTATCCTTCTTATGGATCTGCGAAGTCTGGGAGAAACCGGCCTGCTGCTTATGCACCGACTGGGTCACAAAGATCCCCGGATCGTTCTCGTTGAGATCGAGCAGCAGCGGTGAGCAGTCCGCCATCATTGGGATAAACTGCTCGTAGCCCACCCACGCGGAGTCAAACAGCACGTAGTCGC
>JBCNNW010000031.1:0-39300 GCA_039594205.1 Pseudescherichia sp. | reverse complement strand
AATCAGTATAGCTAACCAGCACGACACTGTTCGAAATTTGACCAGAAAGACCGCGAGCAGCGACGTCTTCCTGTAGAGCATGAACGGATATGGGGGCAGCCAGCAGTAAATCAAGGTAGCGGCTTCCCCCAACCGCCGCCGTAACACCATCAGAGAGCAGCAGCAGGTCATCCCCCTCCTGCAACGTGCGCATCAGCGTAGCCATGTCGCACTGCCAGGGAGAGTGACGAAGAGTATGCAGCATAACAGCCTCAAAACGTCATAACGACGTCATAGCGATTTAGACACTCGCGCAGCGCATCAGGTTCCAGCGGCTGGGCATCAAGAATAAAAGAGGTTGCGGTGCCCAGCCCGCGCTCGCGCAGCGAGGCGGCGCACAGCCAGAGCTGTTCGATATCGTAGAGCGGCAGCACCTTAAAGGTGGCGATGTAGTCACGCGCCAGGATATCGCCAGGGCGCTGGTTTGCCAGCAGCTGGAAAACGCCGTCGCCCAGAAAAAATACGCCGATATCCTCGGTCAGGGCCGACATTGCCAGCAGCGCATCCAGCCCTTCTCGCCCGGCAGACGAGCCGTGGGGAGCAGAGTTAAACACAAATGCCACGCTTTTCATCAAAACTGTACCACCCGATCGCAGGTTAACGCCGCCTCGGCCAGCGCGCCTAAGCCGCTGAGCATAAAGCCCGGCTGAAGATTGGCACCTGCCAGCCCGGCACGCTGGGCTTCACTCTCATCGGTTACGCCACGGCGCAGCGCTGCCGCGACGCAGATATGCAGCTCTACCCGGTGTTCAAGGTGCAGCGCCTGCCAGGCCCGGACCAGATCGAACTCGTCGCTGGCAGGTGCGCTAAGCTGGTTGGCGTTATACACCCCTTCCCGATAGAAAAAGACGCTCACCAGCTCGTGACCCGCAGCCATCAGTGCCTGGGCAAACTGCCACGCGCTGCTGGCCTGCTGCGTTCCGTAGGCCGGTCCCGTCACCATCAGGGCAAAGCGCATTACTTATCCTGCCCCTGGAAGTCGCCGCTCTTGAACTGGCGGATGTAGAGGTAGACGGTGTGTTTTGAGATATCGAGCCGATCGGCGACCTGGTTAATCGCATCTTTGATATCGAAGATGCCTTTTTCATAGAGGTTCAGCACAATCTGACGGTTTTTTGCATTGTTTGAGACGTTACGATCGGCATTCACCTCTTCAATGGTGAACTCCAGGGTCTGCATCACCAGGTCATCCACCGAAGAGGCAAAGTTCACGGCGGAGCCAACGTCCGGCGTCTCTGGTGGAATAAAGGTGTTCATAATCTGCGAGAAAGGAACATCAAGGTTCATGTTGATGCACAGCAGGCCAATTACCCGGTGCTCGCGATTGCGGATGGCAATGGTGACCGACTTCATCAGCACGCCGCTTTTGGCGCGGGTGAAATAGCATTTAGAAACGCTGCTGTCTGCGCCCGTCATGTCGTGCAGCATGCGCAGGGCAAGGTCGGTGATCGGCGAGCCAATCTTACGCCCGGTATGTTCACCGTTGGCAATGCGAATGGCGGAGCATTTGAGATCCTGCAAGGAGTGCAGGACGATTTCACAGTGGGCACCAATGAGCATCGCTAACCCATCGACCACCGCTTCGTAGGATTTCAGGATATCGAAGTCGGTCTGATCAAAAGGCCGTTGATCCAGCAGATCAAGCTCGCTGGTTTCGTTGGTTAATAGCGACCTGGACATGAAAAAAAACACTCCTTTTCAGGAGCCTGTCGTTATGTTTTCAGGGCAGGCTCATCATTTACAGGGACATCTAAATTAATACAGCGGCCATAGCGCTGCCAGCGTTAATTATACCTGCCCTGTAATAAAAAACCGCCGCCTGGTCAGGCGGCGGCTGTCAGCGACTTACTTTTTATCCGCTGCGGCAGGTTGCTCTGCCGGTGCTGCCGCATCCGGCTTCGGCTGCGCATCCGCTTTCGGTGCCGGTTTGATATCCAGCAGCTCTACGTCGAAGACCAGCGTAGAGTTAGCCGGGATACCCGGAACGCCCGTTTTACCGTAGGCCAGCGCCGGTGGGATCACCAGCTTGATCTTGCCGCCTTTCTTGATGTTTTTCAGGCCTTCGGTCCAGCCCGGGATTACGCCATCGAGGCGGAAGGAGAGCGGTTCACCACGGGTGTAGGAGTTATCGAACTCTTTACCGTCGATCAGCGTACCCTTGTAGTTCACCACCACGGTATCGCTATCTTTCGGTGCATCACCGGTCCCCTCTTTCTCTACTTTGTAGAGCAGGCCGGTAGAGGAGGTTTTCACGTCCTTCTCTTTAGCGAAGGTGTCGCGGAAGGCTTTACCCTTGGTTTCGTTCTCAGTTGCGTCCTTCTCCATCTTCTCCTGAGCAGCACCCTTCACGCGTGCTTCAAAAGCCTGCAGAGTCTGTTCGATCTCCTGGTCGGAGAGCTTGCTCTTATTGGCGAAGGCGTCCTGAACGCCAGCAATCAGCTGAGCCTGATCCAGTTTAATGCCCAGTTTTTCCTGCTCTTTCAGGGAGTTTTCCATATAACGACCCAGTGACGCGCCCAGCGCATAGGCTGATTTTTGGTCGTCGTTTTTGAATGCCGCTTTGCTGTCGGCGGTCGCCGGGGCTTTAGCCGGAGCGTCAGCAGCAAAAGAGAGAGGTGCATTCAGCGCAACGGCCATCGTGGTCGCCAGCAGCGTGACTTTAAACAGTGATTTCATCCATATCTCCAGGGCCGGGGGCATGTTGCCCCAGGTTTGCGTATTTAAAAAACGTACTATAAAGCGTTGTGGGAGAAATCTATATAACGACATTCCCGATTGTTGCCTCTTTTGTGACTATTTTTGTTTAAATTAGTTTCTTAAGGATGTCAGGTGGGCTGCGCAGCTACGTAAAGTTGCGTAGAATCCGGGCTAAAACAGATGAGGTGAAAGATGCAGGATATGACGCTGGAAGCGCGACTGGCAGAGCTGGAGAGCCGTCTGGCTTTTCAGGAGATTACGATCGAGGAGCTTAACCAGACGGTCACCGCCCACGAGCTGGAGATGGCGAAGCTGCGGGACCTTATGCGCCTCGTTACCGAGAAGCTGAAAGCCAGCCAGCCTTCACACATGGCCTCTCAGTCAGAAGAGACGCCACCGCCACACTATTGAGGCGTAAAAAAAGCGGGGATATCCCCGCTTCCTACAATCCGAAATTTCAATATCCAATGGATTTCAAGTTGCAGCAAGGCGGCAAGCTTGAGAATCCCCGGGAGCATAGATAACTATGTGACCGGGGTTTGAGAGCGATGCCAACACCGCTGCGGCTTGAGAGACGAAGGATATTAGTGGCAGCCGCAACCGCCGTTGCCACAGCCGCCTTTCCCATGACCGTGGTCATGATCGTGGCCGTGACCACCGCAGCAGCCGTCGCCGTGTTCATGGTCGTGACCATGATCGTGGCCGTGCGGGCCGTGAACGTGGCCGTGAGCCAGCTCTTCTTCGGTCGCTTCACGAATGGCAACGACTTCAACGTTGAACTTCAGGTTCTGGCCAGCCAGCATGTGGTTACCGTCAACCACAACGTGGTCGTCTTCCACTTCGGTGATCTCAACCGGCACCGGACCCTGGTCGGTTTCAGCCAGGAAGCGCATGCCTACCTGCAGCTCATCAACGCCCATGAAGACGTCTTTCGGTACGCGCTGCACCAGATTTTCGTCGTACTGACCGTAAGCGTCATTCGCGCCCACCGCCACGTCAAATTTGTCGCCAGGTTCGTGACCTTCCAGCGCGGACTCCAGACCAGAGATCAGGGAGCCGTGACCGTGCAGGTAGTCCAGCGGCGCACTTACCGGAGACTCATCAACCAACACACCGTCTTCTGTACGTACCTGATAGGCCAGGCTGACCACCAGGTCTTTTGCTACTTTCATGATATCTCCTGAGCGTGGGAAAATTGCTGGCGCAGATTGTAACGGAATTCTGCCCCCGTGTACCCTTAAGCTTAAAAAAAGCTGGGGCATATCGCTAGTCCGGATGAAAAATCCCGATCACTTGCTCTTCTTTGCGAACATGCTCACGGGCCTCTTTATCCGCCTCGCGCATCTGATGGCCGCACTTAATGCACTCAACAATATCAACATTATTTTCGCGCCACATTGCCAGCGTGTCCTGCGCCTGGCAGGCCGGGCACTTTGCGCCCGCGATAAAACGTTTACGTATCGCCATACTTTTTACCCTCTATTCAAACTCATCCCAGCCGTCCAGCTGCCGACGCTCCTGCTGCATCTCGCGCCGGAAAATCTCTTCCAGCTCGCGCCGCGCCTCCCGACTGCGGGAGATCTGCTGCGTATCACTATGCACCACCGGCATCAGCTCGCGCAGCATCCGCATATCGAGACGACGGAAGTGCAGCTGCGCCCTCAGCGCCTGGTGCGGATGCATACCGAGCGACACCAGCGCTTTACGCCCCAGCTCCAGCGCGCTGGAGAAGGTCTCACGGGAGAATTGGGTTACGCCGGACTGCAACAGCTCGTGCGCCTCAAAACGCCCCCGCGCCCGGGCAAGGATTGCCAGGTGTGGAAAGTGCTGCTGACAAATCGCCACCAGCTTCATGGTATCTTCCGGCTCGTTACAGGTGATGACGATCGACTCCGCTGCCTCCGCGCCCGCCGAGCGCAGCAGCTCTACCTGAGTCGCGTCGCCGTAGTAGACCTTATAGCCATATTTCCGCATCAGATTAACCGCGCTGATATCGCGCTCCAGCACGGTAATGCGCATCTCGTTAGCCATCAGCAGGCGGCCAATCACCTGGCCGAAGCGGCCAAAGCCAACGATGATCACCTGCGGCTTATCATCCTCAACCCAGGGTTTTTCACCCTCCTCATCCGGACTGTTAAAACGCCGGGAGAGACCTTTATCGATACTTTTCATCAGCAGCGGCGTGGTCATCATCGACAGCGTTACCGTGACCAGCAGCAGCGCCATCTGATCGTTGTGGAACAGCCGCTGCGAGGAGGCGGTAGAGAAGAGCACGAAGGCAAACTCCCCACCCTGACTGAGCACGCCGGCGAACTGCATCCGCTCCGAGCTTCGCAAGCCGTAGAGGCGCGCCAGCAGATAGAGCACCGTGGTTTTCACCGCCACCAGAATCGCCACCGCCGCGATCACCCACGGCAGATGGGTATAGAGCACGCCCAGGTTCAGCGCCATCCCTACTGAGATAAAGAATAGCCCCAGCAGCAGCCCTTTGAACGGATCGATGGCGGACTCCAGCTCGTGGCGGTATTCACTCTCTGCCAGCAGCACCCCGGCGATAAAGGTGCCGAGCGCCATCGACAGCCCCAGCGCGTCCATGAACAGCGCCGAGCCAAGCACCAGCAGCAGCGTGGCGGCGGTAAACACCTCCCGCACGCCGGAGGCGGCAATAAAGCGGAATACCGGACGCAGCAGATAGCGGCCACCCACCAGCATGGCAACGAAGGCGATCACTTTCATGCCGATCTTGAGCCAGTCGAAGTGCTCATCGCCGCCGCCTGCCAGCAGCGGCACCAGCGCAAGGGCCGGGATCACCGCCAGATCCTGGAACAGCAGCACCGAGAATCCCAGCTGTCCGGCCTCGCTGCGGTTCATTCCCTTGTCGCGCATCAGCTGGAGCGCCATCGCGGTAGAGGACATCGCCAGGCCGATGCCGCCAATCACCGCCGCCTGCCAGGCGAAGTCGGTCAGCATCAGCAGTCCGGCGAGGATCGCGGCGCTGAGCAATACCTGCGCGGCCCCGACGCCGAATATCGACTGTCGCAGCTGCCACAGCTTTGACGGGTTTAGCTCCAGGCCGATGATAAACATCAGAAACACGACGCCCATTTCAGAGAAGTGAAGGATCTCCTCGACATCGCTGATAAATCCCAGCCCCCATGGGCCGATGGCAATACCTGCCAGCAGATAGCCCAGCACCGCGCCAATGCCCAGCCGGGCGGCCAGCGGTACGGCGACCACAGCGGCAAACAGAAACAGTACGCCTGCCAGCAGCAGATCGGTTCCCTCCATTAGCGGCCTCCCGTCGCGGTAGGTGATGCCAGCCAGTCGCCGTAGGCCCGGGCATGGCTTGCCAGCGCCTCTTCAGGCTGGCGGCGCGCCCAGTAGACAATATAGGGCGTCATCCACTGCATACGGCACATGGCGGCCGTCAGTTCAAAGGGGCGCAGGATATCGCTAAGCGGATAGCGGTTGAGTCCGTCATAGCGGTAGGCGCTCTCCGGCTCGCCGGTGGTGATCACGCAGCGCCAGCGCTTGCCTGCCAGCTGGTTGCCTCCCGGTCCGCTGGCAAAGCCGCGGGTCAGGACACGATCGAGCCACTCTTTAAGCAGCGCCGGGCAGCTGTAGGTGTAGAGGGGAAACTGAAAGACAATCACGTCGTGCTCACGCAGCAGCGCCTGCTCGCAGGGAATATCGATAAAAAAGTCTGGATAGTGTGCATAGAGATCGTGCACGGTCACATTCTGCAGCTGCATTGCCGGCTTAAGCAGGACCCGGTTGGCTACTGAGTCCTGGGATTCCGGATGGGCATACAGCAGCAGCACTCTGGCTGTCTGGGACATCACTCCCCTCCCGGTTCTATTTTTGGCTATCGTTATCGTTTCGGGCTACCATTGCGCCCCGGTGCGGCATTATAGGCGCACCCCACATTATCATAATGACAAATTAACATAGTCTGAACATACGGCGCTCTATGATTGTTTTCTCCTCACTACAAATTCGTCGCGGCGTGCGTGTCCTGCTGGATAACGCCACCGCCACCATCAATCCTGGCCAGAAAGTCGGGCTGGTGGGTAAAAACGGCTGCGGGAAATCGACCCTGCTGGCGCTGCTGAAAAACGAGCTTACCGCCGACGGCGGCAGCTTCACCTACCCTGCCAACTGGCAGCTGGCATGGGTAAATCAGGAGACGCCGGCCCTCAGCGAGCCTGCCATCGACTATGTTATTGATGGCGATCGCGAGTATCGTCAGCTGGAGGCCCAGCTTAACGACGCCAACGAGCGTAACGACGGCCATGCCATCGCTACCGTGCATGGCAAGCTCGATGCCATTGACGCCTGGACCATCCGCTCCCGCGCCGCCAGCCTGCTGCACGGGCTGGGTTTCTCTACTGAGCAGCTTGAACGTCCGGTAAGCGACTTCTCCGGCGGCTGGCGGATGCGTCTCAACCTTGCCCAGGCGCTGGTCTGCCGCTCGGATCTGCTCCTGCTTGATGAGCCAACCAACCACCTCGATCTCGATGCGGTGATCTGGCTGGAGCGCTGGCTGAAGAGCTATCAGGGCACGCTGATCCTCATCTCCCATGACCGTGACTTCCTCGATCCGGTGGTGGATAAAATCATCCATATCGAACAGCAGAGTATGTTCGAGTATACCGGCAACTACAGCTCGTTTGAGCGCCAGCGAGCCACCCGTCTGGCGCAGCAGCAGGCCACCTACGAGAGCCAGCAGCAGCGCGTAGCGCATCTGCAAAGCTTTATCGACCGCTTCAAAGCCAAGGCCAGCAAGGCCAAGCAGGCCCAGAGCCGGGTGAAGATGCTGGAGCGTATGGAGCTGATCGCCCCGGCACACGTGGATAACCCCTTCCACTTCAGCTTCCGCGCGCCAGAGAGCCTGCCCAACCCGCTGCTGAAGATGGAGAAGGTGAGCGCGGGCTACGGCGATCGCACCATCCTTAACTCAATCAAGCTCAACCTTGTACCCGGCTCGCGCATCGGCCTGCTGGGGCGTAACGGCGCAGGTAAATCAACGCTGATCAAGCTGCTGGCGGGCGAGCTTGCCCCTACCGGCGGTGATATTGGCCTCGCCAAGGGCATTAAGCTGGGCTACTTCGCCCAGCACCAGCTGGAGTTCCTGCGGGCGGACGAGTCGCCGCTACAGCATCTGGCCCGCCTTGCGCCGCAGGAAGCGGAGCAGAAGCTGCGGGACTATCTGGGCGGCTTCGATTTTCATGGCGACAAGGTCACCGAGAACACCCAGCGTTTCTCCGGGGGTGAAAAGGCCCGGCTGGTGCTGGCCCTGATCGTCTGGCAGCGCCCTAACCTGCTGCTGCTCGATGAGCCAACTAACCACCTCGATCTCGACATGCGCCAGGCCCTGACCGAAGCGCTGATCGAGTTTGAAGGCGCGCTGGTGGTGGTGTCGCACGATCGTCACCTGATCCGCTCCACCACCGACGATCTCTACCTGGTCCACGACGGCAAAGTCGAGTCGTTCGACGGCGATCTGGAGGACTATCAGCAGTGGCTGAGCGACGTGCAGAAGCAGGAGAATCAGCCTGCCGAGGCGGCGAAGGAGAGCGGCAACAGCGCCCAGGCGCGTAAGGATCAGAAGCGCCGGGAAGCGGAGCTGCGTACCCAGACCCAGCCGCTGCGCAAAGAGATCGCCCGTCTGGAGAAAGAGATGGAGAAGCTCAACGCCCAGCTGGCGAAGGCCGAAGAGAAGCTTGGCGATAGCGGCCTGTACGATCAGAGCCGCAAGGCCGAGCTAACCGAGTGCCTGCAGGCGCAGGCTAGCGCGAAGTCAAGCCTGGAGACGTGCGAGATGGCATGGCTTGAGGCGCAGGAGCAGCTTGAAGGCATGCTGCAGAGCGAGTAGCGCCATGGAGATCGCCAGCGACATCACTTTCCGCAAGCTGACCATCTTCATGACCTTTATGGAGAAGGGAAACATCGCCCGCACCGCTGAAACGCTGGAGATAAGCGGCGTCAGCGTTCACCGGGCGCTGCATACCCTGGAGGAGAGCGTGCGCTGCCCGCTGTTCGTGCACAAGGGGCGCAACCTGCTGCCTCTGCCTGCCGCCTGGACGCTGCTGGAGTATTGCCAGGAGGTGACGCAGCTGATGGCCCGCGGCCTTGAGGAGACGCGCAAAACCGCAGGCGTCGGGCAGGGACGGCTGCGCCTCGGCACCCTCTACTCGCTTACCCTGGAGACGGTGCCGCGCCTGCTCATGGGGATGAAGCTGCGGCGGCCGGAGCTGGAGATTAACCTGACGATGGGCTCCAACGACATGCTGCTGCAGAAGCTGGAGGATGGCGAGCTGGATGCAATCCTCATCTCGCTCTCTGAGCACCAGGTTGATCTGGCCCAGTTCGAAGTGCTGCCCCTGTTTCACGACGATATCTTTCTTGCCGCACCGGCCTCCGCTACGCTGAATACCAGCGAACTGGCAGATCTGCGCGACTTTCGCCAGCAGAAGTTTGTCTCGCTGGCGGAGGGGTTTGCTACCTATGCCGGGTTCCAGGAGGCGTTTCACATTGCTGGCTTCGAGCCGGAGATTGTTACCCGGGTGAACGATATCTTTTCAATGCTCAGCCTGGTACAAGCCGGAGTGGGCTTCTCGCTGATGCCAGGGCGGATGAAAAAGGTGTATGAAAGCTCGGTGCAGCTGCTGAAGCTGGCCCAGCCGTACCAGATGCGGCAGCAGATCGGCATTGTTTTTGCCCGCAGCCGCGAGCATGACCCAAACCTGCTGGCGCTGGCCGCCGAAGGGCGCATGTACGCCCGTAGCCTGGAACAGAACGTTACGCCCTGAGACGCTTCGCCAAATGGGCGGCGACGTCCACGCCGCTGCGTTCAAGCGAGATCGCCTCCCCTTCCCATGCCGCCTGGCGGGTCAGGCAGGTCAGAATGCCGCCCGGTGGCATCTCAATGGCCAGCCGCGCCTCGCGCTCGTTGGCGGCAACCATTGCTTCCTGCCAGCGCACCGTCCGTGCCATGTTCATCGCCAGATCGTCTGCAATGCGCTCCGGCTGCCACAGCACGCGGGCGGTACTGCCGCTAAGATAGGCGCAGCGGGGACGAGAGAGCGTTACCCCAGAAAAAGCCTGCGCCAGCTTCTGCGCAGGGGCATTCAGCAGCGCGCAGTGCGACGGCACGCTCACCGCCAGACGCTGGGCTTTCGTGGCCCCCAACGCCTGCGCCTGCTGCGCCACCTGGGCCATATCCTCATCGCGCCCGGCGATAACGATCTGCGTCTCGGCATTGAGATTGGCAATGTAGGTGCCGCTGCCTGCTAACAGCGCCTCCACCTGCGTCAGAGTCAGGCCCATGATCGCCGTCAGGCCATAACCGTGCGGGTAGGCCTGCTCCATCAGATCGCCGCGCAGTGCCACCAGGCTTAACGCATCTTTAAACGCCAGCGCCCCGGCGACGACGGCCGCAGGGTATGCGCCAATCGACAGGCCGCTGACCAGATCCGGCTCAATGCCGCGGCGCTGCATCTCTCGCGCCCAGGCGACGCCGGCAATCAGCAGGGAGAGCTGTACCGCGCGGGTATGCTTTAGCGCCTGCGGGCTGTCGAGGGTATCGGCCTCCGCGCCCAATACTTCACGCGCTTCGGCCATCTCATGACCCGGCAGATTTTGCAGCATGCCAGGGCGCTGGGTCCCCTGTCCGGGAAAGGTAAACAGAATTTTCATTAATCCTCCCTGTGCCAGGGATCGCTGACCAGGCGCGGGCCCCGGCTGGTTTTAAGCAAAACGCGCCCGTCGCGCAGCCACTCGTTGAGGGCAAAGCCACCGAGCGGGGTATCTACCTGGGTATCTACCCGACACAGGGCATGCATCAACGGCCTCTGCCAGCGGAGCAATAGCTCGCGGGAGAGCGGCTGCGGAGCGCGGATCAGCAGGTCAAGATCGCTGCTGGCGTGGATCACCGGAATACCGGTGGCCAGCGCATAGCCACTGCTGCCGGTGATGCCCCAGATCCACGGCCACGTCTGCTGAGCAAGCTGCAATGCCACCTGCACCGGCGGCTGCGAGATAAATGGTGAGCGCAGCAGATCGTTACTGTCTACCAGCTGTTCTGGTGAGACCACGCGTACTACCTGCGTCGCGTCGGTCCAGCCTGCCGCGCGCTGGTCGCGGCGAAGGCCGCGCACCCCCACCGGGATGCGCTCTCCGTCCACGTCACGCCGCACCACCACGGGTAATCCTGGGTGCCATACCGTCTCTACCCAGGGTTCACCAACCCCGTCGAGAGCCTCGCGGTTTTTCAGCCAGATAAGATCGTGGGGGCGCAGCGTGGTCATGGTTACATTCCTGAAGTCAGCGAGATAAACAGCGGTAGCGACAGGATACACAGCAGCGAGCTTAACAGCAGCACGGCTTCTGCATCCGGGGACTGCACGCCAAAGCGGTTACCAAACACCACGCCGAAGAAGCCCGCTGAGAGTGCAATCATCAGAATGGCGGTGATCGCCACGGAGCCAGAGAGGCCAAGGGCCAGCACGATACCCCAGGCAATCGCGGGCTGGATCAGCAGCTTGGCGATGGTTGAGGTGATCACCATGGTGTTAATTTGCAGCTTCCGTGCGGAGAGGATCACCCCGGTCAGGAACAGCGCAGCGGCGGTAGCAGCCAGACCCAGCGGTTTGATCGCTGCCAGCACCAGCTCCGGCATGCGAATGCCGATAGCAGATAAGATCACCCCCAGCAGCGGCCCCATGACAATCGGTTTTTTAATCGAGCGCCACATCAGTACAGGCAGCATGGAGAGCGTAGAGCCGCTGTTGTTGCCTTCGGCACGCGCTTTTTCACGCTCAAGGATCAACAGGCAGAACGGCGTCATCAGCACGGAGCCGCAGGCGATAGAGACCGCCACGGAGAGCGAGGTAGAAGAACTTTCACCCAGCACGCTGCCCAGAATCGGCAGGCCCAGCGCGGCGTAGTTCGGCAGCGCAACGGTAAGGGTCAGCACGGCGGCATCCTGCGGCGACTTTTTAAAGACTTTTGTCGCCAGGAAGTAGATCGCGGCGTAGGTGATCCACATCGCCAGGGTCAGGACCAGAATCAGCGGCGACTGGGCGACGATGCCGGTCCACGGGGTCTGCACGGTGGCGCTAAATAGCGCGGCGGGCAGGGCAAAGTCCATTACGAAAATATTGAGCAGGGAGACATTTTTATTATCAACCATCTTTGCTTTGCCGGCCCAGAATCCCAGCAGCATGATGACGAAAATCGGTGCGAGAGCATGAACAATTACGTAAGTCATAAAAAATCACCTGTGGTTAAAAGATTTAGCACTGGCGCGATGATTATTATTTTTTCAGGGCGTCGTTCTCCTCGCGGGCGCAGCGAATGCGCCCACGGGGACTTACCTCTGGCAGGTCTCTCTTTTCTTACCAGCTCGCTTTCATGCGCTCGCGCACAAGAAGAGAGCTATGACGGTTGTCAGCCCCGAGACGGTTTTTCAGCGTCCGGTCCTGACGAGCATCATGGATGGCCTGTTGCAGGGTGCTGTGCACCTGCGCCAGGTCGCTATCGGTTGGGGCATCGGGATTGCTGATATCCAGCAGGTCTGCCAGCAGCCCGAGGGTGGCGTAGTTGCTGATGTCGTAGGCCATCGGCGGAATCGTTGCCGCCAGCTTCTCCAGCGCCTCGACGGTACGCAGCGTAATGCGTGCCGCAGACGCTTTACCCATCGCATGGATCAGCACGCCCTTGTCGTTAAAGGCGATCAGCCGGTTGGCCTGGTAGCCGTGGGCCAGAAACGCGCCGGACATGGCTTTACCGACGATCAAACCAATTACCGGATGTCCTGCCAGCCGTGCGTTAGCATAGGCCGCAGCGGCCCCGGCCAGCGCCTGATGAATACCAAACGCCTCTTCACGGCGGCCATAGGCCTGGCCAGGCACGTCGATCACCGCCACAATCGGGCGCTTAACATCGTTGTCAGCGTCCAGGGCAATGGTTTCACTCACTACCTTCGCCAGCGTCCACCCCTCCAGCAGCCCCACTTCGCCTTGAGCGGCGCGAGGATAGTGGTTGTGGGCATCCGGAACCACGGCAATGAAGCGCACAGTCTCCCCGTTAAGCTCGCCATCAGCGGCCTGAACAGAGGGACACAGCCCCGCCAGACGTTTGGCGTTGGGGACCAGGGTTTCCAGCCATAGTTCGCTGCGGCTAATTGAGTTACTCATTATTTATCCTCCCGGGCAAAGAGCGCTTTGATCTGCTCTGCATCAGCCTGCCTGGTGGTATCGAAACGGCTCAGGCGATCGAGATACCAGGCGTAGTTGTCAGTACGGTGCTTAGCCGGTACGCCTTTGGCGATGGCCTCGTTCATCGCGCCTTTTACGGCGTTGATACCGTCGCCAACCAGAGCATCCACCAGCCCGCTCTGATAGCGCACTTCGCCGCCGGTCATGCTCCAGATAAACGGTCGATCGCGGGAGTCGTACTCGGCAATGCCCGCCTCCTGCTCAATCACCTGCGGACCGTTAAGACCGAGGCGCGCCTCGCGGGTGACAATCAGGTAGCTACAGAGCGCCGCGGCAATGGACATGCCGCCGAAGCAGCCCACCGTACCGGCCACGATGCCGATAACCGGGGTGTAACGACGCAGATCGACAATCGCCGCATGGATATCGGCAATCGCCGCCAGGCCGAGGTTGGCCTCCTGTAAACGTACCCCGCCGGTCTCCAGACAGAGCACGGCCTGGGTTGGAATGCCGTTGCGGTTGTCTTCCGCCGCCAGCTCCAGCGCTGCTGCCATTTTTGCGCCTGACACCTCGCCCATGCTGCCGCCCTGGAAGGTGCCTTCGATAGCAACCACTACTGAGGGCTGACCATTGATGGTGCCTTTAGCCACCACCATACCGTCGTCGGCCTGCGGCACGATGCCCTGCGGCCCCAGCCACGGTGAGATGATGCCTTCAAACGGATCCAGCAGTTCGCGGAAGCTGCCCTCATCCAGCAGCGCCTGCGCACGCTGACGCGCTTTCAGTTCGATAAAGCTGCGGTCGTCACGCATGGCTTACCCCCTCAAAGACCTGTTCGATACGAATGCGTGCCACGCCGGGCGTCGCACCAAAGTCGTGGATCACCAGCTTGCCTGCGGGCAGCTCGCTTACTATGCCAAGGCGGTTAAACAGCGCTTCCCAGCGGGCGCGGCTGTTGTCCACGGAGGTGGTGATATCAATAGTCAGCGTTTCGCCCGGCGCGGCGGTGAATAACACCTCCATATCACCGGATCCGACAACGCCTGCCAGCGCTTTGCCGCTTAGCGTGCGGCCGGCGGGCACAGAGATTGTGATCTGTTCCATAACATCCTCTTAATGCTTTAAATAGGGCGATTCGACACGGTCAAGAAACAGGGTGGCAGCGAGCAGATCCGCTGCGCCACCCGGCGAGGCGTTGAGCATCAGCATCTGGCGATCTAACCTCGCCAACGCCTGCTGCCCGGCCAGCTGCGCGGTACCGCCCGCGTTGAGTACGGCCCGTGCGCCATGCTGCATGGCCTCAAGCCCCTCCATCCCGGCGCGGGAAAGTACGCAGGTGTCGGTCAGCGAGGTCATGATCGCCATCAGGGCATCAAGCCGGGCCTGCGTTTCGCTGCTGCCGTTTAACCGGCTCTGCTGCAGCTGCGGCAAGGCGTACTGCATGATGTGCGGAAACGCCTGCTGAGCCTCTTCACGTGCACCCGGCACGCGATAGCGATGGGTAGCCCGCAGCCCTTTACTGAAGACTTTCGGGGCAGCGTCATCCGGCAGCATGGCCAGGCCTGCGGCAGTGCGGGTAATCGCCTGCGCATTGCCCTCGCCGCCGAGCATCGCCACCGCGCTGACCAGCAGCCCCAGCGCCCAAATCGCGCCCCGGTGGGTATTCACGCCGTGGGTGGCCGCCATCATCTGCTGCTCGCCTTCACGGCCGAGTCGACCAATTGTTTGTCTGAGCGCAATGTCCGCTGGCCGCTGCCAGCTCTGCTGCGCCAGGGCCTGAAACGTCGGGGTCAGGCTGCGCGCCGAGCGCTCCATCAACGCTAACGACAGGTCGTGATGCGCGCCGTTTCCCCGGCTGTCCACAAGTCCCGGCTTCGGGCTGAGTCGTGCTTCGTCAATCAGACACTGGGTGGCGGTATGCGCCAGCCATTCGGCACCGCCCTGAACCTGAATCTGTGGCAGATGTTTCATTACCAGCTCCGGAATTTTGCAGGTGGGTTGTAGAGGCCGTCTGACCACTCGACCAGGTCAGCCACGCTGCCCGCCGCCAACAGAGAGCGGGTGGCATCGGAGCGGCGAATACCCATATCTTCCGGGTAGAGCACCTTGCCGCTTTGACGCAGCGCCGCAACGCGTTTAGCGTCAACGCCCAGGCCGATGTCGGTGATCCCGGCGACCGCGGCGACCATCGCCCGGCGCTCTTCCATGCTCTCGGCGCGCCACAGGTGAGCCAGCCCCTCTTCGGTCAGGACGTGGGTCACGTCGTCGCCGTAGATCATCACCGGTGCCAGCGGCATGCCGGAGGCTTTGGCCACCTCAACCGCGTCGAGTTTCTCAACGAAGGTGGGTTTCACGCCGGCCTGGAAGGTTTCGACCATCTGCACCACCAGTTTTTTACCGCGCTGCATTGGATCGGGCTCAGTCATCATGTTGAGCCAGGCTGGGGTAGCATGACGGCGGCCATGGGGATCGTGGCCCATGTTTGGCGCGCCACCAAAGCCGGAGAGACGGCCGCGGGTCACCGTTGAGGAGTTGGCATAGCCATCCACCTGCAGCGTCGAGCCGATAAACATATCTACCGCGTACTGGCCCGCCAGCTGGCAGAAGGCGCGGTTTGAACGCATCGAGCCGTCGGCTCCGGTAAAGAAGACGTCAGGACGGGCGCGAATATACTCCTCCATGCCCAGCTCGCCGCCGAAGCAGTGGACGCTCTCTACCCAACCGCTCTCAATCGCCGGGATCAGCGTCGGATGCGGGTTCAGGGTCCAGTGCTTACAGATTTTGCCCTTCAGGCCGAGCTGTTCCCCGTAGGTGGGCAGCAGCAGCTCGATAGCAGCGGTGTTGAAGCCGATACCGTGGTTCAGGGACTGCACCTGGTGTTCGGCGTAGATACCTTTAATCGCCATCATCGCCATCAGGATATGCTCCTGCTTGATCAGGCGTGGATCGCGGGTAAACAGCGGTTCGATAAAGAACGGCTTGTCAGCGACCACCACGTAGTCAATCCACGAGCCGGGGATGTCGACACGGGGCAGGTCGGATTCGTCATCTACCAGCTCGTTGACCTGCGCAATAACGATACCGTCACGGAACGCCGCGGCCTCTACCAGCGCTGGTGTATCTTCGGTGCTCGGCCCGGTATAGAGGTTGCCCTTGCGGTCGGCTTTAAAACCGGCGATCAGCGCCACGTTTGGGGCGAGATCGACGTAGAGACGAGAGTAGAGTTCGATGTAAGTGTGAATTGCGCCGATCTCAAGCTGATCGTCCTCTAACAGCTGAGAGATGCGCAGGCTTTGCGTTCCGGAGAAAGAGAAGTCCAGCTTGCGGGCGATGCCCTTTTCGAAAATATCGAGATGCTCGCTGCGCCCGACGCTGGGCATGATCATATGCAGGTCGTGCACTTTTTGCGGATTCACCTCCGCCAGCGAGCGGGAGAGAAAGTCTGCCTGCTTCTGGTTGTTCCCCTCCAGGACCACCCGATCGCCCGGCGCAATCAGTTTTTCCAGCATGGCGACCAGGTCGTCGGTCGGTAGCACTTTGCCTTCTACCGGAACAGAAGCCAGACGACGCTGTTTCTCGGTGCGTCGTGTGTTCCATACCCGTGCAGGCGTTTGCCCAGATAACATTATTAACCTCCTGATTCAGCTCATCATTTTGATTTGCTTAACGCTGAAACAAGTGTGCGCCCTGATGAAAAAGGCATCAATAAAGTCTCTGGTAAAATCATTAGCCTGAGAGTAATAATCAAAAGAAAGATTTGTGATTTAGATCAGACCAGGCGGCAGAAAAATGCGTTACGTCAGGGGAGTAGTGACCCATTTTCATAAACATAATTTATTCGTGCAGGTATAGTATTCCGCAGATAACTGAAAAATAACTCGCACGACATGACCCAGATAACCCCCTTAATACTCCCCGCTGCGGCGGAGGATGACGTTGAATTCCGCCCGATGCCGGGGGCAAGCAACCCGCATTTGCAGACCATGCTGCCGCGTATTTTGCGCCGTCGCCTGCAGTTCACTGCCCAATGGCAGCGTCTTGAGCTGCCCGACGGCGACTTTGTCGATCTGGCGTGGAGCGAAGATCCGCACCAGGCAAAAGATAAGCCCCGGCTGGTGGTATTCCATGGCCTGGAGGGTAGCCTGCACAGCCCCTACGCCCACGGATTAATTCACGCGGCAAAGCAGCGCGGCTGGCTCGGGGTGGTGATGCACTTTCGCGGCTGCAGCGGCGAGCCTAATCGCCTTAACCGCATCTACCACTCTGGCGAAACCGAAGACGGCACCTGGTTCTTGCATTGGCTACGCACCACCTTTGGCGCCGCGCCTACCGCTGCGGTAGGTTACTCTCTTGGCGGCAATATGCTCGGCTGCCTGCTGGCTAAGGCCGACGACAGCCTGCCGCTCAACGCGGGGGTAATTGTTTCGGCTCCGCTGGTGCTGGAGGCCTGCAGCCTCCATATGGAGAAGGGTTTCTCACGCTTCTATCAGCGCTACCTGCTCAACCTGCTGAAGGCCAACGCCACGCGCAAGCTCAAGGCCTATCCCGGCTCCCTGCCGATCGATCTCGCCCAACTTAAGCGCGTACGCCGCATCCGTGAGTTTGATGACCTGATCACGGCGAAGGCGCACGGGTTCGATGACGCCATCGACTACTATCGCCGCAGCAGCGCCATGCCGCTTCTGCCGCAGATCCGCAAGCCGACGCTGATTATTCATGCTAAGGACGATCCCTTTATGGATCACCACGTCATTCCGGCGGCGGGCCATTTACCCGCTAATATTGAGTATCAGTTAACTGAACATGGCGGCCACGTTGGCTTTGTTGGCGGCACGCTTCGCCACCCTGAGATGTGGCTTGAGAAGCGCATCCCCGACTGGCTGGCACCCTATCTGGAGGCATAGATGATTATTCCCTGGCAAGAGGTTGCACCCGACACGCTCAATAGCCTGATTGAGAGCTTTGTCTTGCGCGAAGGCACCGATTATGGTGAACATGAGCGTTCGCTTGAGCAAAAGGTTGCCGACGTAAAGCGTCAGCTGGAAACGGGTGAGGTCGTGCTGGTGTGGTCTGAACTGCATGAGACGGTCAATATCATGCCCCGCAAACAGTTTCGCGAATAACGCTGCGTCAGGCGATCCACCCTCTTCTGCTGTTTATCAGGGAGTCGTTCGCTATGTCAGCCAAACATCCGGTGATTGCTGTGACAGGTTCCAGCGGGGCAGGAACCACCACCACCAGCCTCGCCTTTCGTAAAATCTTTGCCCAGCTTGGGCTACGCGCCGCCGAAGCGGAGGGCGACAGCTTCCACCGCTATACCCGTCCGGAGATGGACATGGCGATCCGCAAGGCGCGCGATGCCGGGCGGCATATCAGCTACTTTGGTCCGGACGCCAATGACTTTGGCCTGCTGGAGCAGACCTTTATCGAGTATGGTCACAACGGTACCGGGCAGGCGCGCAAGTACCTCCACACCTACGACGAAGCCGTGCCGTGGAACCAGGTTCCCGGCACCTTTACGCCGTGGCAGCCCCTGCCGGAACCTACCGACATTCTCTTTTACGAGGGATTGCACGGCGGCGTGGTGACGCCCCAGCACGACGTGGCGCGCCATGTGGATCTGTTAGTGGGGGTGGTGCCGATTATTAACCTCGAGTGGATCCAGAAAATGATCCGCGACACCAGCGAGCGCGGCCACTCCCGGGAGACGGTGATGGACTCGGTGGTGCGCTCGATGGATGACTACATCAACTTCATTACGCCGCAGTTCTCCCGCACCCACATCAACTTCCAGCGCGTGCCCACGGTCGATACCTCCAACCCCTTTGCGGCAAAAAATATTCCCTCGCTGGACGAGAGCTTTGTGGTGATCCACTTCCGCGATCTGGAGGGGATCGACTACCCCTGGCTGCTGGCGATGCTGCAAGGCTCGTTTATCTCCCATATCAACACCCTGGTGGTGCCGGGGGGCAAAATGGGGCTGGCGATGGAGCTGATCATGCTGCCGCTGGTGCAGCGGCTGATGGAAGGCAAGAAGATTGAATAGGAGAGTGCCCGGCGGCGCTACGCTAACCGGGCTTTTAACGTTACGCTTCAATCACTTCGTATGAATGGGTGATATTGACCGCTTTCTCCAGCATCAGCGCCACGGAGCAGTACTTCTCTGCTGAGAGATCCACCGCACGGGATACCGCCGCATCCTTCAGCTCTTTGCCGGTAACGATAAAGTGCAGATTGATGTGGGTGAAGAGACGCGGTGCCTCTTCCCGGCGCTCGGAGGTCAGCTTCACTTCGCAGTCGGTCACGCTATGACGGCCTTTCTGCAGGATCGACACCACGTCGATGGCGCTGCATCCGCCCGCCGCCATCAGCACCATCTCCATCGGGCTGGGGGCTTTGTCGCCGGAGTTGCCGTCCATTAACACCTGATGGCCAGAGGCGGACTCACCGAGAAACGTTAAACCTTCAACCCATTTTACGCGCGCTTGCATATTCATCACTCCAGAGTGGCAATTTTCCCGACAGATTACGCGCACAGAATAAAACGCGCAACGGAAGGCGACCTGTATCAAGCTGAAGCGAGACACCAGGAGACACACGGCAAAAGCTATGCTAAAACAGTCAGGATGCTACGGTAATGCATTGACATTATGCAGGTATGCAGAGGACTTCAACCATTACAGGCCGCATGCCTATATTGACGGCCCCCTTCCCAGGATTCGGGAAGCATATGATTGCAACCCCAGCCGCCGGACTCGTCCCGCGACTGGCGCCAGCTTATAACAGAGGATAACCGCGCATGGTGCTTGGCAAACCACAAACAGACCCGACACTCGAATGGTTCTTGTCTCATTGCCATATTCATAAGTACCCGTCGAAGAGCACGCTGATTCACCAGGGTGAAAAAGCGGAAACGTTGTATTACATCGTTAAAGGCTCAGTGGCAGTGCTCATCAAGGATGAAGAGGGGAAAGAGATGATCCTCTCCTACCTGAACCAGGGCGACTTTATCGGTGAACTGGGCCTGTTTGAAGAGGGCCAGGAGCGCAGCGCATGGGTACGGGCGAAAACCGCCTGTGAAGTGGCCGAAATTTCCTATAAAAAGTTCCGTCAGCTTATCCAGGTTAACCCGGATATCCTGATGCGTCTCTCGTCACAGATGGCGCGCCGTCTGCAGGTGACCTCAGAGAAAGTGGGCAACCTCGCCTTCCTCGACGTTACCGGCCGCATCGCGCAGACCCTGCTGAACCTGGCTAAACAGCCGGATGCCATGACCCACCCGGACGGGATGCAGATCAAAATTACCCGCCAGGAGATTGGCCAGATCGTCGGCTGCTCACGTGAAACCGTGGGCCGTATCCTGAAGATGCTGGAAGATCAAAACCTGATCTCCGCGCACGGTAAAACCATCGTCGTCTACGGAACGCGTTAAGCTTTAAGAACGGCGTGTTGCCTCTGCATACGCCGTTTTTGCTCTCTCCCTCATGTGGCGCAGGTTAATCTACCACCCCGAAGTTAACTACGCACTGCGGCAAACCCTGGTGCTGTGTCTTCCCGTGGCCATCGGCCTGGCGCTGGGTCATCTTCAGCAGGGGCTGCTCTTTTCGCTGGTGCCCGCCTGCTGCAACATTGCCGGTCTTGATACCCCCCACAAACGCTTCTTTAAGCGCCTGATTATTGGCGGCTCACTGTTTGCTGGCTGTAGCCTGGCGGTGCAGCTGCTGTTAGGGGCCAACGTAGCGCTACCGCTGATCCTTGCGGGGCTGGCGATGCTGCTTGGCGTCACGGCGGAGATCGGTCCTCTACACGCGCGTCTGCTGCCCGCTTCGCTTATCGCCGCTATCTTTACCCTGAGCCTGGCGGGCAATATGCCGATCTGGGAGCCGCTGCTCATCTACGCCCTGGGCACGCTCTGGTATGGGGCATTTAACTGGTTCTGGTTCTGGCTGTGGCGCGAGCAGCCCCTGCGCGAATCGTTAAGCCTGCTCTACCGCCAGCTCGCCGACTACTGCGAGGCGAAGTACAGCCTGCTGACGCAGCACGCCGATCCGGAGAAGGCCCTGCCGCCGCTGCTGACGCGCCAGCAGAAGGCGGTAGATCTCATCAGCCAGTGCTATCAGCAGCTGCACATGCTTGCTGCCAACCAGCATAACGATTACAAACGCCTGCTGCGGGCATTTCAGGTGGCGCTGGATCTGCAGGAACACATCTCAGTAAGCCTGCACCAGCCGGAAGAGGTGCAGAAGCTGGTAGAGCGCAGCCACGCCGAAGCAGTGATCCGCTGGAATGCGCAGGTGGTCGCCGCCCGGCTACGGGTGCTGGCGGACGATATTCTCTATCACCGCTACCCGACCCGCTTCACCATGGAGAAGCAGATTGGCGCGCTGGAGAAGATCGCCCGTCAGCATCCGCAAAATCCGGTCGGGCAGTTCTGCGCCTGGCACTTTAGCCGTATCGCCCGCGTCCTGCGTACCCAGCGTCCGCTCTATACCCGCGATCTGATGGCCGACCAGCAGCGCCGTCAGCCGCTGTGGGAGGCGCTCAAGAGCTACCTGTCGCTGAAGTCTCCTGCGCTGCGCAATGCTGCCCGCATCAGCGTCATGCTGAGCATCGCCAGCCTGATGGGCAGCGCCCTGCATCTGCCGAAGCCCTACTGGATCCTGATGACTGTGCTGCTGGTCACGCAGAACGGCTACGGCGCCACGCGGGTGCGTATTTTACATCGGGCGGCGGGCACGCTGGCGGGGTTAACCATTGCCGGGATCGCCCTGCACTTCCATGTCCCGGAGGGGTACACGCTGCTGGGTATGCTCTTTATCACGCTGGTAAGCTACCTGATTATTCGTAAGAGCTACGGCTGGGCGACGGTGGGCTTCACCATTACGGCGGTGTATTCGATTCAGATCCTGACCCTGAGCGGCGAAAACTTTATCGTTGCCCGGCTGATCGATACCCTGATTGGCTGCCTGATCGCCTTCGGTGGGATGGTGTGGCTCTGGCCCCAGTGGCAGAGTGGCCTGCTGCGGAAAAATGCTCATGATGCCATTGAAACGGATCAGGATGCGATTCGCCTGATCCTCAGCGACGATCCGCAGCCGACGCCGCTGGCCTACCAGCGGATACGAGTGAACCAGGCGCACAACGCCCTCTTTAACTCGCTCAATCAGGCGATGCAGGAGCCAGGCTTTAATACCCACTATCTGGAAGATATGAAGCTCTGGATGACCCATAGCCAGTTTATTGTCGAGCATATTAACGCCCTGACGACGCTGGCCCGGGAGCACACCATGCTGACGCCGGATCTGACCCAGCGCTATCTGGAGTCATGTGAAATTGCGCTTCAGCGCTGCCAGCAGCGGCTGGACTATGACGGGGCCGGAGCTTCCGGTGACGCGAATATTCTTGAAGCGCCGGAGACGCTCACCCATGGCCCGATGAGTCCGATGGAGATGCATCTCCAGCGTATTATCGGGCATCTGAACAGCATGCACACTATCTCGTCGGTGGCATGGCGTCAGCGCCCGCATCATGGCATCTGGCTTAACCGCCGGTGGAGTAAAGATTAAGCCCTGGCGATGTTAGCTACCGCCACGGCAAAGCGCTGCATGCCCTCATCAATATCCTGCTCGCTGACCACCAGCGACGGCGCAAAGCGCATCACGTCCGGCCCGGCGTTCAGTACCATCACCCCCTCATCGGCGGCGGCGTAAAGCAGATCGCGGGCGCGTCCCTTGTATTGCGGTTTTAGCTCTGCACCAATCAGCAGGCCCATGCCGCGAATATCGCTGAACACGTCAAACTGCTCGTCGATCTGCTGCAAATGCTTGACGAAACGCTGGCGTTTCTCGCTGACGCCCTGCAATACCTCAGGCGAGCTGATGATGTCAAAAGCCGCGCCTGCTACCGCGCAGGCCAGCGGATTGCCACCGTAGGTCGAGCCGTGGGAGCCAACGTGGAAGGCGCTGGCAATCGCCTCGGTGGTCAGCACGGCGCTAATCGGGAAGCCGCCGCCCAGGGCCTTAGCGCTGGTCAGAATGTCCGGCGTTACGCCGTAGTGCATGTAGGCAAAGAGATCCCCGCTGCGCCCCATTCCGCACTGCACCTCATCAAACACCAGCAGCGCCTGGTGCTGGTCGCACAGCTCGCGCAGGCCCTGTAAGAATTCTGGCGTTGCGGCAGTCACGCCCCCCTCCCCCTGCACCGGCTCGACCACTACCGCACAGGTGTGATCGTCCATCACCGCTTTCACCGCATGAAGATCGTTAAACGGCACGTGGATGATATCGGCGGGTTTTGGCCCAAAGCCGTCGGAATACTTCGGCTGGCCGCCAACCGAGACGGTAAACAGCGAGCGTCCGTGAAAGGCGTTGTGGAAAGCGATGATTTTGGTTTTGTACGGGCTGTGGCGGGTAGAGGCATAGTAGCGCGCCAGCTTAAAGGCGGTTTCGTTGGCCTCGGTGCCGGAGTTCATAAACAGCACCCGTTCGGCAAAGGTGGAGTCGATAATCTTGCGAGCCAGGCGCAGCGCCGGCTCGTTGGTGAAGACGTTGCTGGTGTGCCATAGTGTTTCACCCTGGCTCTTCAGCGCCTCCACCAGCGCAGGATGGCAGTGGCCCAGCGCCGTCACGGCAATTCCGCCCGCGAAATCAACATACTCCTTGCCCTGCTGATCCCACACTCGACTGCCTTTGCCCTTCACCGGGATAAACTCCGCCGGTGCATAAACGGGCAGAATTACTTCGTCAAATGTTGCGCGCGTTACTGCCTTCTGTTCAGTTGCCATGTCATGCCCATCCGTTATATGCAGCAATTATATGCAATAGTGGTTATGAAAATATAATCACAAAATATGCATAAAAAATCAGTGCATGGCAACTAAAAATCGGCCTGGTTGAGAAAGTTTGCCAGCAGCGCGTGCCCCTGCTCGCTCAGGATGCTCTCCGGATGGAACTGTACGCCCTGCAGATCCCACTCCCGATGGCGGATCGCCATAATCTCCCGGGTGTCGCTCCAGGCGGTCACCTCGAAGCAGTCGGGCAGCGTCGCGGGGTCGATTAGCAGCGAGTGGTAGCGGGTAACGGTGAGCGGATTGTTTAGCCCGTGAAACACGCCCCTGCCGCTGTGGGTGATGGCGGAGGTTTTGCCATGCATCACCTTCTGCGCCCGCACAATGGTCGCGCCAAAAACCTGCGCAATCGCCTGGTGGCCCAGGCAGACGCCGAGGATCGGCAGCTTACCAGCGTAGTGACGGATGACCTCCAGCGATATGCCCGACTCGTCCGGCGTGCAGGGGCCGGGAGAGATGACGATCTTCTCGGGAGCCAGCGCCGCGATATCGGCGAGGGTTACCTCGTCGTTGCGCTTCACCACGACCTCAGCTCCCAGCTCGCAGAAGTACTGATAGAGGTTCCAGGTAAAGGAGTCGTAGTTGTCGATAAGCAGGATCATGGTGCAGCATCTTTCGGTCAATAAACGCGGTGCGCCTATTATACCTGTTTTATATCCGGCGGCGCAGGCTTGCCAGCCTGCAAAAAGTAGGCCGGATAAGCGCAGCGCCATCCGGCAACGTTCTACTCCGCTTCGCTCACCACCTGAGTGAAGATTGCGATCAGTGCCGAGAGGTCGCCCATGGCGCCGCTCTGGTTTGCTGCGCTCCAGGCGTCTGGCTCGATGCCGCGCCAGTCCAGCAGGTAGCCTGCATGGATCGCCAGCTGCTCGAAGAAGATCCGCTCGGCAATGCCGTTACCGATGCGGAACGGGTGCAGGACGTTAATTTCGCAGTAGTAGTGCGCTAAACGCTCGATAAATGCGCTTTTCTCCAGGCCCTGCAACCAGTCCTCATCCTCCAGGGCCTGCATCAGGGCGTTGCCCTCTTTCTCGATATAGTCAAAATTACAGAAGCGGGTATCGCCCTGATAGATGTTGACCTCACGGATCTCACCGGCCCACTCAAAGATATCCTGGTATAGATGACGATGGATGGCGCAGAGGTGCGGCAGACCCCGGGCAACGGGACCCAGCTCCAGCGTCGCGGCACGCAGCGCGGTAAATTCATACGCCGCCTCTTCAAGCTGTTTCGCCTGATGAATACCCAGCCGGTTACTCATCACGTTGCGGCCAGCGTAGAAGTACGGGTCGCGCCCGTCGCCAAACTTATCGCTCATGCTGCCTCCGCAGCGCCTCAAGGCGCGCCTCTGCTTCTTCTGCGTTGAGCGTTACCAGGGCGCACTCCACCCCTTCCAGCCGTCTGCTGGCCTGGAAATTGACGTTACGCTGCTGCTCCCAGAGACGGGATTTTTGCCGGTCGGTGAGTTTTTTCGCCATTGTGTCTCCCTGATGATGTGCGTCATTTGCCACAAGTATAAGCGGCATTTTCACGTTACGCAGGGAAGCAGGCGGAGCACGGGCAGGTGATGCCCGTGCAAAAAAGCGTTAAGGCAGAACTTTTGCGGAGAGAATAACCACCGGTTTTGACGGCACATTCTGATACGGACCAACGTTATGAGTCTGTACCTGAGAGATCTTGTCCGCGATATCCATGCCTTTCACAACTTTACCGAACACGGCATAACCGAAATCGCGCTGGCCATGATCGAGGAAGGCGTTATCCGCCACGTTGATGAAAAACTGGCTGGTGGCGCTGTCTTTATCAGCGGTACGGGCCATGGAGATGGTGCCGCGGGTGTTGCGCAGGCCGTTGTCCGCTTCGTTCTTGATTGGTGGGTTCGGCTGCTTCTGCTGCATCTGCTCATTAAAGCCGCCGCCCTGCACCATAAAGCCGGGGATCACGCGGTGAAAGGTGGTGTTGTTGTAGAAACCGCTGTTCACATAGTCGACAAAGTTCTTCACGGATACCGGGGCTTTCTGGCTGTTTAGCTCCAGCTCAATGTTACCGGCAGAGGTGGTTAACAGAACATGAGGATCGCCTTTTGCGGCGAAGGCAGCCGGAGAGAGTGCAGAGAGAGCAAAAATAGCCGCTACAGCCGCCAGAGTCGTTTTAACCATGTGAATTCCTACAGTGAACAGAGAAGAGAGCGAGTCGCTTGATTCTAAAGAGCATACTGCCCCCAGGCTAGCGCTTTACTCAATTTTACGAATTTGAAACAGTTGTGTCAGCAGCGCTCTGTGTCGCAACAGGCGGAAAATATGTGACACATTTCAAAATAAAATGTGCAACATGAGCAATTTTCATTTTTAAAGATTTAAATGTGTCACCTGAACGCATAAAATCTGCCCGTTCACGACGCAGTCAATGCGTTTTACACTTCTATTCACAGGCCAGTCATGACTAACAGCAACAGAATCAAGCTCACATGGATCAGCTTCTTCTCCTACGCCCTTACCGGTGCGTTGGTGATCGTCACCGGTATGGTGATGGGCGATATCGCGAAGTACTTCGATCTTCCGGTTTCCAGCATGAGCAACACCTTCACCTTCCTGAACGCCGGGATCCTGATCTCTATCTTCCTGAACGCCTGGCTGATGGAGATCGTCCCGCTAAAAACCCAGCTGCGTTTTGGCTTTGTGCTGATGGTACTGGCCGTCGCCGCGCTGATGCTGACCCATAGCCTGGCAATCTTCTCTGGCGCGATGTTCGTGCTGGGGCTGGTGAGCGGTATCACCATGTCGATTGGTACCTTCCTGGTGACCCAGATGTATGAAGGCCGCCAGCGTGGCTCCCGCCTGCTGTTCACTGACTCCTTCTTCAGCATGGCCGGCATGATCTTCCCGATGGTTGCCGCCTTCCTGCTGGCGCGCAGCATTGAGTGGTACTGGGTCTACGCCTGCATTGGCCTGGTCTACGTTGCCATCTTCATTCTGACCATCGGCTGTGAATTCCCGGCGCTGGGCAAGCACGCTGCGCCAGGCGACAAGCCAGTGGTGAAAGAGAAGTGGGGCGTTGGCGTTCTGTTCCTCTCTATTGCCGCGCTCTGCTACATCCTCGGCCAACTGGGCTTTATCTCCTGGGTGCCGGAGTATGCTAAAGGTCTGGGCATGGACGTCAGCGGCCAGGGGAAACTGGTCAGTGACTTCTGGATGTCTTACATGATCGGCATGTGGGCGTTCAGCTTTATCCTGCGCTTCTTCGACCTGCAGCGTATTCTGACCGTGCTGGCTGGCATGGCGACCGTGCTGATGTATCTCTTCATCACCAGCAGCCCGGAGCATATGGCGTGGTTTATTCTGGCTCTCGGCTTCTTCTCCAGCGCCATCTACACCACTATCATTACGCTTGGCTCTCAGCAGACCAAAGTCGCTTCGCCGAAGCTGGTTAACTTTGTTCTTACCTGCGGCACCATTGGTACCATGCTGACCTTCGTGGTTACCGGCCCTATCGTGGCCAACAGCGGCCCGCAGGCGGCGCTAATGACCGCTAACGGTCTCTATGCTGTGGTGTTCGTGATGTGCTTCGCGCTGGGCTTCGTGACTCGCCATCGTCAACACAACAGTACGGCTTCCGCGCACTAAGTTTTTCCTGCCCCTTTTCGTCCTGAAAAGGGGCTAGCTCCTCTCCTCCTCAATGGTTCAATTCCATTAATCTTTAGTGGTAATTGTTCCAGCACAAAAACCCTCTTTTTTGTATGTTATTTGCTCTATTCCGAAAAGCCAGCTAATTCCGCAACTTAGGAAAATCCCGCTAAATCAGCAATATACTCCTTAGGGAGTAGGTAAAGGTGAACTTGATTTGCATCAATAAACGCCACGGCTGAATCGTTAAGGTAGGCAGTAATAGAAAAGAAATCGAGGCAAAAATGAGCAAAGTCAACATCGCTATTATCGGTAACGGCATGGTCGGCCACCGTTTTATTGAGGATCTCCTCGATAAAGCTGACGCTGCCCGTTTCGACATTACCGTGTTTTGTGAAGAGCCGCGGAAAGCCTACGACCGTGTACATCTCTCTTCCTACTTCTCACACCACACTGCCGAAGAGCTCTCTCTGGTACGGGAAGGCTTCTATGAGAAGCACGGGGTCAAGGTGCTAATAGGCGAACGTGCTATCACGATCAATCGCCAGGAGAAGGTGATCCACTCCAGCGCGGGCCGCACGGTCTATTACGATAAGCTGATTATGGCTACCGGCTCCTATCCGTGGATCCCGCCGATTAAAGGTTCCGAAACCCAGGATTGCTTTGTTTACCGCACCATTGAAGATTTGAACGCCATTGAAGCCTGCGCGCGCCGTAGCCGCCGGGGTGCAGTGGTGGGCGGCGGCTTGCTCGGTCTGGAAGCCGCCGGGGCGCTGAAGAACCTCGGCGTCGAGACCCACGTCATTGAGTTTGCGCCGATGCTGATGGCCGAGCAGCTCGACCAGATGGGCGGCGAGCAGCTGAAACGCAAAATTGAGAGCATGGGCGTGCGCGTCCACACCAGCAAAAATACTCAGGAGATCGTCCAGGAGGGCGTCGAAGGGCGCAAGACCATGCGCTTTGCCGATGGCAGCAGCCTGGAGATCGACTTCATTGTCTTCTCAACCGGTATCCGCCCGCGCGACAAACTGGCGACCCAGTGCGGTCTGGCGACGGCTCAGCGCGGTGGGATCATGGTGAACGACACCTGCCAGACCTCTGACCCGGATATCTACGCCATCGGCGAGTGCGCCAGCTGGAACAACCGCGTCTACGGCCTGGTCGCTCCTGGCTACAAAATGGCGCAGGTTGCCGTGGACCACATTCTCGGTACGCCCAACACCTTTGAAGGCGCGGACCTTAGCGCCAAGCTGAAGCTACTGGGCGTGGACGTCGGCGGCATTGGTGATGCCCATGGTCGCACGCCGAACTCCCGCAGCTATGTCTACCTGGACGAGAGCAAAGAGGTCTATAAACGCCTGATCGTCAGCCCGGATAACAAAACCCTGCTTGGCGCGGTGCTGGTAGGTGACACCAGCGACTTCGGCAACCTGCAGCAGCTGGTGCTGAACGCCATCGAACTGCCAGAGAATCCGGATGCGCTGATCCTGCCTGCCCACGCGGGCAGCGGCAAACCCTCTATCGGCGTCGATAAGCTGCCGGACAGCGCGCAGATCTGCTCCTGCTTCGATGTGACCAAAGGCATGCTGATCTCCGCCATCAACAAGGGCTGCCATACGGTGGCCGCGCTGAAGGCGGAAACCAAAGCCGGGACCGGCTGCGGTGGCTGTATCCCCCTGGTGACCCAGGTGCTGAACGCCGAGCTGGCGAAACAGGGTATCGAGGTAAACCACAGCCTGTGCGAACACTTTGCCTACTCCCGTCAGGAGCTGTACCACCTCATCCGCGTGGAGGGGATTAAGACCTTTGACGAGCTGCTGGCGAAACACGGTAAAGGCTACGGCTGCGAAGTGTGTAAACCTACCGTCGGCTCCCTACTCGCCTCCTGCTGGAACGAGTACGTGCTTAAACCGCAGCATACGCCGCTGCAGGATACCAACGATAACTTCCTCGCCAACATTCAGAAAGACGGCACCTACTCGGTGATCCCGCGCTCTGCCGGCGGCGAAATTACTCCGGAAGGACTGATGGAGGTGGGCCGTATCGCCCGCGAATTTAACCTCTATACCAAAATTACCGGCTCCCAGCGCATCGGCCTGTTCGGCGCGCAGAAAGATGACCTGCCGGAGATCTGGCGTCAGCTGATTGAAGCCGGATTCGAAACCGGTCACGCCTACGCCAAAGCGCTGCGCATGGCGAAAACCTGCGTCGGCTCGACCTGGTGCCGCTACGGTGTCGGCGACAGCGTGGGCTTCGGCGTCGAGCTGGAGAACCGCTACAAAGGGATCCGTACCCCGCACAAAATGAAGTTTGGCGTCTCTGGCTGCACCCGTGAATGTGCGGAAGCGCAGGGTAAAGACGTGGGCATTATCGCCACTGAAAAAGGCTGGAACCTCTACGTCTGCGGTAACGGCGGGATGAAACCCCGCCATGCGGATCTGCTGGCGGCGGATCTCGACCGCGACACACTGGTACGTTATCTCGACCGCTTTATGATGTTCTACATCCGCACCGCCGATAAGCTGACCCGTACCGCATCCTGGCTGGACAATCTGGAAGGCGGCATTGAGTATCTGAAGAGCGTGATTATTGACGACAAGCTTGGCCTGAACAGCCAGCTGGAAGCGGAGATGGCACGCCTGCGCGACGCCGTGATCTGCGAGTGGACCGCTACCGTCAACGATCCGCAGGCGCAGGTGCGCTTCAAACACTTTATCAACAGCGAGCGCCGCGACCCGGCGGTACAGATCGTGCCGGAACGTCAGCAGCATCGCCCGGCGACGCCGTATGAGCGTATTCCGGTCACCCTGGTGGAGGAAACCGTATGAGCCAGTGGAACACCGTCTGTCAGCTCGCTGACATCGTGCCAGCAACCGGCGTCTGCGCCCTGTTGAATAATCAGCAGATCGCGATTTTCCGCCCGCGTGCCGATGAGCAGGTCTATGCCATTAGCAACATCGATCCCTTCTTTGAGGCCAGCGTGCTGTCGCGCGGCATCATCGCCGAGCACGACGGCGAACTGTGGGTTGCCAGCCCGCTGAAGAAACAGCGCTTCCGCCTGCGCGACGGCCTGTGCATGGAGGATGCGGACCACTCTGTAGCCCGCTTTGATGCCCGGGTTAAAGACGGCGAAGTACAGATTAAAGCGTAATACCCCAGCGGGGGTGCAATGCCCCCGCCTGTTAACCTTCTCTTTTTTAACTTTTTCTTTTTTAACTTTGGATGATCAACTCTATGTTTACCGACACTATCAATAAGTGTGCGGCCAACGCTGCGCGCATTGCACGCCTCTCTACACATAATCCGCTGGGTTTCTGGATCAGCTCCGCGATGGCCGGAGCCTACGTAGGCCTGGCGATTATCCTGATTTTTACCCTCGGCAACCTGCTTGACCCGGCGGTACGTCCGCTGGTGATGGGCGCGACCTTCGGTATCGCCCTGACGCTGGTGATCATCGCTGGCTCAGAGCTGTTTACCGGCCACACCATGTTCCTGACCCTGGGCGTAAAAGCAGGCACCATCAGCCACCGCCAGATGTGGGCAATTCTGCCGCAAACCTGGCTGGGCAACCTGATGGGGTCGGTGCTTGTAGCCCTGCTCTACTTCTGGGGCGGCGGCAGCCTGCTCCCGGTCGATACCAGCCTGGTGCACACCGTGGCGCTGGCGAAAACCAGCGCTCCTGCCAGCGTGCTGTTCTTCAAGGGCGTACTCTGCAACTGGCTGGTGTGTCTGGCGATCTGGATGGCGATCCGTACCGAGGGCGCAGCGAAATTCCTTGCCATCTGGTGGTGCCTGCTGGCGTTTATCGCCTCCGGCTACGAGCACTCGGTTGCCAACATGACCCTGTTCGCTCTATCGTGGTTCGGCCACCACAGCGACGCCTATACGCTTAGCGGTATCGGACATAACCTGTTGTGGGTTACGCTGGGCAATACTTTGTCCGGGGCCATATTTATGGGGCTGGGATATTGGTATGCTACCCCTCGCGCAGAGCGTCCCGCAGCCATGAAAAATGCCGCGCAGGAAATCGTTAGCCCTTAAAGCGAGTTAGCACTTAAAACTACAACGAGGTTATGTCGTGCACCATCTTCCTATTTTTTGCCAGTTACGCGATCGCGACTGCCTGCTTGTCGGCGGTGGCGATGTCGCAGAGCGTAAAGCCCGCTTGCTTCTGGAGGCCGGTGCGCGGCTTACCGTTAATGCGCTGCACTTCGATCCGCAGTTTACCGTATGGGCAGACGAAGGCATGGTCACCCTGGTAGAGGGCGGCTTTAACGAGACGCTGCTCGATCCCTGCTGGTTGGTGATTGCTGCCACCGACGACGATGCGGTCAATCAACAGGTCAGCGATGCGGCAGAAGCGCGCCGCATCTTCTGTAACGTGGTCGATGCGCCGAAAGAGGCGAGCTTTATCATGCCGTCGATTATCGACCGCTCGCCGCTGATGGTGGCGATCTCCTCCGGCGGCACCTCTCCGGTACTGGCACGCCTGCTGCGTGAAAAGCTGGAGTCGCTGCTGCCGCTGCACCTCGGTAAAATTGCTGGCTACGCCGGCACCCTGCGCGGACGGGTAAAAGCGACCTTCGCCAGCATGGCCGAGCGCCGCCGCTTCTGGGAGAAGTTTTTTACTAACGATCGTCTTGCCCAGTATCTGGCCAACAGCGATCGCCTCGCCATCGATAAAGAGACGGAGTCGCTATTTAACGCGCCCCTCGATAACCGGGGCGAAGTGGTGCTGGTTGGCGCAGGGCCTGGCGATGCTGGCCTGCTGACGCTGAAAGGGCTACAGCAGATCCAGCAGGCGGACGTGGTAGTCTATGACCGCCTGGTCTCAGACGACATCATGAACCTGGTGCGCCGCGATGCCGACCGTATTTTTGTTGGCAAACGCGCGGGCTACCACTGCGTGCCGCAGGAGGAGATCAACCAGATCCTGCTCCGCGAGGCGCTGTCCGGCAAACGTGTGGTACGCCTGAAGGGCGGCGATCCGTTTATCTTTGGCCGCGGTGGTGAAGAGCTGGAGACGCTGTGCCATGCGGGGATCCCCTTCTCAGTGGTGCCGGGCATTACCGCCGCCTCGGGCTGCTCTGCCTACTCCGGTATTCCGTTGACCCACCGCGACTATGCCCAGAGCGTGCGGCTGATCACCGGCCATCTGAAAACCGGCGGCGAGCTGGACTGGGAGAACCTGGCCGCAGAGAAGCAGACTCTGGTGTTCTACATGGGACTCAACCAGGCCGCAACGATCCAGCAGAAGCTGATTGAGTATGGAATGCAGGCGGATATGCCGGTTGCGCTGGTAGAGAACGGCACGGCGGTACAGCAGCGGGTGGTGAGCGGTGTGTTAAGCGAGCTGGGTACGCTGGCGCAGCAGGTTGAGAGTCCGGCGCTGATCATCGTTGGCCGCGTCGTCGCCCTGCGCGACAAGCTGAACTGGTTCTCGCACCACTGATTTTTGAAAAAGGCCCGGCGGCACTACGCTTGCCGGGCCTACAGTAGCGACATATGAGAATTACGGCCTGGCAACAAAGCCGATGGCTTCGTATACCGCTTTCAGCGTCTCTGCGGCACGGGCGCTGGCTTTCCCGGCACCCTCTTTCATAATGCGCTGCAGGAAGGCTTCATCGTTACGGTAGCGGTGGTAGCGCTCCTGAAGCTCGGTCAGCATGCCGGAGACCGCGTCCGCCACTTCACCCTTCAGGTGACCGTACATTTTACCTTCAAAGTGCTGCTCCAGCTCGGCAATGCTCTGCCCGGTCACGCCAGAGAGGATATCCAGCAGGTTAGAGACGCCCGCCTTCTCCTTCACATCGTAGCGCACCACCGGCGGCTCTTCGGAGTCGGTTACCGCGCGCTTGATCTTCTTCACCACCGACTTCGGATCTTCCAGCAGGCCGATAACGTTGTTGCGGTTATCGTCAGACTTGGACATCTTTTTGGTCGGCTCCAGCAGCGACATCACGCGTGCACCGGATTTCGGAATAAACGGCTCCGGTACTTTAAACACGTCGCCGTAGATGGCGTTGAAGCGCTGGGCGATATCACGGCTCAGCTCAAGGTGCTGCTTCTGATCTTCACCAACCGGTACCTGGTTGGTCTGATAGAGCAGAATGTCTGCCGCCATCAGCACCGGGTAGTCAAACAGGCCGGCGTTGATGTTCTCAGAGTAGCGCGCTGACTTATCTTTAAACTGGGTCATGCGGCTCAGCTCGCCGAAATAGGTGTAGCAGTTCAGCGCCCAGCCAAGCTGCGCATGCTCCGGCACGTGGGACTGCACGAAAATGGTGCTCTTCTCGGGATCGATCCCGCAGGCCAGGTAGAGCGCCAGCGTATCGAGGGTAGCCTTACGCAGCTTCTCAGGATCCTGACGGGCGGTAATGGCGTGGAGATCGACGATGCAGTAGATGCAGTCGTACTCATCCTGCATGGTTACCCACTGACGCAGCGCACCCATATAGTTGCCGATGGTCAGTTCACCTGAGGGCTGTGCGCCACTAAAGACGATGGGCTTAGTCATTTTTCTGTTCCTGATGTTCACTATATGGAAGCCCAAGCGCGGGCAGTAACTCTTTAAAATGGTCGAAGATATGGTCCGGCTCGCTCAGCGCGATGGCTTCGCCGTAGTTGTAGCCGTAGGTGAGGCCCACGGCGCAGCAGCCTGCCGCCTTCGCCGCCTGAATATCATTCCGCGAGTCGCCAACAAACAGCAGCGCCTGCGGTGCCACGCCCAGCTTCTCAGCGACCAACAGCAGCGGCTCCGGGTGCGGCTTTTTATTTTTGACGTCGTCACCGCCGATCACCAGCGTGAAGTAGCGGGCGATATCCAGCGCCTCCAGCAGCGGCGCCACAAACGGCGTCGGCTTGTTGGTTACCAGCGCCAGCGGATAGCCCTCTTCATGCAGCGCCGCCAGGGTGGCAGCCACGTCCGGGAAGAGGAAGCTGCCCTCCTCAACCACGTCGGCGTAGTAGCGATCGAAAAGCTTGCGCAGAATGCGGGCCTGCTCCTCTTCGGGAATGGCGGCATGATCGATAGCCGGTTTGCCTGCCATTGCTCGCTGGCTGGCGTGCTCCTGACGAGACCATGCCAGCGCCCTCTGCATCAGTACATCTGCACCGTTGCCGATCCACGTTACCACCCGAGCCTCACCGGCAGCCGGCAGCTCAAGGGCATAGAGCGCCTGGTCTACGGCGTGGGTCAGACCCGGAGCGCTATCGACCAGCGTACCGTCGAGATCGAAGGCAATAGCCTGAATTCCGTCGATTTTCTTAGCCATGATGAACCTTTGCCAGCTCGCTGCGCATTTTATCGATCACGCTACGGTAGTCCGGCTGGTTAAAAATAGCCGAGCCAGCGACAAACATATCTGCACCTGCGGCGGCAATTTCACCGATGTTATCCGCCTTCACGCCGCCGTCAACCTCAAGGCGAATGTCATAGCCGGAAGCATCGATGCGACGACGCACTTCGCGCAGCTTATCGAGCGTATGAGGAATAAAGCTCTGGCCGCCGAAGCCGGGGTTGACCGACATCAGCAGGATCACATCCAGCTTGTCCATAACGTAGTCAAGCCAGCTCAGGGAGGTCGCCGGGTTGAACACCAGCCCCGCTTTGCAGCCGTGCTCTTTGATCAGCTGCAGCGAACGGTCGACGTGCTCGGTAGCTTCCGGGTGGAAAGTGATGATGCTCGCCCCGGCAGCAGCGAAATCCGGGATCAGACGATCAACCGGCTTCACCATCAGGTGGACATCAATCGGGGCGGTGATGCCATAGTCACGCAGAGCTTTGAGTACCATCGGCCCCATCGTCAGGTTGGGGACATAGTGGTTATCCATGACGTCAAAATGCACCACGTCGCCACCGGCCGCCAGCGCGTTAGCGGTGTCCTCGCCCAGGCGGGCAAAGTCAGCCGACAGAATTGAAGGGGCAATCAAATACTGTTTCATCCGCATCTCCTTGAGAACTATTTTTTATCTGCCGGGCGATAGAGCGCCAGCAGTTCGTCCACCTTTTTGCGTGTGCCACCGTTGCTGCTAATGCTGCGGCGCACCTTAACCTGAAAATGCGTCGCCGCTTTGTACCACTCACGGGTGTCCGGCGTATCGTGATTCGAAATTAACACCGGGATTTGCTTGCTGACCAGCATTTCCGCCATCTCTGCCAGACGGGCCTGCTCTAGCGGGCTAAAACTGTTGGTATGGTAGGCAGTAAAGTTTGCCGTCGCAGAGAGTGGCGCATAGGGCGGATCGCAGTAGACCACGGAGTTTACGTCGGCAAGCTCCATGCACGCCTCATACGAAAGGCAGCGAAACTCTGCGTTCTGGGCCTTTTCAGCAAAATGGTACAGCTCGGCTTCCGGGAAGTAGGGCTTTTTATAGCGGCCAAAGGGCACATTAAACTCACCGCGCAGGTTATAGCGGCACAGGCCGTTGTAGCCGTGACGGTTCAGATATAAAAACAGCACCGCACGCCGCAAGGCATCCCGGCACTGATTGAACTCGCTACGCAGTTGGTAATAGACCTCAGCCTGATTATGCTGCGGCGTGAATAGCTCGCGGGCGCTGAGAACATACTCATCGGTACGGGTTTTAACGATGTTATAGAGGCCGATCAGATCGCTGTTGATATCCGCAAGGATATAGCGCGAAAAGTCGGTATTGAGAAATACCGACCCGGCCCCGACGAAGGGTTCGATGAGACATTCACCCGGAGGTAAATGCTTTTTAATATCGTCGAGCAGGGGATATTTTCCCCCTGCCCATTTCAGAAAAGCGCGATTCTTTTTCATGCTGACTAACTAATAACACCCTTTGCAGCTGGGGCGTAAGCCCGACAGCATTTGCGCTTTACTCACTATTTGAGATCGGCCTGCACCTGGTGCAGCGGCTTCGCCCACGGGTTTTTCGCCTGTACGTCGGCTGGCAGCGTAGAGACGGCGCGTTTCGCTTCATCTTTTGAAGCATAGACGCCGCTCACCAGCACATACCAGGGCTGGCCGTTACGGGAGGTCTGATAAACAACAAAGTTTTTCAGATTCTCTTTCTTCGCCCATGCGTTCAGGTTGTTGTAGTTTGACGAGCTGCTCAGCTGCAACGTATAGCTGTTGCCCGGCGCTGACTTCAGGGAACCTACGTTGCCGGTAGAGGCGTTGCCAGAAGCGGCTGGCGCTGCGGCTGCCGGTGCGCTGGCGGCTGGCGCAGAGGCGGTAGCAGGCTTCGCCGACTGGGTCGGTGCCGTTGCCGTTACTGCCGCTGACGGTTTCGCCGCTGGGGCTGCGCTGGCCGTTGCTTTAGGCTGGGAAGCGCTGGCCGCTGGCGCGGTAGCTGCGGTTTCGGTGCGCTTCGGCTGGGCTGCTGCTTTCGGCGCGCTCTGGGCAGGCTTCGGCTCAATCGTGGCCTGCTGGCGCTCGGCGCGCGGCGCGGCGCGATGCTCGGTTGCCGACGCCTGACGCTCAGACGCGGCGGTCTGGCGCGACTCTGCTGCCTTGCTGTTGTGCACTGGTGCAACGGTAGCAGGTTCGGTTGGCAGGGTGGAGTTTACCGCCACGCTGTCTACGCGGTTTTGATTCTGCGGCTGTGCCAGGGCGTTGTTCAGGTCGCCCTGTACCTCAACGCGCTGCTGCCCTTCCGGCGCGGCAGTGGTCTGCCCCTCGGTTGGGGTTGAGGCGATGGGCGGCAGGGAGACATCCTGCGGATTACCCGCCGTCTGCTCGGCGGAGGTTGTCCCCGGCGCAGGCTGCGTGCCGTTGGCCTGGTCAGCGGCGTTGTCTGACAGGTTGACGCTCTTCTCGGTCGATGCCTGCTCGCTGCCGGATTTATCGGCAGGCGACTTCAGCGCGGAGCCGATGCCGACGATCAGCAGCAGCAGAACCAGGATCCCCAGCCCCATCATCAGGTACTGGCGGGAGGCAGGTTTGGCAGCAGGGGCTTTTTTACGCTTGCGGGGACGACGCTCTACGCGCTCCTCATCCACAGCGCTCTCGTCCAGTTCAGCCTCTTCTTCATAGCTCTCGTCAATCTCTTCACGTGCTTTACGCGTCCGTGAAGGGCGACGTTCGTCAGCGTCCAGATCGACGTCATCAAAGTTGATCTGCGGATCGCTGTCGCGTTCAGAAGACGGGCGAGTACGCCCAGGGCGACGATCGCTTGGATCGGTTTTCAGCTCGTCTTCTGGTTTGAATTCATCCATTTAACACCCCACTCAAAGGCTAATGCCTGATACTCGTGCGCATCGCCCGAAGTTAAACACCACGACTGGCGTGGCCAGACCTTTCTATTTTTTACGCCTGCTGGCAATCAGCAATCGCGCCAAGAACAACATCGTGTGGCACTCCGCCACGCACTTCACTCTTTCCTATCGCCAGCGGAAGGACTAAACGCATCTCGCCCGCCAGCACCTTTTTGTCACGCAGCATGTGAGGAATGTAGGCCTCAGCGGACATCTCCTGCGGACCGTTGACCGGCAGGCCAGCGCGCATGAGTAAGGTGATGATGCGTTGCGTATCGTCACGGCTAAACTGCCCGAGGCGCTCAGCCGCGCGTGCCGCCATGACCATTCCCGCCGCCACCGCTTCACCGTGCAGCCAGTTACCGTAGCCCATTTCGGCTTCGATAGCATGGCCAAAGGTGTGGCCCAGGTTGAGTAAAGCACGTAAGCCCGTCTCGCGCTCGTCCGCGGCGACAACTTCGGCTTTCAGCTCACAACAACGGCGAATACAGTACGCCATGGCGGGACCGTCGAGGCGCAGAAGCGCATCAAGGTTCGCTTCCAGCCAGCCAAAGAATGCGGCGTCAAGGATGATGCCGTACTTGATCACTTCAGCCAGGCCAGAGGAGAGTTCGCGCGCCGGAAGCGTCGCCAGGCAGTCGAGATCGACGACCACCGAGGCTGGCTGGTAGAACGCGCCGATCATATTTTTGCCAAGAGGATGATTCACCGCCGTCTTGCCGCCAACGGAAGAATCGACCTGAGAAAGGAGCGTGGTGGGCACCTGAATAAAGCGCACGCCACGTTGATAGCTCGCTGCCGCGAAGCCGGTAAGATCGCCGACCACGCCGCCGCCAAGGGCGACCAGCGTTGTGTCGCGCCCGTGAGGTTTCTGCAACAGGGCGGTGAAGACCGTATCCAGTACCGCCAGGCTTTTGTACTGCTCGCCGTCTGGTAGCACGACGCTGTCAACCCGCACACCCGCCTGTTCAAGAACATGGCGGATTTTTTCAAGATAGAGCGGAGCCAGCGTCTCGTTAGTGACCAGCATGACCTGGTCGCCGGACTTCAACGGCAAGAAGGAAGCTGGATCGTTAAACAAACCAGCCGCGATGGTGATTGGGTAACTACGTTCCCCAAGAGTGACGGTAATCCTCTCCATGACGCGACATCCACCTTAATTGCTAAAACCTGCAGGCGTTATATTAAGCCAGAATCAGTTGCTTTCCAGCATATGAATAATCTGGTTTGCGACCACTTTTGCGCTCTGATCGTCGGTGCGGATGGTAACGTCGGCAATCTCTTCATAGAGAGGATTCCGTTCGTCAGCCAGCGCTTCGAGAACTTCCCGCGGCGGCGTCTCCACCTGTAACAGTGGGCGCTTTTTATCGCGTTGAGTACGAGCCAGCTGCTTTTCGATAGTGGTTTCCAGATACACCACTACGCCACGGGCGGAGAGACGATTACGGGTTTCGCGGGATTTCACAGAGCCGCCGCCTGTCGCCAGCACAATGCCCTGTTTCTCGGTCAGTTCGTTAATGACCTTTTCTTCGCGATCGCGGAAACCTTCTTCACCTTCTACATCGAAGACCCAGCCCACATCAGCTCCGGTTCGTTTCTCAATCTCTTGATCAGAATCGTAAAATTCCATATTGAGTTGTTGAGCTAACT
>JBCNNW010000030.1:0-41078 GCA_039594205.1 Pseudescherichia sp. | reverse complement strand
CTTCGACCTGCCGCCGGGCAGCGTGCCGTGTCATATCGTTAACTCGTCCGAAGCCTTTGTGCAGCTGGCGCGTCAGGGCACCACCTGCTGTATGATCCCGCACCTGCAGATCGAGCGCGAGCTGGACAGCGGCGAGCTGATTGACCTGACGCCGGGCCTGTTCCAGCGCCGGATGCTCTTCTGGCACCGCTTCGCGCCAGAGAGCCGCATGATGCGCAACGTCACCGAAGCGCTGCTGGCCCACGGTCGCCGCGTGCTGCGCCAGGATTAATGCCCCTCTCCTCCCCTGCACGCTTGCAGGGGAATATGCTCTCCCCGAACTAAAATCTTTGTCACTCCTCGCAAAAACAGACAAATCAGACGATAAAAAATGACGTCCTCTGCGCTCTTTTTTGCTGGCGACAGCGGCTACAAAAAAGCTCAGCATATTTGCAAATCATCCGACGACTCAGGGCCTTACCTGGCCTTGCGACGTTGTTTTGCAAAACTTCAGGGGGCTGTGAAATGGCTAACAGGCTGGATTGGGAGACGCTGGCAAACAGAGAGCTAAGTCGGCGAGAGAAGCGGGTTGAAGCGCTGGTAAGCCATACCGCTGAAGGCATTGACGTGAAACCGCTCTATACCGAAGAAGATCTGCAGGGCCTGGAGGTCACCGGCTCGCTGCCTGGCATGGCACCTTTCGTGCGCGGGCCGCGCGCTACCATGTATACCGCGCAACCCTGGACCATCCGCCAGTATGCGGGCTTCTCTACCGCCAGAGAGTCTAACGCCTTTTACCGCCGCAATCTGGCCGCCGGGCAGAAGGGCCTCTCCGTGGCTTTTGACTTAGCCACCCACCGCGGCTACGACTCCGATAACCCACGCGTCGCAGGCGACGTAGGTAAAGCCGGGGTAGCCATTGATACCGTGGAAGATATGAAGGTGCTGTTCGACCAGATCCCGCTGGATAAGATGTCGGTGTCGATGACCATGAACGGCGCGGTGCTGCCCATCATGGCGTTCTATATCGTTGCCGCCGAGGAGCAGGGCGTTAACCCCGCGCAGCTTACCGGCACCATACAGAACGACATCTTAAAAGAGTATCTCTGCCGCAATACCTATATCTATCCGCCAGAGCCCTCCATGCGCATCATCTCCAACATCATCGCCTGGTGCTCGCAGCATATGCCACGCTTTAACACCATCAGCATCAGCGGCTATCACATGGGGGAAGCGGGTGCGAACTGCGTCCAGCAGGTGGCGTTTACCCTTGCCGACGGAATCGAATATATCCGTGCAGCGCTGGCCGCAGGGTTGAAAATCGATGAGTTTGCTCCCCGGCTGTCGTTCTTCTTTGGCATCGGCATGGATCTATTTATGAACGTCGCCATGCTGCGCGCAGCGCGCTATTTGTGGTGTGAAGCGGTGAGCGCGTTTGGTGCCAAAGATGCTAAATCGCTGGCGCTGCGCACGCACTGTCAGACCTCAGGCTGGAGCCTGACCGAGCAGGATCCCTACAACAATATTATCCGCACCACCATTGAGGCGCTTGGCGCGACCCTCGGCGGCACCCAGTCCCTGCATACTAATGCCTTTGATGAAGCGCTCGGTCTACCAACGGACTTCTCCGCGCGCATCGCCCGCAACACACAGATCGTCCTGCAGGAGGAGTCAGGGATCTGCCGCACCGTCGATCCGCTGGCTGGCTCCTACTACGTTGAGTCTCTGACTGACCGCATCGTCAAGGAGGCCAGGGCGATCATGCAGCAGATTGACGAGGTGGGTGGAATGGCGAGAGCCATTGAAATTGGCCTGCCGAAACGGATGATTGAAGAGGCTTCCGCCCGGGAGCAGTCGCTAATCGATCAGGGAAAACGGACGATCGTCGGCGTCAACAAATACCGACTCGATAAAGAGGCGGAAACCCCGGTGCTGGATATCGATAACGTAAAGGTGCGCAACGAGCAGATCGCTCAGCTCAACCAGATCCGCACCACTCGTGACGCCGCGGCGGTGCAGGCTGCGCTCGCTGCTCTGCATCATGCGGCGCTGCACAACGGCAACCTGCTCGACGCCGCCATTGTCGCCGCCCGGGCACGGGCCACGCTGGGTGAAATCTCCGACACGCTGGAGGCCGCGTTTGATCGCTACCTGGTGCCGAGCCAGTGCGTGACCGGAATCATTGCGCAAAGCTATCACCAGAGCGAAAAAGAGGCCGCCGACTTTGACGCTATTCTTGCGCAAACGGCGCAGTTTAATGAGCGGCATGGCCGTCGCCCACGAATCCTGATTGCCAAAATGGGTCAGGACGGCCATGACCGGGGGGCCAAAGTGATCGCCAGCGCCTACTCGGATCTGGGGTTTGACGTCGATCTCAGCCCTATGTTCTCCACGCCCGATGAGATTGCCCGGCTGGCAGTGGAGAACGACGTCCACGTTATCGGCGCCTCCTCGCTGGCTGCGGGCCACAAGACGCTGATCCCGGAGCTGATTGACGCGTTAAAAGCATTTGGCCGGGAAGACATTTGCGTTGTAGCGGGCGGGGTCATTCCGCCACAGGATTATGCCTTCCTCTTCGATCGCGGCGTGGCGGCTATCTACGGCCCCGGCACCCCGATGCTAACCAGCGTGCGCGACGTACTCACAAAAATTGGTGAGCCAGCATGATTAACAACGCGACGCTGGCAAGCTACGTCGCGCGGCTCCGGCTTGGCGACAGGGTGGCCCTGGCCCAGGCTATGACGCTGGTAGAGAGTAGCCATTCGCGCCATCAGGCGCTCAGTGCCCGGCTGCTCGACGCCATCATGCCCGATACGGGTAACGCCATCCGCCTTGGCATCACCGGCACGCCTGGGGCGGGGAAGAGCACCTTTCTCGACGCCTTCGGCATGCTGCTGGTTGGCGAAGGCCACCGCGTTGCGGTCATTGCCGTCGATCCCAGTAGTCCGATAAGCGGCGGCAGTATTCTGGGGGATAAGACCCGGATGAGCGCCCTCTCCCGCTCCAGTAACGCCTTTATCCGTCCGGTTCCCTCCGGCGGCTACGCCGGTGGCACCAGCCAGCGCGCACGGGAACTGCTCCTGCTGGCTGAGGCGGCAGGATACGACGTAGTCATTATTGAGACCGTAGGCGTCGGCCAGTCTGAAACGGAAGTTGCGAACATGGTGGACTGCTTTATCTCGCTGCAGATTGCGGGCGGCGGCGATGAGCTGCAGGGGATCAAAAAGGGGATCATGGAGATGGCCGATCTGATCGTTATCAACAAAGATGACGGTGATAACCGACAAAACGTTGCCGCTACCCGGCAAATGTATCAGAGCACGCTGCATATTCTGCGGCAGAAATATCCCCAGTGGCAGCCGCAGGTGCTGAGCTGTAGCGCTCTGGAGAAACGCGGCATTGACTCTGTCTGGCAGAGCATCCACCTCTTCTACACCACGCTGTCGCAAAGCGGTGAGCTGACTACCCTGCGCCAGCGGCAGGCCATAGAGTGGTTGTATCAGCAAAGCAAGGATACCCTCCTGCGTCTGATCTTTACCCAGCCCGATTTTGCCGACGCATACCAGCAGACAGCGCAGGCCGTTGCACAAAACCATATCTCCGCCCGCGCAGGCATGGCACGGATCCAGCAGTTTATCGAACGCCGTTTTCTTATTTAAAGGAACAGAATCATGTCGTATCAGTATGTGAATGTCCTAATCGCTAATCGCGTAGGCATCATTGAATTCAACTATGCGCGCAAGCTCAATGCGCTCAGCAAGATCTTTATCGACGATCTGCTCCAGGCGCTACACGATCTCAACAATACTGACATCCGCTGCGTGATCCTCCGCGCACCTGCGGGATCAAAGGTTTTCTCTGCCGGGCATGATATCCATGAGCTGCCTACCGGGCGACGCGATCCGCTCTCCTATGACGATCCGCTGCGCCAGATCGCTCGCACTATCCAAAAATATCCTAAGCCCGTGATCTCTATGGTTGAAGGCAGCGTCTGGGGCGGTGCGTTTGAGATGATAATGAGCTCCGATATTATCGTTGCCGCCAGCACCTCAACCTTCTCCATGACGCCGGTCAATCTTGGTGTGCCCTATAACCTGGTAGGGATCCATAACCTGACGCGGGATGCGGGTTTCCACATCGTTAAAGAGCTGATCTTCACCGCATCGCCGATCACTGCCCAGCGTGCCCAGGCGGTGGGCATTCTTAATCACGTGGTCGACGCCGCAGAGCTGGAGGACTTTACCCTGCAGCTGGCGCATACCATCTCCGAGAAGGCCCCGTTGGCTATTGCGGTGATCAAAGAGGAGCTGCGCGTGCTCGGTGAAGCGCACACCATGAATTCAGACGAGTTTGAACGTATTCAGGGCATGCGTCGGGAGGTATACGACAGCCAGGACTATCAGGAGGGAATGAACGCCTTTCTGGAAAAACGTAAACCGGTATTTATTGGTCGTTAAGCAGCAACGGATAAGGAGCGGCATATGCAATCGGCTTTCCTGAGAATGAGCGCTGATGAGGCAGCGGAGTTTATTCATCACGATGATATGGTGGCCTTTAGCGGCTTTACCCCTGCCGGTTCGCCGAAAGCGCTGCCCGTTGCCATTGCCCGGCGCGCCGTCGATTTCCATCAACGGCAGCGGGCGTTTCAGATCCGCCTGCTGACCGGGGCGTCGATCGGGGCCGACGCAGATGATGCGCTGGCAGAAGCCGACGCGATTGCATGGCGTGCGCCCTATCAGACTGCACCAGCACTGCGGGAGAAGATCAATCGGGGCCAGGTTAACTTTGTCGATCTGCATTTGAGCGAAGTGGCACAGATGGTTAACTATGGTTTTTTTGAGCCGATCGACGTGGCGGTGATCGAGGCCAGCCGGGTGGCTGACGATGGCCGCATCTGGCTCACCAGCGGTATTGGCAACGCGCCAACCTGGTTGCATAACGCCAAACGGATCATCATCGAACTCAACCACTATCACTCCCCGCGGGTGGCCGAGCTGGCAGACATTGTGATGCCGGGCCTGCCGCCACGACGCAACAGCGTACCCATTTTTCATACCCTGGATCGCATCGGCAGCCAGTATGTGCAGATCGATCCTGCAAAAATTGTCGCGATTGTGGAGACCGAACTGCCGGATGCCAGCAACGCGGTGGAGAAAGGGGATCCGTTTAGCCAGCAGATCGCCGACAACGTCGTGGCATTCTTGCTGAACGAAATGGCGCTGGGTCGCCTGCCGCCGGAATTTTTACCCCTGCAAAGCGGCGTGGGCAATATCAACAATGCGGTGATGTCCCGGCTCGGGGAAAACAGCGATATCCCGTCGTTTATGATGTACTCCGAAGTGTTGCAGGAATCGGTGGTGCATTTGATGGAGAGCGGGAAGATCGCCGGAGCAAGCGCTTCCAGCCTGACGGTATCCCGCGCCTCACTGGAGAAGATCTACGACAACATGGACTTCTTCGCCAGCCGTATCGTCCTGCGCCCTCAGGAGATCTCGAACAACCCGGAGATTATTCGCCGCCTGGGCGTGATCGCGCTGAACGTTGGGCTGGAGTTTGATATTTACGGTCATGCTAACTCGACCCATGTGGCGGGCGTTAGCCTGATGAACGGTATCGGCGGCAGCGCCGATTTTGAACGCAACGCCTACCTGTCGATCTTTATGGCACCCTCCACTGCCAAAGCGGGGAACATCTCTACTATTGTGCCGATGTGTAGCCACGTCGATCACAGCGAACACAGCGTCAAAGTTATCGTGACCGAGCAGGGCGTCGCCGATTTGCGCGGCCTGTCGCCGTTGCAGCGGGCGCAGGCTATTATTAATAACTGTGCGCACCCGCTCTACCGCGACTATCTGCACCGCTATCTTGACAACGCACCGGGGGGACATCTGCACCACGATCTCAGTCACGCCTTCGATCTGCATAAGCGCCTGATTGCCAGTGGATCAATGCTTGGCGAGCATTAGCCGCCCTCACGATCGTCGGCGATGCGCTGGATCATTGTCGACGTTGCACGATGATGCCTGAGGGAGTAGAGATATTCGCGCATATACATCGGCTGATGCGGCGCATCGAAATACTTTAGCGTCGCCGGGTTAACCAGCCGCCATGCAAAGTACGGGATCACTGTTAAAAACTGGCCGCGCTCCACCGCGCTGATTTTAGCCATAAAGCTGTATGGTCGATAGATAATGGTGGGATGAATACCGCAGGGGCGCATGTAACCATCCAGCAGAGACTCAAAATTCGCCCGGTTTTGAAAGCGCATCTGCAGCCAGGGCAGCTCGCTCAGCAGATCTGCAGGCTGCCTCCCCTCATACCGACGCGATACCAGAAAGCCAAGCCGCAGCGGAGGCAATTCGTTAACGGCGAGGTTTTCGAGGTTCGCCAGGCGCTGGGAGACCTGCTGTGGAGAGATAATAAAATCGAGCCGGCGATCGAGCAGATCGTCAATGACCGTGTTCTCACTAAACTCAAAAGGCTGAACGGTAATGCCATCGTATTTATCGCTCAGGCTAATGAGCTGGTCAAAGATAATTGTCGGATAGGTATTGTCGATCCCCAGCACGATACTTTTCTTGCTGGTCGCGCCGTGGCTGATTTCATTATCGATTGCTGCCAGCCGCTGATAGATGGGAAACAGCTTCTGGTAAAGCTCCTGCCCGGCTTTGTTGAGGCTAATACTGTTATCTTTACGGTTAAACAGCGCATAGCCTATCTGCTCCTCCAGCGCTGCGATACTTTTCCCAAACGGTGAGGCAGTCATATGGATCTTCTCCGCCGCTTTCACGATGCTGTTGGTTTGCGCCAGCAGAATAAAGTTGCGCATCTTTTTTGAGATAAATATGTCCATGGGTTGCTCCCTTTCGCCATGGCTATATTCGTCGATTGGCAAAAAATAGAGACCGCGATGGTCACAGTTTTACAGATGCATACAGAAAGCAAAAAGTGGCTCCGCTGATGCGGAGCCAGAAGAGAGGTTACTGCGCAGAAGGTGCGGATGGTGCGGGTGTTGACTGTGCTGGCGTTGACTGCGTCGGCTGCGCAGGCTGAGAAGTGCTTCCCGCCTGCGGCTGCAGTTCAAATACCACGTCAACCTGATCGTCAAACTGGATCGTTGGCTGCTCGTAGGTCTCCTGCGCCGACGCCGTTGCCGCGTCTGCCTTCATCATGCGTACCATCGGGGTAGGCTGGTAGTTAGAGACGTGGTAGCGCACGCTGTATACCGGTCCGAGGGTTGATTTAAAGCCTGCTGCAAGCTGCCCGGCCTGACGCACCGCGTCATCAATCGCCGCTTTACGTGCCTTGTCTTTGTAGGCTTCCGGTTGCGCAACGCCAAGGGTCACTGCACGGATCTCGTTCAGCCCGGCTTTCAGCGCGCCATCCAGCAGTGAATTCAGCTTATCCAGCTCGCGTAGCGTAACCTCAACGGTACGTACCGCCCGGTAACCTTTCAGAATGCTTTTGCCATTCTGATAGTCATAGTCCGGCTGGGTACGCAGGTTAGCGGAGTTGATATCCTTCTTGGCCACGCCGTTCTGCTCAAGGAAGCTCAGGTATTGCGCAACGCGATCGTCGGCCTGCTTCTTCGCTGAAGCTGCATCTTTTGCCGCAACGTTAACTTCAATTGCCAGAGTAGCGATATCCGGTACGGCATCCACGCTTGCCGTACCCGAGGTAACAATATGCGGGCCGTTTGGCAATTCACTTGCCTGAACCGACAGCGCACCTAATCCAACTAATGCCGCAAGGGCCATCACTTTGAACTTCACCGTAGCTTCTCCTTGTCTGAATATTCGCCGCGGACGCGGACGTCTGGCTGCAAGCTTAACGTTTCCGACCCGGTTGTCCATCGGACTTAGCCTGGTAACGTTACCTACAGCACCTGCAAATGATGAATGCCTTCTTTCGCCAGCTGAAATGCAATAAACCACATAATAATGCCCACGACGACGTTAATAATACGCTGCGCCTTTGCCGTACGCAGGCGTGGTGCAAGCCAGGCCGCCAGCAGAGCCAGACCAAAAAACCAGATAAACGAGGCGCTGATAGTGCCGAGCGCAAACCAGCGCTTCGGCTCGGCCGCCAGCTGCCCACCCAGACTACCGAGCACCACAAAGGTGTCGAGATAGACATGGGGATTGAGCCAGGTCACTGCCAGCATGGTCACGATAATACGCCAGCGACCCTGTTTTAACACCTCCGCATTAGCCAGCTCAAGCTGCTGACTAAACGCCGTCTTCAGTGCGCCAAAGCCGTACCAGAGCAGAAACGCCACGCCGCCCCAGGTGACCAGAGCCATCAGCCACGGCGACTGCATCAGCACGGCGCTGCCGCCAAAGATCCCGGCGCAGATAAGCGCCAGATCGCTAAGCGCGCATAGCCCTGCCACCATAATGTGGTACTGACGACGTATGCCCTGATTCAATACAAACGCATTTTGCGGCCCCAGCGGCAGGATCATCGCCGCACCTAACGCAAGCCCTTGAAAATAATAACTTACCACCGTAATTGCCTCTACCATGTAACTTATGGCGAGACTATAGCGCACGCTTATTATAAGCGGAAATTTAAAATTCTAATCATTAATCAGTCAAGCTAATAATAAGAAGGGCCAGCAGTGCTGGCCCTGGGAAAAATTAATGCTGTTCGCTATCAGCCGCTCTCTCGCGCTTAAAGTGCACGTCCATCTGCGGATAGGGGAAACCAATGCCGTGCGCATCAAACGTCTTCTTGATACGTTCCAGCACGTCCCAGTAGACGTTTTGCAGATCGCCGCTGTTGCTCCAGGTGCGGATCACAAAGTTGACCGAGGATGCGCCCAGCTCGTTCATGCGGACAGTTCTTTCGCGATCTTTCAGAATACGATCGTCAGACTCGATAATTTCGGTCAGCAGCTGTTTGACAAGATCGATATCCGCATCGTAATCAACGCCGATAATAAATTCGTTACGGCGCACCGGCTCACGGGAGAAGTTAATGATGTTCCCGGCAATAATCTTGCCGTTGGGGATCACAATATAGCGACCATCGGCGGAGCGCATGGTGGTAGAGAAGATCTGCACATGCAGAACAGTCCCCGCCACACCGCCTAAATCCACATACTCACCGGCGCGGAAAGGACGGAAGGTGACCAGCAGCACGCCTGCGGCGAGGTTAGAGAGCGAGCCTTGCAGCGCAAGACCAATGGCCAGACCCGCGGCACCCAGCACGGCAATTACCGATGCGGTCTGCACCCCTACCCGTCCCAGCGCGGCGATCAGGGTAAAGGCAATAATGCCGTAGCGCACCAGCGCAGAGAGAAAGTCAGCCACCGTAGGATCGATATGCCGGGCGACCATCACCCGATTGAGCGTCTTAGAGATGGCCCTGGCCACCACCATCCCGATTGTGAGGATGACAATCGCGGCAACGATGTTGACGGCATAGCTCAGCAGCAGCGCCTGGTTGCGCACCAGCCAGCCGCCTGCGTTATTTATGCTACCCAGCACATTAAGATCGTCCATTCACTGTTCCTTATGCTTACCAAAATGGATTAAAAACTCACGTAAAACGTGAAGCAGGTCAGCAAAGCGTAAACAAAAAACCACACCTGTGCCAAACCTTAAGCCAACCGGCCGCACAAAACGCCCGCAAAGCAGGTCAATTTTCAGACTGGGTTTACGCTATTCAGGCAAAAAAAATGGCTCCCCGCAGGGAGCCACTCTCTTTTACACGCTTTAAATTACAGAACGTCGATGGCGTTCAGCTCTTTAAAGGCCTGCTCCAGACGCGTTACCATGCTGGCCTGTGCGGCACGCAGCCATACGCGCGGATCGTAGTATTTCTTGTTCGGCTGGTCTTCGCCTTTCGGGTTGCCCAGCTGAGACTGCAGGTAAGCTTCGTTCTCTTTGTAATACTTCAGAATACCTTCCCAGTTAGCCCACTGAGTATCGGTATCGATGTTCATTTTGATCACGCCGTAGCTTACGGAATCTTTGATCTCCTGAGCGGACGAACCGGAACCGCCATGGAACACGAAGTTCAGGCTGTTATGCGGCAGGTTATGTTTCTTAGAGACATACTCCTGGGAGTCGCGCAGGATGGTCGGGGTGAGCTTAACGTTGCCCGGCTTGTACACGCCGTGAACGTTACCGAAGGAAGCCGCGATGGTAAAGCGCGGGCTGATCGCGTTCAGCTTGGTGTACGCATAGTCAACGTCTTCCGGCTGAGTGTACAGTGCAGATGCGTCCATATGGCTGTTGTCCACGCCATCTTCTTCACCGCCGGTGCAGCCCAGTTCAATCTCCAGAGTCATGCCCATTTTGGACATACGCTCCAGGTATTTAGAGCAGATATCGATGTTCTCTTCCAGCGACTCTTCAGAGAGGTCGATCATGTGAGAGGAGAACAGCGGTTTACCGGTAGCGGCAAAGTGTTTTTCACCTGCGTCCAGCAGACCGTCGATCCACGGCAGCAGTTTCTTCGCGCAGTGGTCAGTGTGCAGGATCACCGGCACACCATAGTGCTCAGCCATCTGGTGAACGTGGTGCGCACCGGAGATAGCACCCAGGATAGCGGCCTGCTGGCCTTCGCCTTTGAAGCCTTTACCGGCGATAAATGCAGCACCGCCGTTAGAGAACTGAACGATAACCGGCGCTTTTACCTTCGCAGCGGTTTCCAGAACGGCGTTGATAGAGTCGGTACCTACGCAGTTAACGGCTGGCAGCGCAAAGTTGTTCTCTTTAGCAACCTGGAATACTTTCTGAACGTCATCACCGGTGATCACGCCTGGTTTTACGAAATCAAAAATTTTAGACATGGTGTAAATCCTGTATTTACAGAAAACGGGTCTGAAATCAGGCGGAGCGATCCGCCTGCTCAGGCATTACTTCTTAGCGCGCTCTTCGAGCATCGCTACGGCTGGCAGCACTTTGCCTTCCACGAATTCAAGGAACGCACCGCCACCGGTGGAGATGTAGGAGATTTTGTCAGCGATGCCGAACAGGTCGATCGCTGCCAGGGTATCACCGCCACCGGCGATAGAGAACGCGTCGCTGTCTGCGATAGCGTTGGCTACGATCTCAGTCCCTTTACGGAAGTTCGGGAACTCAAAAACGCCAACCGGGCCGTTCCACAGAATAGTTTTGGCGTTTTTCAGGATTGCAGCCAGTTTCTCAGCGGATACATCGCCCAGATCCAGAATCTGCTCTTCATCTTTAATGTCGCTAACAGATTTCAGGGTCGCAGTCGCGGTTTCAGAGAACTCAGTGGCAACGCGCACGTCAGTCGGGACCGGAATGTCGCAGGTCTGCAGCAGGCGTTTCGCTTCGTCAACCAGGTCGGCTTCGTACAGGGATTTGCCCACGTTGTGGCCCTGCGCGGCCACGAAGGTGTTGGCAATACCGCCACCGACGATCAGCTGGTCAGCGATTTTAGACAGGGAGTCGAGCACGGTCAGCTTGGTGGAGACTTTAGAGCCACCAACGATAGCCACCATCGGACGAGCAGGCTCTTTCAGCGCTTTACCCAGCGCATCCAGTTCGTCAGCCAGCAGCGGGCCTGCGCAGGCCACGTCAGCAAATTTGCCTACGCCGTGGGTAGACGCCTGCGCACGGTGAGCGGTACCGAACGCGTCCATAACGAATACATCGCACAGAGCAGCATATTTTTTCGCCAGGGTTTCGTCGTCTTTCTTCTCGCCTTTGTTAAAGCGAACGTTTTCCAGAACGACCAGTTCACCTTCAGCCACTTCCACGCCGTCCAGGTACTCTTTGACCAGACGTACCGGGCTGGAGAGTTTGTCTTTCAGGTAGTTAACAACCGGCAGCAGAGAGAATTCTTCGTTGTACTCGCCTTCGGTCGGACGCCCCAGGTGAGAGGTGACCATCACTTTTGCACCCTGTTTCAGGGCCAGTTCGATAGTCGGCAGGGAGGCACGAATACGCGCATCGCTGGTTACTTTACCATCTTTAACCGGTACGTTCAGATCCGCACGGATAAAAACGCGTTTACCAGCCAGATCCAGATCGGTCATCTTAATTACAGACATGGTGAATCCTCTCGTTGATTCTTAAAGTTTTGCAGACGCAAGACGCGTCCTACCTAAAACCTTTCGCGGCCATCGCTAACGTCGTGTCGAGCATTCGGTTAGCGAAACCCCATTCATTATCACACCAGACCAGCGTTTTGATCAGATGTGCACCGCTGACCCGCGTCTGGGTGCCATCGACAATGGCACTGTGCGGATCGTGGTTAAAATCAGTTGAGACCAACGGTAATTCCGTATAGTCAACTATACCATGAAATGCTTCTCGTGACGCTTTTTGCAGCAACTGATTGACTTCTAATGCTTTTACCGAGCTTCTTACCGTCACGCTAAGGTCAATTGCCGTCACATTGATTGTCGGTACCCGCACGGCAATGGCTTCAAATTTATCGTTAAATTTTGGAAAGAAGCGCGTAATGCCTGCCGCAAGCTTGGTATCCACCGGAATGATCGACTGACTGGCGGCGCGCGTGCGTCGCAGATCCGGGTGGTAAGCGTCGATCACCTGTTGATCGTGCATCGCCGAGTGGATCGTGGTGACCGTCCCCGACTCAATGCCAAAAGCATCATCAAGCAGTTTGATGACGGGAATAATGCAGTTTGTGGTGCAGGAGGCGTTTGAGACAAAGCGGTCGTCCGGGCGCAGGTCGTCCTGATTGACGCCAAAGACCACGGTAGCATCAAGATCGCTGCTGCCCGGATGGGAGAAGAGCACCTTCTTCGCACCGGCAGCCAGATGCGCCTCGCCGTGCTGACGGTTGCCATAGACTCCGGTACAGTCCAGCACAACGTCCACCTCCAGCTCGCGCCAGGGCAGGCCTGCAAGCGTAGGTTCATGCAGCAGACGGATCGCGTCATCGCCGACAAACAGCACTCCACCCTCGTGATGAACACGCTGGCTAAAGCGGCCGTGGCTGGTGTCATACTTCAGCAGATGCGCAATACCTGCGTCATCCGCCAGCTCGTTAATGGCCACTACGGCGATCTCCGCCCGGCGTCCTGATTCATACAGCGCACGAACCACGTTACGCCCAATGCGACCGAAGCCATTTATCGCGATGCGTAAGGTCATAAGTCTCCTGCAAAGCTATCCCTGAGTCGAAGGCTGACAGAGTAATGCAGCGGCATAGTCAGGGAAACCTCGCCTGTCACAAACCTTGGCTAAATGGTTAAATGTCGAACAGAATTTCGACTGAAACGCTTCAGCTAGGGTAAGCGAAACGCGGAATAAAGGGAATGACTCTCAGAAGCAATAAGCCAGCTATATGACATACGTCACATTTTAGCTGGAATAATTCCAGTGCGTTTTCGCCCGTGCAGGAATAGCAGCCATAAAAAAGCCGGGCAACGGCCCGGCTTTTAGATTAACCCGACAAATGCGCCGGGCTTAACGTATTACAGCAGCTCTTTTGCCTTCGCCACCACGTTTTCCACGGTGAAGCCGAACTCTTCGAACAGCTGCTCTGCCGGAGCAGATTCACCGAAGGTGGTCATCCCGACGATAGCGCCGTTCAGGCCGGTGTACTTGAACCAGAAGTCGGCGATACCCGCTTCGATAGCCACACGCGCCGTAACTGCTTTCGGCAGCACGGATTCGCGGTACGCCGCATCCTGCTTGTCGAACGCGTCGGTAGACGGCATGGAGACCACGCGCGCCTTCACGCCTTCCGCAGTCAGCTGCTCCCATGCGGCAACAGCCAGCTCAACTTCAGAACCAGTGGCGATGAAAATCAGCTGTGGCTGACCGTCGCTCTCCTTCAGCACGTAGCCGCCGCGGGCGATGTCCGCCAGCTGCTGCTCGCTACGCTCCTGCTGGGCCAGGTTCTGACGAGAGAGGATCAGCGCGGTCGGGCCGTCGTGGCGTTCTACGCCGTACTTCCACGCCACTGCAGATTCAACCTGATCGCATGGACGCCATGTGCTCATGTTCGGCGTCAGACGCAGGGAAGCCACCTGCTCTACCGGCTGGTGGGTCGGGCCATCTTCACCCAGACCGATGGAGTCGTGGGTATAGACCAGCACCTGACGCTGCTTCATCAGCGCAGCCATACGCACCGCGTTACGGGCATATTCCACAAACATCAGGAAGGTGGAGGTGTACGGCACGAAACCGCCGTGCAGGGCGATACCGTTGGCAATGGCGGTCATACCGAACTCGCGCACGCCGTAGTGAATGTAGTTTCCTGCTACATCTTCGTTAATGGCTTTAGAGCCAGACCAGATGGTCAGGTTAGACGGTGCCAGGTCAGCGGAGCCGCCGAGGAATTCCGGCAGCAGCGGGCCAAAGGCTTCGATGGCGTTCTGAGACGCTTTACGGCTGGCAATTTTGGACGGGTTAGCCTGCAGCTTAGCGATGAACTCATCTGCTTTCGCGCTGAAGTCAGCCGGCATGTCGCCTTTCATGCGACGGGTAAACTCGGCGGCTTCCTGCGGGAAGGCGTTGGCATAGGCAGCGAACTTCTCGTTCCATGCGTTCTCTTTCGCGGTGCCCACCTCTTTCGCATCCCACTGAGCGTAGATGTCAGACGGGATAACAAACGGCTCGTGTTTCCAGCCCAGCTGCTCGCGGGTAAGAACGATTTCCGCGTCGCCCAGCGGTGCGCCGTGGGAGTCGTGGGTGCCCGCTTTGTTCGGGGAGCCGAAGCCGATAACGGTTTTGCACATCAGCAGCGACGGCTTGTCGGTAACGGACTGTGCTTCTTCAACGGCGCGTTTGATCGCGTCGGCATCGTGGCCGTCTACGCCGCGCACTACGTGCCAGCCGTAAGCCTCAAAGCGCGCTGCGGTATCGTCGGTGAACCAGCCTTCAACGTGGCCGTCGATAGAGATGCCGTTGTCGTCATAGAACGCCACCAGCTTGCCGAGCTTCAGAGTACCGGCCAGGGAGCACACTTCATGAGAAATGCCTTCCATCATGCAGCCGTCGCCCATGAATGCGTAGGTGAAGTGGTCAACGATATCGTGACCAGGACGGTTGAACTGCGCAGCCAGCGTTTTCTCGGCAATTGCCATGCCTACGGCGTTGGCAATGCCCTGGCCCAGCGGACCGGTGGTGGTTTCAACGCCAGCGGTGTAGCCCACTTCCGGGTGGCCTGGGGTTTTTGAGTGCAGCTGGCGGAAGTTCTTCAGCTCTTCAATCGGCAGGTCATAGCCGGAGAGGTGCAGCAGGCTGTAAATCAGCATGGAGCCGTGGCCGTTGGAGAGCACAAAGCGGTCGCGGTTGGCCCAGGCCGGATTGGCCGGGTTGTGGTTCAGGAAATCACGCCACAGGACTTCGGCGATGTCTGCCATACCCATCGGGGCACCCGGGTGACCGGATTTGGCTTTCTGTACCGCGTCCATGCTCAGCGCACGAATAGCATTGGCAAGCTCTTTACGTGAGGACATTTTGACTCCAGATCGGACTGTTAAAGGCCATGCCCGTAGCGACTTGACTACAGCGCAATATGGGCTACGCCGGAAAAAAGTGCCAACAATGTAACCCAAGCGGCTAGCCATGTACATGGACCATCCTTTTGCCACTTCAGAAATCTCTGGAAGCCGCTCGCAGGTTGCGCAAACACTCGCCCACGGCTTGTTATTTTCTTTATACTCAGTGAAGGTTACCGTCTCCCTGCGTCGGGAAGACGCCTAAAACGATGAATACATTGATGCGGAAGATACCAATGAAAATTCGGCAAGCATTGCTCGCTCTGGGTGTGGCAGCGGCGTTATCCGGCTGCCAGAACATGGATTCAAACGGTTTACTTAGCTCAGGGGCAGAGGCATTTCAGGCCTACTCTCTGAGCGATGCGCAGGTTAAGGCGCTTAGCGACGAATCCTGTAAAGAGCTGGACAGCAAAGCAACGCTGGCACCTGCCAACAGTGAATACCGTCAGCGTCTGAATAAGATCGCCTCTGCGCTGGGCGATAACATCAACGGTCAGCCGGTGAACTACAACGTCTATATCACTAAAGACGTTAACGCCTTTGCGATGGCGAATGGCTGCATCCGCGTCTACAGCGGACTGATGGATATGATGAATGACAACGAGGTGGAAGCGGTAATCGGCCATGAAATGGGCCACGTTGCACTCGGCCACGTCAAACGGGGTATGCAGGTCGCGTTGGGCACGAACGCCGTACGCGTTGCTGCCGCCTCGGCAGGTGGTGTCGTAGGTAGCCTCTCTCAGTCACAGCTCGGCGATCTGGGCGAGAAGCTGGTGAACGCGCAGTTCTCCCAGCGCCAGGAAGCAGAAGCCGATGACTACTCCTACGACCTGCTGCGCAAGCGCGGCATCAATCCGTCGGGCTTAGCCACCAGCTTCGAGAAGCTGGCCCAGCAGGAGGCCGGTCGCCAAAGCTCTATGTTTGACGATCATCCGGCCTCTGAAGCCCGTGCACAGCATATTCGGGATCGCATGGCAGCGGACGGGATTAAGTAATTATCCCCAGGCCGGGTAGTGGCTACACCCTACCCGGCCTGAATCACTTACGCTTCTTTCTTAGCAGCCTGGATGTAGAGCATCTCTAACGCCAGGGTCGCGGCAGCCAGAGCAGTAATTTCCGACTGATCGTAGGCCGGGGCCACTTCTACCAGATCCATCCCCACAATGTTTAGATCCTGCAGGCCACGCAGCAGCTTAATCGCGCGATCGGAGGTCAAGCCACCAATCACTGGCGTACCGGTACCCGGTGCAAAAGCGGGATCCAGGCAGTCGATATCAAAGGTCAGATAGACCGGCATGTCGCCGACGATCTGCTTCACCTGAGCGATGATGTCGTCAACGGAACGATCGTTGACCTGGCAAGCATCAAGCACGGTGAAACCGTTGTCTTTGTCGAATTCGGTACGGATGCCGATCTGCACCGAGTGGTTCGGATCGATCAGGCCCTCTTTCGGCGCGGTATAGAACATGGTGCCGTGATCGAACTCGCAGCCGTTGGAGTAGGTATCGGTATGGGCATCAAAGTGCACCAGCGCCATTTTACCGAAGTGTTTCGCGTGCGCGCGCAGCAGCGGCAGGGTAACGAAGTGGTCGCCGCCAAAGGAGAGCATACGCTTGCCAGCCGCCAGCAGACGCTCGGCGTGGGCCTGCAGCTTCTCGCTCATCTCACGCGCGTCGCCAAAGGCATAGACCAGGTCACCGCAGTCAACTACGTTCAGGCGCTCGCGCATGTCGAAGTTCCACGGGAAGCGGCAGTGCTCCCACGCCAGGTTAGTAGAAACCTGACGGATCGCTCCCGGACCCTGACGGCTACCGGAGCGTCCGGACGTCGCCATATCAAACGGCACACCGGTGATAACCCAGTCAGCATCGCTGTCGTACGGCTGGAAGTTCAGCGGCAGGCGTAAAAAACCAAATGCGTTAGATACCAGAGAGTTATCGTATTGATGACCTAAGGTGCTCATATCAAAAACCTCATTGCGCAAAATTAGTGTAAAAAAATCCCCTCCGCGTCGATAAACCCGACGAGGAGGGGATTCAGTAAAAAGATTACTCGTCTTCGAGATAGGTGTAGCCGTAAAGCCCGGCTTCGAACTCTTCAAGGAACTGCTGCTGCAGCGCATCGTCCAGTCCGGTCTGCTTCACCTGATCGCGGAAGTGGGTCAGCAGCGTGCTCGGATCGAGCTGCACGTACTCCAGCATATCCGCTACCGTATCCCCTTCGTCAGAAAGCTCCACCTCGACGCTGCCGTCCGGGAAGACAAAAACGTCCACCGCTTCGGTATCGCCAAACAGGTTGTGCATGTTGCCGAGGATCTCCTGATAAGCGCCCACCATAAAGAAGCCCAGCAGCGGCGGGTTGTCAGGATCGTACTCCGGCATTGGCATCGTCGTCGCGATCCCATCCCCGTCCACGTAGTGATCGATAGCGCCATCGGAGTCGCAGGTGATGTCCAGCAGCACCGCACGACGCTCCGGGATCTGATCCAGCCCCTCCAGCGGCATCACCGGGAAGAGCTGATCGATACCCCATGCATCCGGCATCGACTGGAACAGCGAGAAGTTGACGTACATTTTGTCCGCCATCCGCTCCTGCAGCTCATCAATAATCGGACGGTGTGCGCGGTTGCTTGGGTCGAGCTGCTTCTGCACCTCGTGACACATGTTCAGGTAGAGCTGCTCTGCCCAGGCACGCTCCTGCAGGCTGAACGCGCCGGAGGAGTAGCCGATATGGATATCATGCAGATCCATCTGGCTGTCGTGCAGCCACTCGCGCAGCGAGCGGCGGGTGCCTGGCTCGTGCATCTCTTGCCAGGTCTCCCACATGCTCTGCAGGGCGCGTGGCGCACTCTCTGCAGGCGGCGTTGCTTCGGTATATTCGTTGCGCTCTACGCCGATAATGTTCGACACCAGCACGGTATGGTGTGCGGTTACGGCGCGGCCAGACTCGGTGATCACCGTCGGGTGCGGCAGGCCGTGCTCTTCGCAGGCGTCGCCGATGGCCCAGATGATGTTGTTGGCATACTCGTTCAGGCCGTAGTTAACCGAGCAGTCAGACTGGGAGCGGGTGCCCTCGTAGTCCACGCCCAGGCCGCCGCCCACGTCAAAGCACTCGATGTTGACGCCAAGCTTGTGCAGCTCAACGTAGAAACGGGCCGATTCGCGCACGCCGGTGGCAATATCGCGAATGTTGGCCATCTGTGAACCGAGGTGGAAGTGCAGAAGTTGGATGCTGTCGAGGCGTCCGCGCTCGCGGAGGATCTCCACCAGCTGCAGCACCTGAGTTGCCGCCAGGCCAAATTTGGATTTTTCACCGCCGGAGGATTGCCATTTACCGGAGCCTTGAGATGCCAGACGCGCACGCACGCCGAGACGCGGCACCACGTTCAGGCGCTCGGCCTCTTCCAGCACGATAGCCACTTCCGACATCTTCTCGATGACCAGATAGACCTTATGGCCCATCTTCTCGCCGATCAGCGCCAGGCGGATATACTCCCGGTCTTTATAGCCGTTACAGACGATGACGCTACGGGTCATGCCCGCGTGCGCCAGAACCGCCATCAGCTCGGCCTTCGAACCGGCCTCCAGGCCCAGCGGCTCGCCGGAGTGGATCAGGGATTCAATAACGCGGCGGTGCTGGTTTACCTTGATGGGGTAAACCAGAAAGTAGTTACCGTTATAGCCGTAGGACTCGCGGGCACGCTTGAACGCGGCATTAATGGAGCGCAGACGGTGCTGCAGGATCTGCGGGAAGCAGAACAGCGCAGGCAGGCGTTGCCCCTGGGCTTCGCGGGCTTTCACCAGCTGAGCGAGGTCAACGCGCGCTTCCGGTACGTCAGGATCGGGGCAAACGGTGATGTGGCCCAGCTCGTTGACGTCGTAGTAGTTATTGCCCCACCAGGCAATATTGTATGTGCGCAGCATTTTACTGGCTTCCTGGGAGCTCATCGCTACCTCCTGCATGGAACGTAGTACACCTTGCTCGCCTGCTGACGAAGGCGAAACCGAAGAGATGTCGTCAGACATAGCGAACCTCAAATTGTATTAGTAAGTGTAAAACAGTTGACTACTATCGCCTCACGAATGGACGATAACAACCCATAAACGGCCCAGGTATCCAGCGTATTATGCTGACACCAAAGCCGTGCGACCGGTTTCTTATTCATATCATTGTAAAACACGTATCCGAACTCTGTATGACAAGGTTCGGCGAAACCACGAGAAAACTCCTGAATTAACAAGAGCGCCCTTGTTCAGTTGTCACCAGGCGTAACCGGCCCTGGAGTCCTGAGAAGCGCCGAAATGGGTATAACATCGGCAGGTTTGCAGAGCAGATTTGCGGGTAGCGGGAAATGCGTGCACGCCAGAACGGCGCGGCAGATTTAGCGGCAAGCTAAGCAGTAAACTAAGCGATAAACAACGGTTCATTATTTGGTATCACCTCCACGCCAACCAGCTGGTTAGCGGCTGGTCAAGGCATGCAAGCCGCGTGCGGCGTTTTATACCGATAACGGGGTGAAAAAGCAAAATAAAAAAGCCCGTTTTGCCATGCGGGTAGATAAAGTTACATGCTGAATTTCACCCATAGTGCGATGAATATCAAAAAATGCTGGAAACGGGGTCAAGAAGTGACCTAAAATAGCCGTCCAGATGTTAATCCATCCATACCGATTAACCCTCAGACCTCCTGTGCCAGCTACCTGCACGCCTTGTTAAGGCCTCGCCAGGCACTGAGTCTGAGCTAATAAAATTTCCCCCAGGGTGAAGAGAACATGGCAAAACACCTTTTTACGTCCGAGTCAGTTTCCGAAGGGCATCCTGACAAAATTGCTGACCAGATCTCCGATGCGGTGCTGGATGCAATCCTTGAACAGGATCCGAAAGCACGCGTGGCGTGTGAAACCTACGTTAAAACCGGCATGGTTTTAGTCGGCGGTGAGATCACCACCAGCGCATGGGTCGATATTGAAGAGATCACCCGTAACACCGTGCGTGAAATTGGCTATGTCCATTCGGATATGGGCTTTGACGCGAACTCCTGTGCGGTGCTGAGCGCTATCGGTAAACAGTCTCCAGACATCAACCAGGGCGTTGACCGTGCCGATCCGCTGGAGCAGGGTGCAGGCGATCAGGGCCTGATGTTTGGCTATGCCACCAACGAAACCGACGTGCTGATGCCAGCGCCGATCACCTACGCGCACCGTCTGGTGCAGCGTCAGGCTGAAGTGCGTAAAAATGGCACCCTGCCGTGGCTGCGCCCGGATGCGAAGAGCCAGGTTACCTTCCAGTACGATGACGGCAAGATCGTTGGCATCGACGCGGTGGTGCTCTCGACCCAGCATGCTGAAGATATCGACCAGAAATCGCTGCAGGAAGGTGTGATGGAAGAGATCATCAAGCCGATCCTGCCGACAGAGTGGCTGAACAGCACGACTAAGTTCTTTATCAACCCGACCGGCCGCTTTGTTATCGGCGGCCCGATGGGCGACTGCGGCCTGACCGGGCGTAAAATCATCGTGGATACCTACGGCGGCATGGCCCGTCACGGCGGCGGTGCTTTCTCTGGTAAAGATCCATCAAAAGTTGACCGTTCAGCAGCCTATGCAGCACGCTACGTAGCGAAGAACATCGTTGCTGCTGGCCTGGCGGACCGCTGTGAAATTCAGGTCTCCTACGCTATTGGCGTGGCCGAGCCGACCTCTATCATGGTGGAAACCTTCGGCACCGAGAAGATCGCCTCTGAGCAGCTGACTCTGCTGGTACGCGAGTTCTTCGACCTGCGTCCGTATGGTCTGATCCAGATGCTGGACCTGCTGCACCCGATCTACAAAGAGACGGCCGCTTATGGTCACTTTGGTCGTGAACACTTCCCATGGGAAAAAACCGACAAAGCAGAGGTTCTGCGCGAAGCCGCTGGCCTGAAATAAGCCATCTCGCCTCCCCTCTCTAAGGCCAGCCTCGCGCTGGCCTTTTTTTATCGCCGTTTCCTGATAGCGATTACACGCATACTCTACGGGTATATTCATCTATTTTGCCTGAAATGCTGTATCCGGTAGGTTTGTTACATAATATTTCGGTATAGTCTGAGCGCCTTTACACAAGATTACGCTACTATTCATTAACTTTATGATTTGTATTGTTACTTTTCGGTCACGCAGCCTAGTGCTTGTGTAACCGATTACACTGATGTGATTGGCATCACATCTTTCTACGCAGCTCTAACCTAACCTTTATACCGTTAAAATTGATAACCCAACTGGAGGGCAGTATGCCTGACAATAAAAAATCGGGGCGCTCGAACAAGGCAATGACCTTCTTTGTCTGTTTTCTCGCCGCGCTGGCCGGATTGCTTTTCGGCCTTGATATCGGCGTCATTGCGGGCGCACTGCCCTTTATCGCTGACGAATTCCAGATTAGTTCACATACCCAGGAGTGGGTAGTAAGCTCCATGATGTTTGGTGCCGCCGTCGGCGCCGTCGGCAGCGGCTGGCTCTCTTTCAAGCTGGGCCGTAAGAAGAGCCTGATGATTGGCGCGATCCTGTTTGTGATCGGCTCCCTCTTCTCGGCCGCGGCACCTAACGTTGAGGTGCTGATCCTCTCCCGTGTCCTGCTGGGGCTGGCGGTCGGCGTGGCCTCCTACACCGCACCGCTCTACCTCTCTGAGATCGCTCCGGAGAAGATCCGCGGCAGCATGATCTCCATGTATCAGTTGATGATCACTATCGGTATTCTGGGGGCTTACCTCTCCGATACCGCCTTTAGCTACAGCGGCGCATGGCGCTGGATGCTCGGCGTAATCATCATTCCAGCGATCCTGCTGCTGATTGGCGTCTTCTTCCTGCCGGACAGCCCGCGCTGGTTTGCCGCGAAACGTCGCTTCCACGACGCCGAGCGCGTGCTGCTGCGTCTGCGCGACACCAGCGCTGAAGCCAAACACGAGCTGGATGAGATCCGTGAAAGCCTGCAGGTGAAGCAGAGCGGCTGGGCGCTGTTCAAAGAGAACAGCAACTTCCGTCGCGCGGTGTTCCTCGGCGTGCTGCTGCAGGTAATGCAGCAGTTCACCGGGATGAACGTTATCATGTACTACGCGCCGAAAATCTTTGAGCTGGCGGGTTACACCAATACCACCGAGCAGATGTGGGGGACGGTTATCGTTGGCCTGACCAACGTGCTGGCAACCTTTATCGCTATCGGACTGGTTGACCGCTGGGGCCGTAAGCCAACGCTGGTGCTTGGCTTCCTGGTGATGGCCGCCGGGATGGGCATTCTGGGTACCATGATGCACATCGGCATTCACACGCCGACGGCGCAGTACTTCGCCGTGGGGATGCTGCTGATGTTTATCGTGGGCTTTGCGATGAGTGCCGGTCCGCTGATTTGGGTCCTGTGCTCTGAGATCCAGCCGCTGAAGGGGCGCGATTTCGGTATCACCTGCTCTACCGCAACCAACTGGATCGCCAACATGATTGTCGGTGCAACCTTCCTGACCATGCTTAATTCGCTGGGCAATGCCAATACCTTCTGGGTCTACGGCGCGCTGAACGTGCTGTTCATTGTCCTGACCCTGTGGCTGGTGCCGGAAACCAAGCACGTCTCGCTGGAACACATCGAGCGTAACCTGATGAAAGGACGTAAGCTGCGCGAGATTGGCGCAAGCAACTAACCTGATAAGCTTCCTCTCGCCTGAGAGGAAGCTTTTTTACCTCACCCGCAGTTATTAACTTCCGCGATACGTTGAGTAGCCATACGGGCTTAACAGCAACGGAACGTGGTAGTGCTCATCTGTTTTGCTGATGTGAAATTCAACCGGGATCTCCGGGAAAAAACTCTCCTGCTTTTTGCTGTCAAACCAGGGTTTGGTTTTAAACGTTACGCGGTAATCACCCGGCTTCGCTTCCTGTTCCGGCCATAGCGCTTTAATTCGACCATCTTTGTCGGTGTAGCCGCTGTTAAGCTTTTGCCAACCGTCGCTGTTTTTCTGCTCCAGCACCACCTCAACGTTGGAGGCGGGTTTACCGCTTTGCTGATCGAGAATATGCACGCTCAGAATATTGTTGGCCGCAGCCATCGCAAGGGGAGAGGCGGAAATAGCAGCGAGCATCGCTGCACTCAGGATGTACTTTTTCATGTGTTGCTCCAGTTCAAGTAGGTACCTGAAATGTATATGACCCGCGCGCGGTTAACCTGACAGCAGGATTACATTTCCGTCATCTTTGATGATATTTTTACCCCCAGCCTGCCGCTTATGACATAGTGAATTCATGAAGATTCTACTTATTGAAGATAATCAAAAAACCAGCGACTGGGTCAGCCAGGGGCTGACCGAGGCGGGGTATGTTGTGGATACCGTGATCGACGGCAGAGATGGTTTACGCCTCGCCCTCCACGAGCCTTATTCCCTGATTATTCTGGATATTATGCTACCAGGGCTGGATGGCTGGCAGGTCCTGAGAGCGCTAAGAACGGCGCATCAGACACCGGTCATCTGCCTCACCGCCCGTGATGCCGTTGAGGACAGGGTTAAAGGACTGGAGTTGGGTGCCAATGACTATCTGGTTAAGCCCTTCTCCTTTGCCGAACTGCTGGCAAGAGTGCGCACGCAGCTCAGAAATAGCCCGGTGGCCCATACGCACCTGAAATCAAACGGGCTGGAGATGGACTCCGTTAAGCAAAGCGTCTCCCGGGATGGGAAAACGATCGTGCTCACCCGTAAAGAGTTTCTCCTGCTGTGGCTGCTGGTCTCCAGGGCCGGTGAAATTATTCCCCGCGCGGTAATTGCCAGTGAAGTATGGGGGATCAATTTTGACAGTGAAACCAACACGGTGGATGTCGCCATCCGACGCCTGCGAGCTAAGGTCGACGATCCTTTCGATACAAAACTGATCGGCACCGTCAGAGGCATGGGTTATAGATTCGGGGCAGATGAAAACAGTGAAACCTGAGTTATCAATGACGTTACGTCTGACGTTATCATTTGTCCTTGTGATGACGTTAGCCTGCACCGGCGTAAGCTGGACGTTATATCGCGCGCTAAGCCACGAATTAACGTGGCGGGATGATATCACCCTGGTTAACCGCGCCGAGCAGATCAGGCAGCTGCTATTAGACGGTGCCAAAGCAGAGAATCTCCCGCTCTACTTTAACCGCATGATGGATACCCGCCAGGATATTCTGCTTATTCACTCCCCCGACGCACGGAGTATTTCCGTCAACCATACGGGCGTGGATCCCTCCCTGCTGGACGCCTTGCCCTCGCTGAATAAACCTGATTTAGAGACCATCGCCAAACGCGATATCGCCGGCACGCAGCTTTCAGCGGTGCGGATCTCCGCGCTCAGCTATGACCAGCCAGTGACGATTACCGTCGCCAGGCTGGCGTCAGAGCGACAATTTATGCTTGAACAGTATCGTGATAACAGCATCATGATTTGCATCATCGCTATTCTGCTCTGCTCTTCGCTAAGTCCGCTTTTGATCCGGCGCGGCCTGAAAGCCATTCACGCGCTGAGCCGGTTGACGGCAAATATAGACAGCCGCGGACTTAGCCAGCCTCTGGATGAAAAAACCCTGCCCATTGAACTGAAACCCTTGGGCAACGCGTTAAATATTATGCGTCAGAAGCTGGATGATGATTTTACCCGACTCAATCAGTTTGCCGACGACCTGGCTCATGAATTACGTACGCCGGTCAATATTCTGCTCGGTCATAATCAGGTGGTTCTGAGTAAAGAGCGCACCATTGATGAATACCAGCAGGCGCTGGCGAACAATATTGAAGAGCTTGAGGGCCTCTCTCGCCTGACGGAAAACATTCTTTTCCTCGCCCGCGCTGAGCATAATAATATCCTGCTGAAAAAAGAGGCGGTTTCTGCCGCAGATATCATCGCTACGCTTATTGATTTTCTGGAGTACGAAGCGGATGAAAAAAATATCACCTTTGTCACCGCCTGTGAGGGCACGCTGCATGCCGATCGGATCTTACTCCAGCGAGTACTGTTAAACCTGCTCAGCAACGCTGTCAGATACTCCCCGGAAAGTGCCGTTATTCAGATCAAGACTGCGGTGAAAAACAGCGAAAATATCGTTGAAGTGATCAATCCAGGTAGCGCCCTGGATGCGCCGGATAAGCTATTTAATCGTTTCTGGCGCGGCGATAACGCCCGTCACTCATCCGGCTACGGGCTGGGGCTGTCGATGGTGAAAGCGATTATGGAGTTACATTCCGGCTCGGCAGACTACCGCTTCGCCGATGGGTATCACATCTTCGCCCTGCGTTTTCCTGCCTGAGCGCCGGGTGGCTGTTGCAGCGGTTTTTTTTAGCGATTATTCTCTGGCGTTATGAAAACGCCACGAATTCCCATCGCCCTGCAGCAGGCCGTTATGCGCAGCCTGCGTGACAAGCTTGCCCAGGCGAACCACTATCTTGAACGTCACTATCCTGAGCCTACCCTGGTCTATCAACAGCGCGGCGCGGCGGCGGGTACGGCCTGGCTTGCCAGCTATGAGATCCGCCTGAACCCGGTGCTGCTGCTGGAGAATCAGCAGGCGTTTATTGACGAAGTTGTCCCCCATGAGCTGGCCCACCTGCTGGTATGGAAACACTTTGGTCGCGTTGCGCCGCACGGCAAAGAGTGGAAGTGGATGATGGAGAGCGTGCTCGGCGTCCCCGCCCGCCGCACCCACCAGTTTGAGCTGGCTTCGGTACAGCGCAATACCTGGCCCTACCGCTGCGCCTGCCAGCAGCATCAGCTGACCGTACGTCGTCATAACCGCATCCTGCGCGGCGAAGCGGTCTACCGCTGCGTGCGCTGCGGCGAGCCGCTGGTTGCCGAACCGACATCAGCCTGAATGAGCAAACGCTTTTTTGAACTCACTGATTGCATCTGAGAACCGCATTCGCTAGGGTGCGACGATCTTAAGCAATGGAGTTTGTCATGTCCCGCCCCTACCTTCTCACCCTTACCCTGCTGGCAGCGAGCCTCTCCCACGCCGCACTGGGCGAGGGTATTCACAGTTTCGCCCAAGCCAAGGCGGCAGGCGTAAAGATTAACGCCGACGCGCCGGGGGACTTCTACTGCGGCTGCACCATTATCTGGCAGGGTAAGAAAGGCGTGGTCGATCTCGCCTCATGCGGTTATAAAGTGCGTAAAAATGCCAACCGTGCCAGCCGTATCGAGTGGGAGCACGTCGTGCCCGCCTGGCAGTTCGGCCACCAGCGCCAGTGCTGGCAGGAGGGCGGCCGTAAAAACTGTGCGAAAGATCCGGTCTATCGCCAGATGGAGAGCGACATGCATAACCTGCAGCCCGCCGTCGGCGAGGTCAACGGCGATCGCGGCAACTTTATGTACAGCCAGTGGAACGGCGGCGAGGGTCAGTACGGCCAGTGCGACATGAAGGTCGACTTTAAAGCGAAGCTTGCCGAGCCGCCTGCCCGCGCCCGCGGCGCTATTGCCCGCATCTACTTCTATATGCGGGATCGCTACTCGCTGTCGCTCTCCCGCCAGCAGACGCAGCTGTTTGAGGCCTGGAACAAGATCTATCCGGTTACCCCCTGGGAGTGTGAGCGCGACCGGCGTATCAACAAGGTGCAGGGTAATGCGAATCCCTACGTGCAGCGCGCTTGTCAGGGGTGAAAGAGCTAACCTACACTAGCGGCATCTTGTTAACCGTGCGGCAGCCTTGCCGCACGCTCTATCCCGGACGATGTTTTCATGCGTAAACCCCGCATTTATCACCCTGAACTCCTCACCGTTGGCCAGCAGGTTGCGCTAAGCGACGATGCGGCAAACCACGTCGGTCGCGTGCTGCGTATGGGCGCAGGCCAGGCTCTACAGCTCTTTGACGGCAGCAACCAGCTTTTTGAGGCGGAGATCCTGCGCGCCGATAAGAAGAGCGTGGTGGTAACTCTGCTCTCAGGCGAGACCGACGATCGCGAGTCGCCGCTGCATATTCATCTCGGTCAGGTGATGTCCCGGGGCGAAAAGATGGAATTCACTATCCAGAAATCGATCGAACTGGGAGTAAGCCTCATTACGCCACTTTTTTCTGAGCGCTGCGGGGTTAAACTGGATCCTGAACGCCTGAACAAGAAGATCCAGCAGTGGCAGAAGATTGCCATTGCTGCCTGCGAGCAGTGTGGCCGCAACCGGATCCCGGAGATACGTCCGGCAATGGATCTGGAGGCCTGGTGCGCTGAGCCAGATACCGGGCTGAAGCTGAACCTGCACCCGCGGGCCAGCGCCAGCATCAATACGCTGCCGCTGCCGGTTGAGCGTGTGCGGCTGCTGATTGGCCCGGAGGGCGGCCTGACGGCGAATGAGATCGCCATGACCGCAGAGTACCACTTTACTGATATTCTGTTAGGACCACGCGTTTTGCGCACTGAAACGACCGCGCTCACCGCCATTACCGCACTCCAGGTGCGCTTCGGTGATTTGGGGTAAAACTGGCTACAGGTTTAAACGGAGAAAGCGAATGATTAAGCTCGGCATTGTGATGGATCCCATCGCAAGCATTAACATCAAGAAAGACTCCAGCTTTGCCATGCTGCTGGAAGCGCAGCGTCGCGGCTATGAATTGCATTACATGGAGATGGCGGATCTCTACCTGATTAACGGCCAGGCCCGCGCCCGCACGCGCCTCCTGGGCGTAGAGCAGAACTATGACCAGTGGTATACGTTCAACGGCGAGCAGGATATCGAGCTGGCCGACCTTGACGTGGTGCTGATGCGTAAGGATCCGCCGTTTGATACCGAATTCGTCTACGCGACCTATATTCTGGAGCGCGCGGAAGAGAAAGGTACGCTGATCGTCAACAAGCCTCAGAGCCTGCGCGACTGCAACGAGAAGCTGTTCACCGCCTGGTTCCCGGAGCTGACCCCGGAGACGCTGGTGACCCGCAATAAGGCGCAGCTTAAGGCGTTCTGGCAGAAGCATACCGACATCATTCTGAAACCGCTGGACGGGATGGGCGGCGCGTCGATTTTCCGCGTGAAAGAGGGCGATCCCAACCTCGGCGTGATTACCGAAACGCTGACCGAGCACGGCACCCGCTACTGCATGGCGCAAAACTATCTGCCGGCGATCAAAGACGGCGACAAGCGCGTGCTGGTTGTTGACGGCGAACCCGTTCCCTACTGCCTGGCGCGTATTCCGCAGGGCGGTGAAACCCGTGGCAACCTGGCCGCCGGAGGGCGTGGTGAACCGCGTCCGCTCAGCGACAGCGACTGGGATATCGCCCGCCGCGTCGCGCCTACCCTGAAGGCGAAAGGACTGATCTTTGTCGGTCTCGATATCATCGGCGATCGCCTGACCGAGATTAACGTCACCAGCCCGACCTGCATTCGTGAAATCGAAGCGGCGTTCCCGGTCTCCATTACCGGTATGCTGATGGACGCGATTGAAAAGCGTCTCGGCAACTAAATTCAGCACACCCGTAACGGCCTGTTTGCAGGTGAAAGACCCGGATTTGCGATCTGCAGGGATAGCAAAGCGGGTGCTTTCACCGCATACTGGGTACTTGTTGCTTTTTGAACCAGGAACAGAACCTCTGACAATGAATTTACAGCATCACTTTCTGATTGCCATGCCTGCTCTCCAGGATCCCTTCTTCCGCCGTGCCGTGGTCTATATCTGCGAATATAACGAAGATGGCGCGATGGGGATCATCATCAATAAGCCGCTGGAGAACCTGAAGGTCGAAGGGGTACTGGACAAGCTCAAAATCAAGCCCGAAGGGCGTAATCCGGCGATCCGTCTGGATAAACCGGTGCTGCTTGGCGGCCCGCTGGCAGAAGATCGCGGCTTTATCCTGCATACGCCGCCGGCAAAATTCTCCTCAAGTATTCGCATCTCGGATAACACGGTGATCACCACCTCCCGGGACGTGCTGGAGACGCTGGGTACCGACGAGCAGCCCTCTGAGGTGCTGGTGGCGCTCGGCTACGCTTCATGGGAGAAGGGCCAGCTTGAGCAGGAGATCCTCGATAACGCCTGGCTCACCGCTCCGGCCGACCAGAATATCCTGTTCAAAACGCCGATCGCCGACCGCTGGCGCGATGCGGCAAAGCTGATCGGCATTGATATCTCTACCATGCCCGGCGTGGCGGGACACGCCTGATGAGCGGGACTCTGTTAGCCTTTGATTTCGGCACCAAAAGCATCGGCGTGGCCATTGGTCAGCGCATTACCGGCACCGCTCGCCCGCTAACGGCGCTGAAGGCGCAAAACGGCACCCCGGACTGGAACCTGATTGAGCGTCTGCTTAAAGAGTGGCAGCCGGATGAGGTGGTGGTCGGCCTGCCGCTCAATATGGACGGCAGCGAACAGCTCCTGACCGCCCGGGCGCGCAACTTTGCCAATAAGATCCACGGCCGCTTCGGGGTCCGCGTTGCCCTGCACGATGAGCGCCTGAGCACCGTTGAGGCGCGCTCAGGACTCTTCGCCCACGGTGGCTTCCGGGCGCTGAACAAAGGCAGCGTTGACTCCGCCTCGGCGGTGATCATCCTCGAAAGCTACTTCGAACAGCAGGTCTGATCTTAGCCCTTCTCTGCCAGCCGCCCGGCGGCGACCCGCTGCTGGCGGCTCTGGCTGAAGGTCTGCATCCCCGCCTGCTGTCCGGTCTGCATCAGGCCCGGAAGCTGGTGGGTTTTACCGTCGCGGATCAGGTTCGCCACCGCCGGGGTGGTAACCAGCAGCTCAAACAGCGCTACGCGTCCGCCCTGCTTATCGGCCTCCAGCTTTTGCGCCAGCACCGCCTGCAGGCTGCCCGCCAGCTGGCTGCGCACCCAGGCTTTCTCCTCCGTCGGAAAGGTATCGATCAGCCGCTCTACCGCCTGGGCCGCCCCCCGGGTGTGCAGCGTCGCCAACACCAGATGCCCGGTTTCTGCGGCGGTCAGCGCCAGACGAATAGTCTCGCTGTCGCGCAGCTCGCCGATTAAAATGACATCCGGATCTTCACGCAGCGCGGCGCGCAGGCCGTCGGCAAACGATGGGCAGTGCTGGCCTATCTCCCGCTGCTCGATCAGGCACTGCGCCCCCTGATGAACAAACTCCACCGGATCCTCCAGGGTGAGAATGTGCCCGGCCAGGCGGTGATTGAGGTAGTCGACCATCGCCGCAAGGGTGGTGGATTTACCGCTGCCGGTTGCGCCGGTGACCAGCACCAGCCCGCTGTCACAGGCGAGGATCTGCTCCAGCGCTGGCGGCGTATCCAAAGCGTAGAGCTTCGGACACGTAGTGGGCAGCAGACGCAGCGCCAGGGAAATACCGTGATGGTGCATAAAGGCGCTGGCCCGCAGCCGCTGCTGGTTTGCCAGCTCAAGGGCAAAGTCTACCTGCCGGTTGGCCCACCACTCCCCCTGCTGCTCGTCGGTCAGCGCCTCACGCAGGATCGCCTCAATGTCCGGCGGCGCAAATGGAGCATCCTCAAGCATACCCTGCCTGCGCCAGCGCGGCGGCCAGGCGCTGCACAGGTGTAGATCCGAGGCGTTATGCTTTACACTAAGGGCCACTATCTCTTCCATATCCATCAATCAGCCTCCGGGAAAAATGAACGATATCGCGCATAACCTGGCACAGGTCCGGGACAAAATCTCCGCCGCTGCGCTACGCTGCGGCCGTGCTTCAGAAGATGTTACTCTGCTTGCAGTCAGCAAAACCAAACCTGCGAGCGCCGTCGCAGAGGCCATCGACGCCGGACAGCGCGCCTTTGGTGAAAACTATGTTCAGGAGGGGGTGGATAAAATTCGCCACTTCCAGGCGCAGGGCGTAACAGGGCTGCAATGGCACTTTATTGGCCCCTTACAGTCCAACAAAAGCCGTCTGGTGGCTGAGCATTTTGACTGGTGTCATACCGTCGATCGCCTGCGCATCGCCAGCCGGCTGAGCGACCAGCGTCCGGCGGGCATGCCGCCGCTTAACATCCTGATTCAAGTCAATATTAGCGATGAGGAGAGCAAGTCCGGCATTCCCCTTGCCGAGCTGGATACTCTCGCCGCTCAGGTTGCTGAGCTGCCAAACGTCTGCCTGCGTGGGCTGATGGCGATCCCTGCCCCCGTGTCAACTTATGAAAGGCAGTTTGCGGTGGCACGGCAAATGGCTGTAGCATTTGACGCGCTTAAATTGCGCTACCCAACGGTAGACACGCTCTCTCTGGGAATGAGCGACGATATGGAAGCCGCCATCGCGGCGGGCAGCACCCTGGTACGCATCGGCACCGCCATATTTGGTGCCCGTGATTATACAAAAAATTAAGGAAAACTGAGGAACGCCATGAAGACGTTGACTTTCCTGCTCTCAACGGTAATTGAGCTTTATACGATGGTGCTGCTGTTACGGGTCTGGATGCAGTGGGCCCGCGTAGATTTCTACAACCCGTTTTCACAGTTTATCGTGAAGATCACCCAGCCGGTGGTGGGGCCGCTGCGCCGCATTATCCCGGCAATGGGCGGTCTCGATAGCGCCTCTGTACTGCTGGCGTTTGTACTGTGCGTGCTGAAGGCCATTGTGCTGTTTATGGTGGTGACCTTCCAGCCGATTATCTGGATTGCCGCCGTGCTGATCCTGCTGAAAACCATCGGCCAGCTGATCTTCTGGGTGCTGCTGCTGATGGCCATCATGAGCTGGGTCAGCCAGGGACGTAGCCCGGTTGAGTTTGTGCTGATGCAGCTCGCCGATCCGTTGCTGCGCCCTATCCGCCGCCTGCTGCCGTCCATGGGCGGGATCGACTTCTCGCCGATGATCCTGGTGCTGCTGCTCTACGTGATCAACATGGGGATTGCCGAACTCCTGCAGGGTACGGGAAATATGCTGCTGCCGGGGCTGTGGATGGCGCTGTAAGCGTCACCGACCGCGGTTTACATGAATCAGGATTTAGCTATGCAAAAAGTTGTTCTTGCTACCGGCAACGCCGGTAAAGTACGCGAGCTGGCCTCGCTGCTTAACGATTTTGGTCTCGACGTGGTGGCGCAAACCGAGCTGGGCGTCGAGTCCGCCGAGGAGACCGGTCTGACCTTCATTGAGAATGCGATCATTAAAGCGCGCCATGCTGCACAGGTCACTGGCCTGCCGGCCATCGCCGACGACTCCGGGCTGGCGGTTGACGCCCTCGGCGGCGCGCCGGGGATCTACTCCGCGCGCTTTGCAGGCGTAGACGCAACCGACCAGCAGAACCTTGACAAGCTGCTGGTCGAGCTGCAGGACGTGCCGGACGACGAGCGTCAGGCTCAGTTCCACTGCGTGCTGGTCTACATGCGCCACGCCGACGACCCGACTCCGCTGGTGTGCCACGGCAGCTGGCAGGGCACCATCGCTCGTGCGCCTGCAGGCAGCGGCGGCTTTGGCTACGATCCTATCTTCATTGTGCCGGAAGCGGGTAAAACCGCGGCCGAGCTGAGCGCTGACGAGAAGCGCGCCGCCTCCCACCGTGGGCAGGCGCTGAAACTGTTACTGGAAGCACTGCGTAATGGCTGATTTGCCACCTCTGAGCCTTTACATCCACATTCCCTGGTGCGTGCAGAAGTGCCCCTACTGCGACTTCAACTCGCATGCGCTCAAGGGCGAAGTTCCCCATGACGACTACGTTCAGCATCTGCTGAGCGATCTTGACGCCGATGCGCCCTGGGCGCAGGGCCGCGAGGTGAAGACGATCTTTATCGGCGGCGGAACGCCAAGCCTGCTCTCCGGCCCGGCGATGCAGACCCTGCTGGATGGCGTGCGGGCGCGTCTCAACCTGGCCGCTGACGCCGAGATCACCATGGAGGCCAACCCCGGCACGGTAGAGGCTGACCGCTTTGTCGACTACCAGCGAGCAGGGGTTAACCGTATCTCCATTGGTGTGCAGAGCTTTAGCGAAAGCAAGCTGACCCGGCTGGGGCGTATCCACGGTCCGGAAGAGGCGAAGCGCGCTGCCCGGCTGGCAACGGGCCTCGGGCTGCGCAGCTTTAACCTCGATCTGATGCACGGTCTGCCGGACCAAACCCTGGAAGAGGCGCTGGACGATCTGCGCCAGGCCATCGATCTCAACCCGCCGCACCTCTCCTGGTATCAGCTGACCATTGAGCCGGGCACGCTGTTTGGCTCCCGGCCGCCGGTGCTGCCGGATGACGATTCGCTGTGGGAAATTTTCGAGCAGGGACACAAGCTGCTGACGGCGGCGGGCTATCAGCAGTATGAGACCTCGGCCTATGCGAAGCCGGGCTACCAGTGTCAGCATAACCTCAACTACTGGCGCTTCGGAGACTACCTTGGGATCGGCTGCGGCGCACACGGCAAGGTGACCTTCCCCGACGGGCGCATTCTGCGCACCGCCAAAACGCGTCATCCGCGGGGCTATATGCAGGGAACCTATCGCGACCGGCAGCATGAGGTAGAGACCGCTGATAAACCGTTTGAGTTCTTTATGAACCGCTTTCGTTTGCTGGAGCCAGCGCCGCGCGCTGAGTTTACCCGCTACACCGGGCTGGATGAGTCTGCGATCCGCCCGCAGATCGAACGTGCTTTGGCGCTCAACTATGTGACCGAGTCCGCCGAAGCATGGCAGATAACCGAGCACGGCAAGCTGTTTTTGAACTCGCTGCTGGAGCTGTTTCTCGCTGAATAGACCGGCTGGGTTCGTGCAGGTTGCTGCCCGAACCCACCGGTTTTACGCCCTATTTAAAACCCTTCTGCTCTTTGATCAGCTCGTAGGCTTTCTGGATATCCTGCGCTTTCTGCTTCGCCACTTCCATCATCTCAGGCGGCAGCCCTTTGGCCACCAGCTTATCCGGATGGTGCTCGCTCATCAGCTTGCGGTAGGCACGCTTGATGGTGGTAGCGTCATCGGTGGGCTTCACGCCCAGCACGTTGCAGGCGTCTTCCAGCGTCGGCCCGCGTTGGGCCTGCTGCCAGCCGCCGTTTGACTGCTGCTGCCCGTTAAAGCCGCCGCCAAACTGCGCCCCGCCCTGCATCATACGCAGGAACTGGTCAAACTGAACGCGGGAGATCCCCAGCTCCTCGGCAATGACGTACAGCACCGCACGTTCGTTCGGATGCAGCGAGCCGTCGGCGAACGCCGCCTGGATCTGAATTTCCAGAAACATCCTAATCAGATCGAAGCGACCAAAACAGACGCTGCGGAACTGACGCATCTTTTCCCGCAGCGGATAGTTGTCGGTTTTGCCGACGCGGAACGCCTGCTGGGCTAACGCACGTGAATCGCCGTGCAGGTTGAGGCGGTCCATAAACAGGCTCGCCACCTGAATATCCGCCTCGGTAACACGCCCCTTGGATTTGGTTAGATGCCCCATTACCTCAAAGGTGGTGGCGAAAAAGAGCGTCTGACGCTCGCGCTGGTTGGCAAAAAACGCCATTTTGCGGCTGCGCGCCTTGTCAAACATGTGTCCAATGAGTAAGCCGAGGACCACGCCCCAGAAACCGCCGCCCATCATTAATGCGATGGCGACGCCAATCACTTTTCCCCAATACTGCATATACTCCCCAAATGGTCATGCCGTCGGCTAAGATTTGCATTATCATACCCGTCATTCTATGCCGTGCACAGGCACAGCCTTCTCTACCAGGCTCGAAAGCGGGCAGGATTAACACTAGCGCTGTGCAGGTGAGTAAGTTAGTCTCTGAGCGCTTGCAAGCTGAAAAGCCACTGATGACGGAACAACAAATACAACGTATGAAAAAACGTATTCCCACCCTTCTGGCCACAATGATTGGCTCAGCCCTGTATAGTCAACAGGGGCTGGCGGCCGATCTCGCCTCGCAGTGTCTGCTGGGCGTCCCGAGCTATAACCGTCCTCTGGTAGAGGGCGAAACGAATAAGCTGCCCGTCACCATTAACGCCGATAACGCGAAAGGGGACTATCCTGAAGACGCCGTATTTACCGGCAACGTCGACGTTCAGCAGGGTAATAGCCGCCTGCAGGCAGATGAGATGCAGCTTCACCAGCAGCAGCCGGAGGGGCAGACCGCGCCGGTCCGTACCGTCGATGCGCTGGGCAACGTGCACTATGATGATAACCAGGTGATCCTGAAAGGGCCAAAAGCCTGGGCTAACCTGAACACCAAAGACACTAACGTCTGGAACGGCGACTACCAGCTGGTCGGACGCCAGGGCCGCGGTACCGCCGATCTCATGAAGCAGCGCGGCGAGAATCGCTATACCATTCTCGACAACGGGACCTTTACCTCCTGTCTGCCTGGGTCGAATACCTGGAGCGTGGTGGGGAGCGAAGTGATCCAGGACCGCGAGGAGCAGGTCGCCGAGATCTGGAACGCGCGCTTTAAGCTTGGCCCGGTTCCGGTGTTCTATAGCCCCTATCTGCAGCTACCGATTGGCGACAAGCGCCGCTCCGGCTTCCTGATCCCGAACGCCAGATACAGCTCGAAGAACTACTTTGAGTTTACGCTGCCGTACTACTGGAACATTGCGCCGAACTTTGACGCCACCATTACGCCGCACTATATGGACAAGCGGGGCAGCATTCAGTGGCAGAACGAATTCCGCTACCTGACCCAGGCGGGTGCGGGCCTGATGGAGTTCGACTACCTGCCTTCGGATGATGTTTACCAAGACGATTATCCAACCGAAACCGATAAGCATCGCTGGCTCTTCTACTGGCAGCACGGTGGGGTGATGGATCAGGTATGGCGTTTCAATGTCGACTATACCAAGGTCAGCGATCCGCACTACTTCAATGACTTCACTTCGACCTATGGTTCCAGTACCGACGGCTATGCCACGCAGAAATTCAGCGTAGGCTACGCGGTAGATAACTTCGACGCTACGGTTTCTACTAAACAATTCCAGGTATTTGATACCCGAAACAGTAACTCTTACGCTGCAGAACCGCAGCTGGATGTTAACTACTACCACAATGACGTTGGGCCGTTTGATACCCATGTTTATGGCCAGGCGGTGCACTTCGTTAATACCAACTCGGACCTGCCGGAAGCAACGCGCTTACATCTGGAGCCGACTATCGATCTGCCGCTTTCTAACCAATGGGGCAGCGTCAATACGGAAGCAAAACTGCTGGCGACTCACTATCAGCAGAAAAAACTGGATTACTTTAACCAGGTCAGCAATACCGACTATAAAGAGTCGGTAAGCCGCGTGATGCCCCAGTTTAAGGTTGACGGTAAACTGGTGTTTGAGCGTGATATGAATTGGATGGAAGGCTATAGCCAGACGCTGGAGCCGCGTGCCCAGTATCTCTACGTCCCCTACCGTGACCAGAGCCACATCAATAACTACGACTCCTCCCTGCTGCAGTTTGACTACGGTGGCCTGTTCCGCGACAGAACCTATGGCGGCCTCGACCGCATCGCATCAGCGAACCAGGTTACAACGGGGATCACATCACGCGTTTATGATCAGGAATCGGTTGAACGTTTTAACATTTCCGTGGGTCAAATCTACTACTTCACCGAGTCTCACACCGGTGACAAAAACTTGACCTGGGAAAGCAACGATCAAACAGGCTCAGTTGTATGGGCTGGCGATACCTACTGGCGGATGAGCGAGCGCTGGGGCCTGCGCGGCGGCGTTCAGTATGATAACCGTCTTGATAGTGTGGCAAACGGTAATGGCACGCTGGAGTACCGACGCGATGCTGACAGAATGGTGCAGCTGAGCTACCGCTATGCCAGCGCCGAATATATCCAGGCGACATTGCCTAACTACGCGTACGCCGATCAGAGCAAAGACGGCATCTCGCAGGTAGGCGGAGTGGCAAGCTGGCCAATCGCAGATCGCTGGTCCATTGTTGGTGCTTACTATTACGACACCAAACAGAATAAACCCGCAGACCAAATGCTTGGTTTGCAGTACAACTCCTGCTGCTACGCTGTCCGCTTTGGTTACGAACGTAAGCTCAACGGCTGGGAGGACCAGAATAATCAAAGCATCTATGACAACGTCGTCGGCTTTAACATCGAACTGCGTGGCCTAAGCTCTAACTACGGGCTGGGCACCCAGCAGATGCTGCGTTCGAATATTCTGCCTTATAGTAGCTCTTTGTAATGTAGTCGCTTAGTTATGAAGTAGATGAGTTATGAAGTTGATTTGCCACGTAATCCGCATTGCGGTTAATTGAAATGGAAAAAGTATGAAGAACTGGAAAACGCTGCTTCTCGGTATCGCCATGGTTGCGAATACCAGTTTCGCCGCGCCGCAGGTTGTCGATAAGGTCGCTGCCGTCGTGAATAACGGCGTTGTGCTGGAAAGCGACGTTGATGGTTTGATGAAATCCGTAAAGCTTAACGCCGGACAGGCGGGTCAGCAGCTTCCTGATGACGCCACGCTGCGTCACCAGATCCTGGAGCGGCTGATCATGGATCAAATCATTCTGCAGATGGGCACCAAGATGGGTGTCAAAGTCACCGATGAGCAGCTCGATCAGGCTATCGCCAATATCGCCAGGCAGAACAACATGTCGCTGGATCAAATGCGTAGCCGTCTGGCCTATGACGGGATGGATTACAACACCTACCGCAGCCAGATCCGCAAGGAGATGCTGATTTCCGAGGTGCGTAACAACGAGGTACGTCGCCGCATTACCATTCTGCCGCAGGAGGTTGACTCTCTTGCTCAGCAGGTAGGTAACCAGAACGACGCCAGCACCGAGCTGAATCTGAGCCACATTCTGATCCCGCTGCCGGAAAACCCAACCTCCGATCAGGTTAACGAAGCGGAGAGCCAGGCACGTTCGATCATCGAGCAGGCGCGCGGCGGCGATGACTTTGGCAAGCTGGCGATCACCTACTCTGCCGATCCACAGGCGCTGAAAGGCGGCGAGATGGGCTGGGGCCGTATTCAGGAGCTGCCGTCTATCTTTGCCCAGGCGCTGAGCACGGCGAAAAAAGGCGACATCATCGGGCCGATCCGCTCCGGCGTTGGCTTCCATATCCTGAAGGTGAACGATCTGCGCGGTCAGAGCAAAAGCATCTCCGTGACCGAAGTTCATGCTCGCCACATCCTGCTGAAGCCGTCGCCGATCATGACCGACGAACAGGCCCGCGTGAAGCTGGAGCAGATTGCTGCGGACATTAAGAGCGGTAAAACCAGCTTTGCTGCAGCGGCGAAATCATTCTCCCAGGATCCCGGTTCGGCTAACCAGGGTGGCGATCTCGGCTGGGCTGCGGCGGATATTTTCGATCCGGCCTTCCGCGATGCGCTGATGAAACTGAACAAAGGCCAGATGAGCGCCCCGGTACACTCCTCGTTTGGCTGGCATCTGATCGAACTGCTGGATACGCGTAACGTGGATAAAACCGACGCCGCACAGAAGGATCGCGCCTACCGCATGCTGATGAACCGCAAATTCTCTGAAGAGGCGGCCAGCTGGATGCAGGAGCAGCGTGCCAGCGCCTACGTGAAGATCCTGAGCAACTAATGAACGCTCAACGCATCGTTATCACTCCCGGCGAACCCGCCGGGATTGGCCCGGAGCTGGTGGTTCAGCTGGCCCAGCGCGACTGGCCAATGGAGCTGGTGGTCTGCGCTGACCCACAGCTTTTAATTGACCGCGCAGCACAGCATGGACTGCCGCTGTCCCTGCTCCCTTACGATGCAGACCAGCCCGCACGGCCGCAGCGCGCCAGCACCCTGACGGTGTTGCCCATTGCTCTGCGTGCGGCAGTGGTTCCCGGCCAGCTCAGCGTGGCTAACGGTAGCTACGTTGTCGATACCCTTGCCCGTGCCTGTGACGGCTGCCTGAACGGTGAATTTGCCGCGCTGGTGACCGGACCGGTGCATAAAGGGGTGATTAACGATGCCGGCGTGCCCTTTACCGGGCACACCGAGTTTTTTGAAGAGCGCTCAGGCGTATCCAAAGTAGTGATGATGCTGGCGACCGAAGCGCTGCGCGTAGCGTTGGCAACCACCCATCTGCCGCTGCGGGACGTGGCGGACGCCATCACCCCGACGCTGCTGCGCGACGTCATCACCATTTTGTATCGCGATTTGCAAAGTAAGTTCGGCATTGCCCACCCGCACGTGCTGGTTTGCGGCCTGAACCCGCACGCGGGCGAAGGCGGCCATATGGGCAGCGAAGAGATCGACATCATCATTCCACTGCTTCAAGCGCTGCGCGCCGAAGGAATGAACCTCAGCGGTCCGCTGCCTGCCGATACCCTGTTCCAGCCTAAATATCTCGATCGCGCCGATGCAGTGCTGGCGATGTATCACGATCAGGGCCTGCCCGTGTTAAAGTATCAGGGCTTTGGCCGCGGTGTGAACATTACGCTCGGTTTACCTTTTATTCGCACATCCGTAGACCACGGCACCGCGCTAGAACTCGCGGGCCAGGGGAAAGCCGATGTCGGCAGTTTTATTACGGCGCTTAATCTCGCCATCAAAATGATTACTAATACTCAATGAATAGCAGAGTCCATCAGGGGCACCTGGCCCGTAAACGTTTCGGGCAAAACTTCCTTAACGATAAATTTGTCATCGACAGCATCGTTTCAGCAATCAATCCGCAAAAAGGCCAGGCGATGGTCGAAATCGGTCCCGGCCTTGCCGCGCTGACCGAGCCGGTGGGTGAACGTCTGGATGAGCTGACCGTCATCGAGCTGGATCGCGATCTGGCCGCGCGTCTGCAAACGCATCCGTTCCTTGGACCAAAACTGACCATCTATCAGCAGGATGCTATGACCATGAACTTTGGCGAGCTATCCCAGACTCTGGGCCAGCCGCTGCGCGTTTTTGGTAACCTGCCCTATAACATCTCCACACCGCTGATGTTCCACCTGTTTAGCTATACTGATGCCATCGCCGATATGCACTTCATGCTGCAAAAAGAGGTGGTGAATCGTCTGGTTGCAGGTCCGAACAGCAAGGCGTATGGTCGTTTAAGCGTGATGGCACAATACTATTGTCAGGTGATCCCGGTTCTGGAAGTACCGCCGACCGCTTTTACGCCGCCGCCTAAAGTCGACTCTGCGGTGGTGCGCCTGGTACCGCATACCACGATGCCGTACCCGGTTAAAGAGGTTCGCGTGCTGAGCCGCATCACTACCGAAGCGTTTAACCAGCGCCGTAAAACCATCCGCAACAGCCTCGGCAATCTGTTTACGCCGGAGGTTCTCACGTCGTTAGGTATTGACCCGGCGGTGCGGGCAGAGAACGTCTCTGTCGCCCAGTACTGCCAGCTGGCAAACTACCTGACGGACAACGCGCCGCCGAAGGAGAGTTAAGCCATGATCAATTCGCCCCGGGTATGTGTTCACGTACAGAGTGCCTATATCGAATCGCAGTCGGCACCTGATGAACAGCGCTATGTTTTTGCCTATACGGTGACTATCCGCAATCTGGGTCGCACGCCCGTGCAGCTGCTGGGGCGCTACTGGCTTATCACTAACGGCAATGGCCGTGAAACCGAGGTTCAGGGCGAAGGTGTGGTTGGCGTCCAGCCGCACATTGCGCCCGGCGAAGAGTACCAATACACCAGCGGGGCCGTTATCGAAACGCCGCTGGGTACCATGCAGGGCCACTATGAGATGATCGATGCCGAGGGCAATCCGTTCCGCATCGACATACCGGTCTTCCGACTTGCCGTTTCAACACTCATCCATTAATCCATGTCGACATATCTTATTGGCGACGTTCACGGTTGCTACGATGAACTGATCGCATTGTTAAAACAGGT